>JBDTNO010000060.1:0-15788 GCA_039933715.1 Betaproteobacteria bacterium
CGCATGCCGCGCATCATCTTCTGCATGCCGCCCTTCGCGACCATCTTCATCATCTTCTGCGCCTGCTCGAACTGGTTCAGCAGCTGATTCACTTGCTGCACGCTGACCCCGGCGCCCGCCGCGATCCGCCGCTTGCGCGACGCCTTCAGGATCTCGGGCTTCGCGCGCTCGGACGGCGTCATCGACTGGATGATCGCCTCGAGGCGCGCGATGCGCCGCTCGTCGACCTGCGTGTTCGCGGCGGCCGCGCGAAGCTCGGCGGGCAGCTTGTCGACCATGCCGGCGAGGCCGCCCATCCGCCGCATATGCGCGATCTGCGAACGGTAGTCCTCGAGGTCGAAGCCCTTGCCGGACTTGACCTTTTTCGCGAGCTTCTGCGCCTCGACCGCGTCGACGGACTTCTGCGCCTGCTCGACCAGCGACAGCACGTCGCCCATGCCGAGAATACGCGAGGCCATGCGCTCGGGATGGAACACCTCGAGCCCGTCGATCTTCTCGGAGACGCCGGCGAACTTGATCGGCGCGCCGGTGACCGCGCGCACCGAAAGCGCGGCGCCGCCGCGCGCGTCACCGTCGAGCTTGGTCAGCACGACGCCGGTCAGCGGCAGCGCTTCGCGGAACGCCTTCGCCGTGTTGACCGCATCCTGGCCCTGCATCGCGTCGACGACGAACAGCGTCTCGACCGGCGACACCGCCGCGTGCAGGTCGGCGATCTCCTTCATCATCGCCTCGTCGATCGCGAGCCGGCCCGCGGTGTCGACGATCAGCACGTCGTGGTAGTGCGTGCGCGCCCACTCGAGCGCGCGCATGGCGATGTCGCGCGGCGCTTCGTCCGTCGCCGACGGGAACACGTCGACGCCGACCTGCGCTGCGAGCGTGGCGAGTTGCGCGATCGCCGCGGGACGGTAGACGTCGGCCGACGTGACGAGCACCTTCTTCTTCTGCTCGCGCAGGAGGCGCGCGAGCTTCGCGGCCGTCGTCGTCTTGCCCGCACCCTGCAAGCCCGCGAGCAGGATCACCGCGGGCGGGCGGGTCGCGAGGTCGAGCGGCACGGCGCCCGCGCCCATCAGCGTGGTGAGCTCGCGGTGCACGACGCCGACGAGCGCCTGGCCGGGCGTCAGGGAACCCGCGACCTCCTCGCCGAGCGCCTTCTCGCGCACGCGCGCGACGAAATCCTTGACGACCGGCAGCGCGACGTCGGCCTCGAGGAGCGCGAGGCGCACCTCGCGCATCGCGTCGGCGATGTTGGCCTCGGTGAGGCGCGCCTCGCCGCGCAGCGTCTTGACGACGCGCGACAGGCGTTCGGTGAGTTGGTCGAGCATGGGTCCCCGCGTTCGAGCGCACGCGCCCTCGCGCCTGCGCTACACTCTGCGACGCGGTTCGTCCGCGCTTCGATGATTCTACTGCACCTCGTCGCTTCGGCGCTCTACGCGGCCGCCGCTTGGGCGCTGTGGCCCGGCGCCGGCGCGTCCGAGCGGTTGAAGCGTGCGCTCCCGCCCGCGGCGATCGCCGTGCACGCGATCGCCGCGGGCGCCGGCATCGCGACGCCGCAGGGACTCGACCTCTCGCTCCCGCACGCGCTGTCGCTCGTCGCGCTGCTCAGCGTGCTGGTCGCATGGCTCACCGGCGCGCTTTCCACGCTACCCGGCGTCGGCGCCGTGGTGCTTCCGGTGGCCGCTCTCGCCGCGCTCGTTCCGGCGCTCGTCGTCTCGCCGCATCGCTTTCCGTATTCGGGCGAGACGCTCGCCACCGCGCACATCGCCGTCGCGCTCTTCGCCTACGCGTTCTTCATCGTCGCGGCCGCGCAGGCGCTCGTGATGACCGGACTCGAGAGCCGGCTGCACCGCGGCCTTCCCGCGGGCGCGGCGACTCCGCCGCTCCTCACGCTGGAGCGCACGCTGTTCCGCCTGATCGGGATCGGATTCGCGCTCCTGTCGCTGGCGCTCGCGAGCGGCGTCCTCTTCTCCGAGCAGGTGTTCGGCCGCGCGTTCCAGTTCACGCACAAGAACGTGTTCGCGGTCGCGTCGTGGCTCGTGTTCGGCGCGCTCGTCGTGGGACGCTGGCGCTACGGATGGCGCGGCCGCCAGGCGCTGCGCTGGATCCTTTCCGGCACCGCGTTGCTGATCCTCGCTTACCTCGGATCCAAGTTCGTGCTCGAGGTCGTGCTGGGCCGCTGAGATCGGGTGCCGGATGGCGGTGGCGGATCGCCGATGCCGGAGCCGCGTGCGGCGCGAGGCGTCGCTTGGGTTCCGGCATCTGAAATGTGAATTCTGAAACCTGAAACCTGAAACCCGAAACCATGGAAGGCATCTCGCTCACGACCCTCGGCATCGCCCTCGCGGTGCTGCTCGTCGCGTCGGGCTTCTTCTCGCTCGCCGAGACCGCGATGATGGCGGCCAACCGGATGCGCCTCAAGCATCGCGCGCAGCGCGGCTCGATCGGCGCGCGCACCGCGCTGCACCTGCTCGCGCAGACCGACCGGTTGCTGGGCGTGATCCTGCTCGGCAACAACCTGATCAACGCGGCCGCCGCGACGCTCACCGCGGTGTTGAGCGAGCGGCTGTTCGGCGAGGGCAAGCTCGCGCTCGCGGTCGGCACCGTCGCGATCACGTTCCTGATCCTCGTGTTCTCCGAGGTGACGCCCAAGGTCGTCGGCGCGGCATACGCGGACAAGCTCGCGCCGACCGTCGCCTACACGCTGTCGCCGCTGCTCAAGTTCGCGACCCCCGCCGTGTGGTTCGTCAACCTGTTCGTGCAGGGCCTCCTCAAGCTCGCGCGCTTCGCGCCGCCCAAGGACTCCGGCGGCGCGCTCTCGCAGGAGGAGATCCGCGCGCTCGTGCTCGAGGGGAACCAGTATTTCCGCGGCAAGCACCGCGCGATGCTCGCCAACCTGTTCGACCTCGAGGCGGTGACCGTCGAGGACGTGATGGTGCCGCGGCCGCAGATCCACTCGCTCGACCTCTCGGCGAAGCCGCAGCTGCTGCGCCAGCAGCTCTCGACCTCGTACCACACGCGGCTGCCCGTCTACGAGGGCTCGCCCGACCAGATCATCGGCGTGCTGCACCTGAAGCACGTCGTCGGCATGATGCAGGACGGGGGCGAGATCGACCCCGAGGCGCTGCGACCGTTGCTGCGCAAGCCGTATTTCGTTCCGGCGGGCACGTCGCTGCTCACGCAGCTGACGCAATTCCAGGCCGATCGGCAGCGCATCGGGCTCGTCGTCGACGAATACGGCGAGCTCAAGGGTCTCGTGACGATCGAGGACATCGTCGAGGAGATCATCGGCGAGTTCACGACGACCGCCCCGGACGCCGGCAGCGGATTCAAGCGCGAGGCCGACGGGAGCGTCACCGTGGACGGGATGGCGTCGCTTCGCACGATCAACCGCAGGCTGGGGACGCGCTTCCCGCTCGACGGCCCGAAGACGCTCAACGGGCTGATCGTCGACCATCTGGGGGACATCCCCGAGGCGGGCGCCGCATTCCGCATCGCGGGGCAGTCGATCGAGATCGTCCAGACGCAGGGCCGTGCCGTAAAGGTGGTGCGCCTGCTGCCGCCGGTGGGCCGTCCCTCGGCGCCTTTACAAAGCCGGGACGAGAAGGCATCATCTTCTCGTTAAGTTTCATGGATTTGGGATGACGACGCCGGGTCGCGCCGGCGCCCGCGCGGCGGCACGCCGCTTGCTTCAGTCTCCCGTCCGCCCACCGCAATCTCCGCAACCCGACTCCGAGCCCACGCGAATCGATGGCCACGCACGCCGCCACCCGCAACCTGAGCGGACTCGCGCGCGCGCTCGCCCAGCACGGGCTGATGCCGGAGGTCGAGGCGGAGTCGCTGCAGAACCAGGCGCAGTCGGCCGGCATCACCTTCGTCGAGCAGTTGCTGACGAGCAAGCGATTCACCGCGCAGCAGGTCGCGGTATTCGGCTCGCGCGCGTTCGGTGTGCCGCTCTTCGACCTCGCGTCGTTCGACCTCGACCAGTTCCAGAAGGAATACTTCGACGCGAAGATCGCGCAGACGCGCCGCGTGCTGCCGCTCGCGAAGCGCGGCAACCGCCTGTTCGTCGCCGTGTCCGACCCGGCGAACATGCAGGCGCTCGAGGAGGTGCGTTTCCGCAACAACCTCGTCGTCGAGCCGGTCGTCGTCGAGGACGACAAGCTCGGCCACGTGATCCACCGGATCATGGAGGCGACGGGCGCGACGCTGAAGGACGCGGCGAACCTCGACGACCTCGAGGTCGACATGCAGGACGGCAGTGCCGCGACCTCGCTCGAGGAAGACGCCGAGGTCGAGGACGCGCCGGTCGTCAAGTACATCCAGAAGATCCTGCTCGACGCGATCGCCCTCGGCGCGTCGGATATCCACTTCGAGCCCTACGAGCGCTTCTATCGTATCCGCTACCGGGTCGACGGCATCCTCTCCGAGGTCGCGCAGCCGCCGCTCGCGATCAAGGACAAGGTCGCCTCGCGCATCAAGGTCGTGAGCCGCCTCGACATCTCGGAGAAGCGCGTTCCGCAGGACGGCCGCATGAAGCTCGTGCTGTCGAAGACCAAGTCGATCGACTTCCGCGTCTCGACGCTTCCGACGCTTTTCGGCGAGAAGATCGTCATGCGGATCCTCGACTCGGCCGGCATCAAGCTCGGCATCGAGGCGCTCGGCTACGAGCCCGACCAGCAGCAGGCGCTCCTGCAGGCGATCGGCCGGCCTTACGGGATGATCCTCGTCACCGGGCCGACCGGCTCCGGCAAGACGGTGTCGCTCTACACGTGCCTCAACATCCTGAACCAGCCGGGCATCAATATCTCGACCGCCGAGGACCCGGCGGAAATCCAGTTGCCGGGCGTCAACCAGGTCAACGTCAACGAGAAGGCCGGGCTCACGTTCGCGACCGCGCTCCGCGCGTTCCTGCGCCAGGACCCGGACATCGTGATGGTCGGCGAAATCCGCGACCTCGAGACCGCGGACATCGCGATCAAGGCCGCTCAGACCGGCCACCTGGTGCTCTCGACGCTGCACACGAACGACGCGCCCGCGACGCTGACGCGGCTCGCCAACATGGGCGTGCCGGCGTTCAACATCGCCTCGTCGGTCATCCTGATCACCGCGCAGCGGCTCGGCCGCAAGCTGTGCGTGCATTGCAAGCGGCCCGAGGACATCCCGCCCGAGGCGCTGCTGGGCGCCGGCTTCACCGAGGAAGACCTCGACGGCTCGTGGGTTCCCTACGGCCCCAAGGGCTGCGACCACTGCGGCGGATCCGGCTACCGGGGTCGCGTCGGGATCTACGAGGTGATGACGATTTCCGACGACATGCGCACGCTGATCATGCGCAACGGCAACTCGCTCGAGATCGCCGAGCTCGCCAAGCGGGAAGGCATCCGCAACCTGCGCCAGTCGGGATTGCTCAAGGTGAAGGCCGGATTGATGTCGCTCGAGGAGATCGAGGCGGTCACGAACGAGTGACGCGACGCCGCGACCGAAGCACCAGGTAACGACGAGGAACGACCATGGCCACCGCGACCCTTCCGCGCAAGTCCGACGTCCGGGAATACACGTTCCTCTGGGAGGGCGTCGACCGCAACAACCGCCAGCTGCGCGGCGAATCGAAGGCGGCTTCCGAGACCGTCGTCACCAGCAACCTGCGACGCCAGGGGATCCGCGTCGTCAAGATCAAGCGGCAATCGTTTCGCGGCGGCCGGCGCGTGTCCGAGAAGGACGTCACGTTCTTCACGCGCCAGCTCGCGACGATGCTGAAGGCCGGCGTGCCGCTGCTGCAGAGCTTCGAGATCGTCGCGCGCGGACACAGCAACGCGCGCTTCTCGCGCCTCATGATGGACGTCAAGGGGCGCATCGAGGCCGGCTCGAGCCTCGCCGACGCGTTTCGCCAGCATCCAGCGCAATTCGACCCCCTCTACTGCAACCTGGTGGCCGCCGGCGAGAGCTCGGGGATGATCGACGCGATCCTCGACCGCCTCGCGAGCTACAAGGAGAAAATCCTCGCGCTGAAGAGCAAGATCAAGGCGGCGCTGTTCTACCCGAGCGCGGTCGTGACCGTCGCGATCGTCGTCGTCTGGGTGATCATGATCTTCGTCATCCCGGCGTTCAAGGACGTGTTCGCGGGCTTCGGCGCGTCGCTTCCCGCGCCTACGCAGCTCGTCATCGACATGTCGGACTTCGTCGTCACCTGGTGGTGGCTCGCCGTCCTCGTCATCGGCGGCGGCGTCTTCGGCCTGTCGGTTCTGGTCAAGCGCTCGGACACCGCCCGCTACACGTTCGACCGGCTGCTGCTGAAGCTGCCGGTGATCGGCGGCATCCTCGAGAAGGCGACGATCGCGCGCTGGTCGCGCACGCTCGCCACGATGTTCGCCGCCGGCGTGCCGCTGGTCGAGTCGCTCGACGCGGTCGCGGGAGCTTCGGGCAACTCGGTGTACGCGACGGCCACCAAGCGCATCCAGACCGACGTGTCGACCGGCACGAGCCTCACCAACGCGATGATGGGAACGCACCTCTTCCCCAACATGGTGGTCCAGATGGTGCAGATCGGCGAGGAGTCGGGCTCGCTCGACGCGATGCTGACCAAGATCGCCGACTTCTTCGAGCGCGAGGTGGACGACTCGGTCGCGGCGCTGTCGTCGCTGCTCGAGCCGATCATCATCGTCTTCCTCGGCATCGTCGTCGGCGGCCTCGTCGTCGCGATGTACCTGCCGATCTTCAAGCTCGGCGCGGTCGTCTAGTTCCCGCGCGGATCCGGCCCGCGATGACGTCGCTCCTCGATCCGGCGGTCGCGCTTCCCGCGGCCGCCGTGGTGGGGCTGTGCGTCGGCAGCTTCCTCAACGTCGTCATCCACCGGCTCCCGAGGATGATGGAGCGCGGCTGGGCAGCGCAGTGCGCGGAGCTCGCCGGCCGCGAGCCCGAACCGCTGCCGCGCTACGATCTCGTCGCTCCGCGCTCGTCGTGCCCGGCGTGCGGCCACCGGATCACCGCGCTCGAGAACGTGCCCGTCGCCTCGTGGCTCCTGCTCAAGGGACGCTGCTCGGCGTGCGGCACGCGCATCTCCGCGCGCTACCCGATGGTCGAGCTCGCCTCGGGCGCCGCCGCGCTCGCCGCGATCCTGAAGTTCGGGCCGACCTGGACCGGGCTCGCCGCGTGCGGATTCCTTTGGACGCTGATCGCACTCGCGTTCATCGACGCGGACACGCAGCTTCTGCCCGACGACCTGACGTTGCCGCTGCTGTGGGCGGGGCTCCTCGCGAACCTGTTCGGCCTCTTCGTCCCGCTCGCGTCGGCGGTGATCGGCGCGATCGCCGGCTACCTGTCGCTATGGACGGTCTACTGGCTGTTCAAGCTGATCCGCGGCAAGGAAGGCATGGGCTACGGCGACTTCAAGCTGCTCGCGGCGCTCGGCGCGTGGCTCGGCTGGCCGATGCTCCCGCAGATCGTGCTGGTGTCGAGCGTGCTGGGCGCCGTGGGCGGCATTGCCGCCATGGCGTTCCGCAAGCGCGACGGCGCGACGCCGTTGCCGTTCGGTCCGTGGCTCGCCGGCGCCGGCGCCTTCGCATTGTTCTTCGGCCCGGACATCAACGCTCTGTACCTGCGGTGAGCCTGGTCGTCGGACTCACCGGCGGCATCGGCAGCGGGAAATCGGCCGTCGCTGCGGCGTTCGACGCGCTCGGCGCGCCCATCGTCGACGCGGACGCGATCGCGCATGAGCTTTCGGCGCCCGGGCGGGCCGGGCATCGAATGGTGCTGTCCGCTCTCGGCGCCGCATACCTCGCGCCGGATGGAACGCTCGACCGCGCGCGGCTGCGCGAGCACGCGTTCGCCGACGCCTCGGTGCGCCATCGCCTCGAGGCGGCGCTGCATCCGCCGATCCGCGCCGAGATCGCCCGGCGCGTCGCCGCCTGGCGCGCGCCCTACGGCATCCTCGTCGTCCCGCTCCTTCTCGAGCGCGGCGGCACCGCATCGCTCGTCGACCGCGTGCTCGTCGTCGACTGCGCGGAGGACGAGCAGGTGCGTCGCGCCGTTAAGCGAAGCGACCTTTCGCCCGACGCGGTGCGTGCGATCATGGCGGTCCAGCTTCCGCGCGCCGAACGCCTCGCGCGCGCCGACGACGTGCTCGACAACTCGGGCGCGCCCGAGGCGATCGCGCCCGCGGTCGCTCGGCTGGACGCCGCGTATCGCGCGCGCGCGGCGGCGCGCGGCGACACGCGGCCTTGATCCGCGTCGCCAATCAAGGACAATGGCGCACGCTCACCGTGCCCCTTTGGGTCGTGCCCCGACATCTCGCTCGGTTCCATCAGTCGTTGCCGCCGGAGATCGACTGGCTGCGCCAGCGATTTCCGGCTGACCCGCTTCGGGCGAAGGCAGGTTTTCCCTGTCGCCCGTGACCGGTCGCCCTTGATCCGATACGAGCACCCGCTGAACGAGCGCATCCGCACGCTGATGCGTCTCGAGGACGTCGCCGCGCGCGCGCATGTCTACGTTTCCGGCGACCTGCCGCAGGACCATCACGCGGCGCTGTCGTCGCTGTTCGAGATCGCCGACATCGCGGCGCGCGCCGACCTCAAGACCGAGCTCCTGCAGGAGCTCGAGCGCCAGCGGCAGCTTCTCGTCCCGCTGCGCGCCAACCCGCGCATCGAGGCGGAAGCGCTCGACGCGCTGCTCGCGGACATCGACCACGTGACCGCGCAGCTGCTCGTGCCGTCGGGCAAGCTCGGCGCGCACCTGCGCGAGAACGAGTGGCTGATGGCGATCAAGCAGCGCAGCGGCATTCCCGGCGGTGTCTCGGAGTTCGACCTCCCCGCCTACCACTGGTGGCTGCATCGGGACCCCGCGTCGCGCCGCGCCGACCTCGCCGGCTGGTTCGCGCCGTTCGAGCCGGTGCTCGCCGGCCTTTCGATCGTGCTGCGCCTCTTGCGCGAGAACGGGCGCGCGAACCGCCACATCGCCTACCGCGGCGTGTTCCAGCTGATGCTGACGACGACCAAGGTCGCGCAGCTGCTGCGCGTCACGGTCGCGCGCGATCTTTCCTGCGTGCCCGAGATCAGCGCCAACAAGTACGCGCTGAACATCCGCTTCATCGGCGTCACCGGCATGGACCGCGGCAGCGTCTTCGACCGCGACGTCGAGTTCGAGCTCGCGTTCTGCAACCTTTGACAGGCCGTGCCCGGGAAGCGTCCGAACGCGCCGATCGCACGAGCAAAGGGCGTCGGTGCGCCCCGATGGTCGACCGCCCGGGTCGCGTCGCGAAAGTCCGCCACGCCCGACTGTTTATAATCGCCGCCTTCCATCTTCTCCGCCGCGCGAAACGCACCCATCGCGGATCCCCGTGAACCTCAGCGACCTCCTTCGCCGCCATGCGGAATCCACGCCCGACGCCCTCGCGTACGTGGGCGACGGCATCGCGTTCACCTACCGCGATCTGGACACGCTGATCGACACGGTCGCGCAGCGTGCGCTCGACGCAAGCGTGCGACCCGGGCATCGGGTCTCGCTTGCGATCCGGCGGGACCTGCCGATCCTGACGGCGATCCTCGCGCTCGCTCGCATCGGGGCCGTGTCCATCAATCGACTCGATCGCGAGGACCCTTGCGACGTTTGCATGGCCACGCCGGAGAACGGGCCGAGCACCGTCGCCCGCACGATCGACGTGACCGAGGACTGGTTCACGCGTGCAGCGGCTTCGCGTGAAGGACCGGTGACGCCGTTCGCTGGCGGAGACGCCGTCTGCAGGATCTTCCGGACGTCCGGCACGACCGGCAAACCCAAGTTCGTGGCGATGACGCACGCATCCCTTCTGCAGCGCCTGGCCCTTCGAGCGAGAGCGTCCCCGCTGCCTTCTCCGGTGCGCTCGCTGTCGATGGTCCGGCCCGGAAGCTCCTACGGATTCCAGGTGACGATGCGGGTGCTGTCCGAAGGCGGGACCGTCGTCGACGCGCCGTACCTCAACGGCCTCCCCGCGGCGATCGTCCGGCAGCGCGTGAACTACCTGACGATCTCACCGGGGATCCTGGCGCCGCTGATCGCGCAGATGCAACCCGGCGAAGGCCCGTTCCCCTCGCTCGCGCTGGTCGAGGTGAGCGGCGCGCGATTGACCGCGCCGCTCGCGCGCGCGGCGTCCACGCGCGTTTCGCCGCACCTGGTCCTCCTCTACGGATCCACGGAATCGGGCATCGTCGCGATCGCACCGTACCCCGAGATCGCCGGACGCGACGGCGCCGTCGGGCACGTCGTTCCGGGAGTGGAAGTCGAAGCCGTCGACGCCGCCGGCATGCCGGTCGCGCGGGGAACCGACGGGATCCTGCGCTTTCGCGGCGAGACCGTCGCGACTGAGTATGCCGACGGGTCCGGCCATGCGAAGGCGTTCCGCGGCGGCTGGTTCTACTCGGGCGACATGGGCAGGATCGACGCCGACGGCGTGCTCGTGATCGCGGGCCGCACCGACGAGCGCATCAACATCGGCGGCGAGAAATTGGCGCCTGAAGTGATCGAGCAGTTCGCGGTGTCGCTGCCCGGCATCGTCGACGCGGCGGCCTTCGCCTTCCCGTCTTCGCTCGGCATCGACCGCGTGGGCATCGCCATCGTCGCCGGTCCCGGGTTCGAGTTCGAGCCGTTCAAGGAGCGTTGCAACGCCGAGCTCGGGATCTTCTCGCCCGCGATCGTGCTGAACATGGCCGCGATCCCGCGCAACGAAAACGGCAAGGTGCCGCGGCACGCCCTCGTGAAGCTGGTCCCGGCCGCGGCGCAGGCGACCGACTGAATCGCGAGTGATTGACGCACGACGCGCCGAAGATTCAGCGGACCGCGATCCTCGGCGACCCCGCCACGCATTCGACCGGCACGCGCTCGCGCCGGCGATCGACGCGAGATGGCCTAGGGAAACTAGCGCTTCACGATCCCGACGCGCTGCGCGAGCGCCTCCAGGTTCGCCGCGTCGCGCTTGACGATGCGCGCGAGCTCGTCGGCCGACGTCGGGTCGGGCGCGGAACCCGCGGCCACCATGCGATCGCGGACATCGGCGGATTCGACGACGCGAAAGATGGCGGCGTTGATGCGCGCGATCACGGATTCGGACGTCCCCGCGGGAGCGAACAACCCGATCCATAATGGCATCTCCTGCATGCCGACGCCGGCTTCAGCCAGCGTCGGCACGTCGGGGAGCGCCGACATCCGTCGCGCGCTCGAGACCGCGAGCACTCGCACCCTGCCCGCGTGCGCCGCTCCCATCACCGACGCGGGCTCGACGATGCCGACCTGGATGTCGCCCGCCAGCAGCGCGTTCACCACCGCGATGCCGCCGTTGTACGGGATGTGCTGCATGTCGGCGCCGGTCGCCTGCTTCAGCGCCTCGCCGGACAGCATGAAGCTGCTGGATCCGGCGCCATAGTTGATCGACCGGGGCCGCGCGCGCGCGCGCGCGACGAGCTCGGCCATCGTGTGCGCCTCCAGGGACTGCGGCACGACGACGAGGACGGCCTGGCGCGAGACCTGGCCCGCAGGCGCGAAGTCGCGCTGCGGGTCGTAGGGCAGCGTCAGGTAGGTGGCCGGGTTGATCGCGAACTGCGAGCTGGTGCCGACGAGCAGCGTGTAGCCGTCCGCCGGCGCGGACGCGACCTGGCGCGCCGCGATCATGCCGTCCGCGCCCGCGCGATTCTCGACGATGACGGGCTGGCCGAGCAGCTTCGCGAAGCCTTCGGCGACGAGCCTCGCCGTGAAGTCCAGGCCCGAGCCCGCGGGCGCGCCGACGACGAAGCGTATCGGGCGGTCCGGGAAACCCTGCGCGTGGGTCGGCACCGCGCCGAGCGTGGCGGCGAATGCGAAACCGATGGCGGCGAGCGAACGGAATCGGCGGCGGGCGGGCTTCGAGATCATCGTCGGTGGGCGTGCGGCCGGATGCGGAACGAATCCGCGAGTATCGCAGCACGCGAGCGGTCGCGGACACGCGCCGCTATACTCGGATTCGCCGCCATCGTCGCGGCGCTCGTCGCCATGCCCGTCGTCGTCCATCGCCGTTTCGCCGCGCGATCGCCGCGTGCCCATGCCCGGCCGCGCATGCACGGCACGATCGCCGGCCGCGCACCGTCGCCACCATGACCTCCCGTCCCTGCCCGCATTGCGGCAAGCCGGTCGAATGGGGGCCGCAGTCGCCGTTCCGTCCGTTCTGCTCGGAGCGCTGCAAGTTGGTCGATCTCCATGGGTGGGCGACCGAGAAGTACCGGGTCGCGGCCGTCGATCCGCCCGACGACGAGGAAACGCCGCCGCCCGAGCGTGGCGAGGATCGCTGATCCTCGAGCGGTCACGTGGCGCGGCGCGCCCCGCCGAAGCGGTCGGTACCGCGGTCAACGCTTCGAAAGTCCGATGCGCCGGACCAGCGCGTCGATGCGCGCGGCATCTTGCGCCGCGACCGCGGCCAATGCCTCCGGCGCGCTCGCCACGACCAGGTCGCCGAATCCCGCAAACCGCTCGCGCACCGGCGGCTGCGAGAGCACGCGAACGATCGCGCCGTTCAGCTTCTCGACGACCGCCTTCGGCGTCCCGGCCGGCGCGTAGACGGCGACCCACACCGGAACATCGTCCTCGAGTCCGGCTTCGGCGAACGACGGCACGTCGGGCAGCTGCGGCAGGCGTTGCGAGCCCGACACGGCGAGCACGCGAATCCGGCCGGATCGGACCTGCGCGATCGCGTCGCGCGCCGTGCCCACGCACGCCTGCACGATGCCCCCGACGAGCGCGGCCACCGCCGCCGCGGAGCCGTTGTACGGGATGTACAGCATGTCGGCGCCGGTGCGCTGCTTGAACGACTCGCCCGCGAGCATGAACGTGCTCGAGCCCGCCGCGTAGCTCACCGTGCCGCGGCGGGCTTGCGTGTACTCGACGAACTCCCTGATCGTGGACACCGGCACCGTCGCGTTCACGCCGATGAACGTCACCTGGCGGGAAACGAGCGACACCGGCACGAGGTCGCGTTGCGGATCGTAGGGAAGCGCCGCGAACAGCGACGGGTTCACCGTGATCTGCGACCCCAGCGCGAACAGGAGCGTGTGGCCGTCCGCGGGGGCGGCGGTCACCTGGCCGACCGCGATCACGCCGTCCGCGCCGGGCCGATTGTCGACGATCACACGCTGGCCGAACTCGCGCTCGAGGCCCTCGGCGAGGATACGGGCGGCGAGGTCCGACGCCGTGCCCGCCGGCGTCGCCAGGACCATCCGGACCAGGCGGTCGGGGTACGCGTCGGCGGCCCGGCCGTCGAGCGGCATCACGCACGCGAGGAGGAAGGCGAGCGCGGCGACGGCACGCCCGTTTCGATCCCATGGGGTGCCGGTCCGGCTACGAGCGCGGTTGAGCGGGTCGCCCGCTTCGCTTGGTTGCATGGCGATGGGATGCGCGCCCCCGGCGCGGAATTTCCACGGGCTCGCGATGCCGATTATCGCATCGGCCACGCACCGCGGCGCATCGCGACGCCGTGCCCGCCGTGCATCTGCGCGGTGCGGAGGTCGTCGAATCCGAGGCCCCCGAGCGCGTAGACCGGCACGCGCGTTCCATCGACGATGCGCGCGAAGCCTTCCCAGCCGAGTAGGCGGGCGTCCGGATGGGTAGGCGTCGCGAGCACCGGCGCCACGACCGCGTAGTCGAGCCCGAGGGCCGCGGCGCGCGCGAGCTCCTCTCGCGTGTGGCACGACGCGCCGGCGAGCATCCGGTGCGGGCGTGCGCTCGCCTGCGCGAGCGCCTGCGCGGTCCAGTGCACGCCATCAGCGCCGACGCGACGCGCCTCGTCGACGCTTCCGTTCATCACCACCAGCCCGCCGTTCGCGTGCGCGAGCGCGACGACGCGCCGTGCCAACGAGTCCCGCTGCGCGGCCGGCCAGGATTTCTCGCGCACCTGGACGAACGCGAGCGAGCGAGCGCCCGCCGCGCGCGCGCTCTCGAGGAACGGGTCGGGGCCGAGATCCTCGGCGCAGGTGATCGCCATCGTCGTCGGAAGCGCGAGCGCCGCGAGCACGCGCGTGTTGGCCGGCAGCAGCGGCGCGACGTCGAAGGCGCCGGGCCGCTGCCATGCGAACGCCTGGCCGTCGTGGCCGACCGGCTCGCCGTCGAACGCGAACACGCGGAAGAAATGGAGCTCGACGTGCGCGTGCGGATAGACGAACTCCTGCACGAGCCACGGCGCCGCGTCGCGCACGGCGAGGCCGAGCTCCTCGGCGAGCTCGCGGTCGAGCGCGCGCCGCGGGGTCTCGCCGGGCTCGAGCTTGCCGCCCGGAAACTCCCAGTACCCGGCGTAAGGCTTGCCGGGCGGCCGCTGCGCGAGCAGGACCGCGCCGTCGGCGCGGAGCACGACCGCCGCCGCGACGCGCGTCGGCGGCATCGTCAGGAGCGGCGCTTCAGCGCGCGCGCGCCGGCCCAGTGCTTGGCGAACTGCCAGGCGACGCGGCCCGAGCGGGAGCCGCGCTGCAGCGCGAATTGCAGCGCCTCGCGCGCGCGGTGCTCAGCCTCTTTCGCGCTCGCAGCCGCGTTCACGTTCATGCGCGCGAGCCAGCCTTCGACCGCCGCGAGGTAGTCGTCCTGCGCGAACGGATAGAACGACACCCACAGGCCGAAGCGCTCGGAGAGCGAGATCTTCTCCTCGACCGACTCGCCCGGATGCACCTCGTCGCCGAGGTGCCTGGTTTCGAGGTTCTCGCTCATGGTCTCGGGCAGCAGGTGGCGGCGATTCGACGTCGCGTAGATCGCGACGTTGCCCGAAGGCCCCGCGATCGATCCGTCGAGCGCCACCTTGAGCGCCTTGTAGCCGGCCTCGCCCGCGTCGAACGTGAGGTCGTCGCAGAAGACGATGAAGCGCTCGCGACGCCCCTCGATGCGCTCGACGATGTCCGGCAGGTCGACGAGGTCGGACTTGTCGACCTCGATCAGGCGCAAACCGCGCGGCGCGTAGCACGCGAGCATCGCCTTGACGAGCGACGACTTGCCGGTGCCGCGCGAGCCGGTCAGCAGTACGTTGTTGGACGGCAGATCCGCGACGAACTGGCGCGTGTTGCGGTCGACCGTCTCCTTCTGCGCGTCGATCGCGACGAGCGCATCGAGATCGACCGCGTGCGGATGCGCCACCGGGTGCAGGAACCCGCGCCCGCCGCGCTTGCGCCAACGCGCCGCGTGGACGGTGCGCCAGTCGGGATCGAGCGCGAGAGGCGGCAATGTCGCCTCGACGCGAGCGAGCACGTTCTCGGCGCGCGCGATCAGCGCTTCCAGCGCGTCGGGAGGCACCGCGCCCGACGGGCCGCCCCGAGGGCGCGGGCCCCCTACGGGGGAGGCGCGCGCAGCGCGCTTCGGGGGGGACTTCGTGCCCGACGGGCCGCCCCGAAGGCGCGGGCCCCTTCCGGGGGAGGCACGCGCAGCGCGCTTCGGGGGGGACTTCGCGCCCGACGGGCCGCCCCGAGGGCGCGGGCCCCCTCCGGGGGAGGCGCGCGCAGCGCGCTTCGGGGGGGACTTCGTGCCCGATGGGCCGCCCCGAGGGCGCGGGCCCCCTACGGGGGAGGCACGCGCAGCGCGCTTCGGGGGGGACTTCGTGCCTGATGGGCCGCCCCGAGGGCGCGGGCCCCCTACGGGGGAGGCGCGCGCAGCGCGCTTCGGGGGGGACTTCGTGCCCGACGGGCCGCCCCGAAGGCGCGGGCCCCTTCCGGGGGAGGCACGCGCAGCGCGCTTCGGGGGGGACTTCGCGCCCGACGGGCCGCCCCGAGGGCGCGGGCCCCCTCCGGGGGAGGCGCGCGCAGCGCGCTTCGGGGGGGACTTCGTGCCCG
>JBDTNO010000061.1:0-15710 GCA_039933715.1 Betaproteobacteria bacterium
TGAAGATCTCCGGGAGTCGGGAGTCGGGAGTCGGGAGGCGGGAGTCGGAAGTCGGAAGTCGGGAAGTCGGAAGTCGGAAGTCGGAAGTCGGAAGAACGGGCTGCGGGGTTGCGAGTTTCACGGCCAGTGCCGCGCGAACACCGGCGCGACGACCGGGTGGGCGTCGATGCGCTCGAGCGTCGCGTGGAACGCGGGCCGATGCCTGGCGAGATACGCGCGTGCGCCCGACCATTTCGAGACGACCGCGGCGAGGAGGTCGAGCGCGTCGGGCGCCGCGCCGCCGAGGTAAGGTGACGCGGTGCCTCTTTCGCGCGGCGCGTCGGCATCGCGTTTCACGCCGCGCTGTTCCGCGACGGTCGACGCGCGCTTTCGCGCGAGCCGCGCGCGGCTCGGGCGCGAACAGGTCGGCGAACATCGCCCAGGTCGCGTGCAGCCGTGCCCGCGCGCCGGCGCGCACGCGCTCGTTGGTCGCCTTGTCGCCCGCGGGCAGCGTCCAGCGCTCCGGATAGTCGATCACGCCGATGGCCGCGTAGCCGTTCGCGGCGACGAACACGAGGCCGCGCAAGGTCCGCGCGCGGGCCGAAGCCTCCGGCGGCAGGAGGCCGCTCGCCGGGTACGCGAGGCCGAGGTGGATCAGGATCGCCGCGCTTTCCGAAAGCACCGTTCCGTCGGACAGCACGAGCGTCGGGACCTGGCCCAGCGGATTCACCGCCAGGAGGTCGTCGTAGGCCGCGTTGATCTCCCACGAAGCGGTCTCGACGAGGCGGAACGGCGCCTGCGCGAGCGCCGCCTCGACCGCCGCGGAGCCGGAGCCCTGCTTGCCATGGAGAGTGTTCATCGGGGTTTTCGCGAGGGAAAAGGAGGGCGGGCGCGCCACGCGGGCGCGCCCGCCTTCAAGCCCTCAGCAGGATCGTGGAATCGGGGAGCGTGCGCGATCGGCCGGACGCGCGCGGCTTGCAACGGCCGCATGCGCCGCCGCTCCCACGGAGCCGGAGGTCGGCGATGCGCGGCCGCCGTTGCCGGAGGCATGCAGCGCCGCTCCCTCGGCGGACGGCAGCGGCGGTCCATCGCGCTTCGCCGTCGCGGCGCCGCGGTAGAGTCGCTTGCGTTCGGCCGTGTAGTGCCACCACGGCTTCGCCGGTCCGCCGTCGACGTGGCGCACGACGGCGATGAACGTGTCGAGCACGCACGGGTCGTGCAGCGAATGCGTCGCGCGGCAGAGGTCGTGGTAGAGCATGTAGGGATCGCGGCCGCGGATCTCGTCGGGCGTGCCGATGCCGAGCCGGCGGAAATCGGCCGCCATCGCGGGACCCACGTTGGGCAGGTCCTCGAGGCGGAGCGGCAGCGGGGAGGAGCGGAAAGCGGAGGCGGGCGAGGCGTTCTTCATGGCGGCGAAATCCCGGCTGTGACGACGGCCCCGGCGTCCCTTCGAGCCGAGACCGTTGTTTCTGTGGAAAGAATGAGGCTTATGTCTTTCTGGGGAAACGGCGGTCTACAAGGCGCGCCCGGCGCGCAGCAGCCCGACGGCCACCCCCTCGATCGCGAACGGCGTGCGCGCCGGGTCGACCTCGATCGGCGCGTACGCGGCATTCTCCGGCAGCAGCACGATGTCGCGCCCGCGGCGCTTCAGCCGCTTGACGGTCACCTCGTCGCCGAGCCGCGCGACGACCACCTGGCCCGAGCGCGCTTCCGCCGTCTTGTGGACGGCGAGGAGGTCGCCGTCGAGGATGCCGGCATCCTGCATGCTCGCTCCGCGGACGCGCAGCAGGAAGTCGGCGGAAGGTGAAAACAACGTAGGATCGACCCGGTAGCGGCCCTCGATGTGCTCGGCCGCGAGGATCGGGTGGCCGGCGGCGACGCGCCCCACCAGCGGCAGCGTGCCCTGGACCGGCATGCCGGGGAGATCGCGCAGCTTCAGCCCGCGCGAGGTGCCGGGCCGCAGCTCGATCGCCCCTTTTTTCGCCAGCGCCTGCAGGTGGTCCTCCGCCGAGCTCGCCGTCGAGAATCCGAGGCCGGCTGCGATCTCCGCGCGGGTCGGCGGCATGCCGGCGGTCTGGATGTGCATGCGGATCCAGTCGAGGATCTGCTGCTGGCGCGCGGTGAGGCGCGGCGCTTCGGGCAGGGCGTCGGGATCGGCGGTCAGGTGCGCGAACGGGCGAAGCGAGCGGGCCATCCCAGGATCTCCCGGTTACCGTATGGATAGACGGTTACCGTCAGTATAGACGGTGGTCGTCCGACGTCAACCCCCGATGAACTCGGTCCGTGGACTTGGGGTCCGACATCGGCCGACGACGCTCGGCGGCGCGCTTTTCGTTGCGGGCGCCCCGTCCGACCGCCAGAATCGCCGCGCCTCGATGACCGATCCCGCCTCCCTCCGCCGAACCCCGATCGCCACGCGCGCACGCGCCGCGGCGCTCGCGCTCGCCGGCGCGCTCGCGCTGGAGTCCCCCGCTCGGGCGGACCTGTGGGCGTACATCGACGAAACCGGCAAGACGCATTTCGCGAACGAGCCGGTCGACGCGCGCTACAAGCTCTTCTTCCGCGGCAAGTCGAGCCTCGATCCGATCCCCGAGCCGCCGAAGCCGCCCGAGCTCTCGCCGCTCGACGCGGTGCGCGAGCACGCGGTGTGGAAGCGCCTCGAAGGCCATCCCAACGTCGCGAAGTTCCAGCCGCTGGTGACGCGCAGCGCGCGCGACAACGGCCTCGATCCCGCGCTTGTGCAGGCGGTGATTTCGATCGAATCCGCGTACGAGCCGTCCGCGGTGTCCGAGAAGGGCGCGGTCGGGCTGATGCAGGTGATGCCCGCGACCGGCGAGCGCTACGGCGTGATCGGCGACGCGAAGCGCTCGGTCTCCGACAAGCTCAAGGAGCCGTCGATCAACCTGCGGGTCGGGACGCGCTACCTGAAGGACCTCCTCGCGCGGTTCGACGATGACCTGACGCTCGCGCTCGCCGCGTACAACGCGGGCGAGGGCGTGGTCGACCGCTACAACGGCGTGCCGCCCTACGCGGAGACGCGCGACTACGTGCGGCTCGTCTCGCAGTTCCACGCGGCGCTGCGGCCGCCGCCGCCACCGCCGGTCCCGGTGACGATCGTGAAGCCGACGCAAAAGCGCGTGACCATCGTCAGGCCCGCCGCGGCGCGTTGACGCGATCCGATGGAGATCCGGTGAAGGATTCGTTGCGACCCGGCCTCGAGCACGAGCTCCGCTTCGTGCTGCCGGCCTCGAAGCTCGTGCCCGCGCTCTATCCGGAGTCGCCGGAATTCCAGGCGATGCCGGCGGTGTTCGCGACGGGCTACCTCGTCGGCTTCCTGGAATGGGCGGCGCTGCTGCTCGCCAAGCCGCACCTCGACTGGCCGCGCGAGCAGACGGTCGGCACGCGCGTGAACGTGAGCCACGAGGCCGCGACGCCCGCCGGGCTCGTCGTGGCGGCGCTCGCGACGCTGGTCGGCGTCGACGGGCGGCGGCTTTCCTACACGGTGGAGGCGGACGACGGCGTCGACGTGATCGCGCGCGGCACGCACGAGCGGGTCGTCATCCTGCGCGACAAGTTCGACGCGCGCCTCGCGGCGAAAGCGGCGGCGGCGCCGCGCCCCTGATCGCGGGAATCGCCTGGCGTGCCGGTCCGACGTCCGACGCACCGGCGCCGCGCCCTGCCGTCAAGCCGCTTGCACGTCGACCCAGCGGCCTTGCGAGGCGACGCAAGCCTCGATGAACGCCATCGTGTGCGCGCCGTCCTCGATGTGCGGATAACGGAACGCGGGGACCGGCTCGCCGAGCGAGAGCAGCATGCGCTCGTGCGCGACCTCGGCGTAGATGTTCGCGAAGGCCTCGCGCAGGCCCTCGGGATGGCCGCGCGGAATGCGGCCTAGCGCCACGATCTCCGGCGGCAGGTTCGCGTCGCCGCGTCCGGCCACGCGCGCGCCCTCGTTCAGCATCGCGATCCGCAGGTACGACGCCTCGCGGTGCGACCATTCGACCATGCCCTTGTCGCCGTAGAGGCGGAGCCGGATGTCGTTCTCGCTGCCCGCGGCCGCCTGGAACGCGGTGAACGTTCCGGACAGGCCACCCTCGAAGCGCAGCAGCGCCGACACGGTGTCGATCACGTTGCGGTTCGGCCCGACCGCGATCGCGTCCGCGCATACGCTCGCCACGCGTCGGTCGACCGCGAACGAGGCGAGTTGCTGCGCATGGCAGCCGATCGCGCTCATCACGAGCGCGAGACCGCTGCGCTTCGGGTCGAGGATCCACTTGAGCCGGTTGGTCTGCGGTCCGTCGTCGAGGCGCACCGCGAGCCCGCTCTGGATGTACTCGACCTGCACGTAGCGAAGCGCGCCGATCGCGCCGCCTTCGACCAGATGGCGGGCGTAGCGCGTCATCGGGTACGCCGAGTAGCCGTGCGCGACGGCGAACAGGCGGCCGTGTCGCTTGGTGCGCGCGACGAGATCGCGCGCCTGCGCGGCATCGTGCGTGACCGGCTTGTCGCAGACGACGTCGAGCCCCGCGTCGAGCGCGGCCGCCGAGAGCGAGTAGTGCGTGTCGTTCGGCGTCATGATGGCGACGCCCTCGACCGGATCGGGTCTCGTCCGCTCCTTCGCGATCAATTCGTCGATCGTCCCGTAGCAGCGCTCGCGGTCGAAGCCGAGCGACGCGCCGCCGTCGCGCGAGCGCGCGGGATCGCTCGAGAACACGCCGCCGACGACGCGCCACCAACCGTCGAGCTCGGCCGAGCTGCGGTGCATGTGGCCGATCCACGAAGCGGGTCCGCCGCCCAGGATCGCCAGCCGCAACGGCCTTCCGAAACGCTCGCGCACGCTCGCCATCCCGTTCTCCGTCTGTCGATGAACGCGCGGATCGCGCGCCGCCGCGATGATAAGCGATCCGCGCCGCGCGGGCGTCCCGGTCGGTGCAGGCAAGGTCGACGCCGCGAGTTCGCCGGCCCGACGCGCGCTACGCTATGGTCGCGACTCCGGTCGCACCGCCATGACACCGCCCCGCATCGCCGATCTCGTCACCGAAGGCGCGCTTCGCCACGCCGAGCGTCCGGCGATTCGCCAGGGCGACCGCGTCGTCGACTATCGCGCGCTCGCGCACGAAGTCGCCACGGCGGCGTCCTGGCTCGAGGGCGTCGGCGTCGGTCCGGCGGACCGCGTGCTCATCGTGGCGGAGAACGACGTCGAGGCGCTGGTGCTGCTGTTCGCGGCGGGACGGCGCGAGGCCTGGCCGGTGCTCGCGACCGCGAAGCTCGCCGCGGCCGAGATCGATGCGATCTGCGCGCACTGCGAGCCCCGGCTCGCGCTGTACGCGACCGGTTCGTCCGACGAAGCCGCCGCGCACGCCGCGCGGCGCGGGGCCCACCCCGTGGAGATCGGATCGTCGCGCGGCGTGCGCGTCGAGCGCTTCGCCGGCGGGCCGACGCGGGAAGCGGCGCCCGACGGTCCCGCGGCCGACGTCGCGGTGATGCTCTACACGTCGGGAACGACGGGCGCACCCCGGGCCGCGATGCTGACGCATTCGAACCTGCTGTTCCTCGCACGCACGCAGTCGCTCGCCCGCCGGTACGCGCCTTCCGACCGCGTCTACGTCGCGCTGCCTTTCGCGTACGCCGGAGCGCTCGCGTCGATCGCGTTGAGCACGCTCGCCGCGGGAGGTTGCCTCGTCCTGGAGCCGCGCTTCGATCCGGCGCGCCTCGCTCTGCTCGTCCGCGACGACGGGATCACCGTGGTGCCGGGCGTGCCGGCGCTCCACGTCAAGTTCGCGCACTGGGCGCGCGAGCACGATGGCGCGTTCGCCGCATCCCGCGTGCGCATGGTGACCAGCGCGTCGTCCCCGCTCGATGCGGCGGTGAAGGCCGACGTCGAGGCGCTGTTCGGCTTGCCGCTGCAGAACGGCTACGGGCTCACCGAGACCACCGCGGTCGTCTGCCAGACGCGGCTCGACGAGCGCCGCGCTGACACGTCGGTGGGGCGCGCGTTGCCCGGCGTGCGCGTCCGCTTCGCCGACGCGAGGGGGGCCGACGTTCCCGCCGGCGAGCTGGGCGAGATCCTCGTGCAGGGGCCGAACGTGTTCGTCGGCTATTTCCGCGATCCGGCGGCGACGCGAGCGGCGTTCACCGCCGACGGCTGGCTGCGGACCGGCGATCTCGGGCGGATCGACGCCTCCGGCGACGTCTTCGTCACCGGTCGGCTCAAGGACATGATCAAGCGCTCGGGCTACACGGTCGTGCCGGCGGAGGTCGAGGCGGCGCTGCAAGCGCATCCCGCGACGGCGCGCTGCGCGGTCGTCGGGCGCCCGCGCGGCGCGGACGAGGAGGTCGTCGCGTTCGTCGAGCTCAAGGAAGGCACGTCGCTCGCCGAGACCTCGCTGCGCGCGTTCCTGGCGAGGCGCCTCGCCGCGCACAAGCGTCCCGGCGTGCTGCGGTTCGTCGCGCAACTGCCGTCGTTGCCGAACGGCAAGCCGGATCGGCGGACGCTCGGTCGCATCGCGCGCGAAGACCGCGATCCGCCGGGCGTCACGGCGGCGTGAAGCCCAGCTCGCGGACGATCCTTCCCCAGCGATCGAAGTCGTCGCGCACGAGCGTCGCGAGCTCCGCTGGCGTCGACGCGACCGCGTCGTACGCGCCTTGCGCGAACGCCTCCTTCAGCTCCGGGCTTCGGAGGGCCCGCGCTACGGCGGCGCCCAGCTTGTCGACGACTTCGGGTGGGAGGTTCGCAGGACCGAAGAACGCGAGCCACCCCTCGAGATCCATGTCGTGCAAACCCTGCTCGCCGAGCGTCGGCACGTCCGGCAGCCAACGAGAGCGCTTGGCCGCGACGACGCCGATCGCGCGCAGCCGTCCCGAGCGAACGACGGGAAGCGCCGAGGCGGCCGAGTCGAACATCAGCTGGACGCGGCCGGCGTAGAGATCCTTCGCGGCGTCGCCGGCGCCCTTGTAAGGAACATGGGTCATCGCGACGCCGGTCTGGCGGACGAGCATCTCGGCGAAGAGGTGCGACGACGTGCCGGCGCCGAACGACGCGACGTTGAGCGATCCGGGGTGCGCCTTGCCCCAGGCGACGAGCCCGGCGACGTCGCTCGCGGGCACCGACGGGTGAACCACCAGCACGAGCGGACCGCGCGCGGCGAGCGAAATCGGCGCGAAGTCATGGAACGCGTCGTAGCGTACCGACCGTTGGGTGTGCGGCAGTTGCGAGAACGTCCCGCTGAACGTGTAGAAGATCGTGTGGCCGTCCGGCGCCGCGCGCGACACTTCCTCCGCGGCGAGCATCGTGCTCGCACCCGGCCGGTTCTCGACGATGACCGGGACGCCGAGCGCTTCGGCGAGCCCGGGAGCGAGGAGGCGCGCCTGCACGTCGGTACCGCCGCCGGCCGCGAATCCGACGACGATGCGCACCGGACGGCCCGGCGTCGGGAACGTTCCGCACGACGCGTCGAACGTCGCGAGGGCGGAGCACAGAAGGAGCGCGAATCGCAAGGGTGACCTCGGGTCGAAGGAAAGGGTGCGGCTCTCCCTCCGACGCGGACACGCTAGCATGAGCGCGATGCGCGAACGATCTTCCTCCGACACCGACACGGTGGACGCGGCCGAAACTCCCGCCCTGGAGCTTTCGTCGTCCCAGCGGCGCGTCTGGTTCCTCGATCGGGTCGATCCGGGGCGCTACGCGTACCACGAGCCGGGACTGTGGCGCATCGACGGCCCGCTCGACGCCGCCGCGTTGCACGCTGCGCTGGAGGCGGTGGCCGTGCACCAGCCAATGCTCCGGACGCGGTTCCCGTCGGAAAACGGCGTGCCGCGACAATGCGTCGAGCCGGCGGCGCGGGTCGCGTTCGAGCGCGTCGAGCCGCCGCCGGGCGAGCGCGACATCGAGCGGTGGCTCGCGGCGGACGTGATCGAACGGTCGAAGCGCCCGTTCGACCTCGCGGCCGCCCCGCCGATCCGCTGGACGCTTTATGCGCTGGGGCCCGGGAGCCACGCGTTGCTGCGCGTCTGGCATCACATCCTCGGCGACGGGTATTCCGCGGGCGTGCTGAACGTCGGGATCGCGCTCGCCTACGAAGCCGTGCGCGCGGGGCGATCCCCCGACCTGCCGCCGCTCGATGTCGACTACCACGACTTCACGCGTCGCGAAGCGCGCGAGCGGACCGGTCCACGCGCCGATGCGGACCTCGCCTACTGGAAGGTGCGGCTCGCCGACGCGCCGGTGCTCGACCTTGCCGGCGATTTCCGTCGCCCGGCATTGCAGGATTTCGAGGGCGGTCTCGTGACGGTGCCCTTCGACTCCGGTCTCTTCGACGCGGCGCGCTCGTTCGCGAAGCGAATGGACACGTCGGCGCACGTGGCGTTCATGACGGCGTACGCGTCGCTGCTGTCGCGGCTCAGCGGAGACACCGACGTCGTCGTCGGCATGCCGGTGGGGAACCGGGACGCGCCCGGATATGCGCGCGTCGTGGGTTTTTTCGCGGACACGCTCGCGTGCCGCGTCGATCTCGCGGGAGCGCCGAGCGTCGGGGACGCGTTGAGGCGCGTGCACACGCGCATGTGGGAGGGGGTCGGGCGCCGCTCGGTGCCGCTCGACACGCTCGTCGACACGCTCGGCGTTTCGCGCGACCCGTCGCGCAATCCGCTCTTCCAGGCCGCGTTCGGCATCTACCGGACCGAGTACAGCGATCTCCCGCTCGCCGGCCTCGCCGCGCGGCATGTCAGGGTTCCTCTCGGCCGCGCGCGCTTCGACCTCACGCTCTTGCTGTTGCAGGGCGCCGACGACATCGTGGCGAGCTGGGAGTACGCGAGCTCGCTGTTCGAGCGCGCGACGATCGAGCGGATGGCGCGGCAATATCGCGTGCTCGTCGAGGCGATGGTGCGCGACCCCGCCGCGACGCTGGCCGCGCTGCCGCTGATGGGCGACGCGGAACGGGACCGGATCGTCGACGCGTCGCGCGGGCGGATCACGCCCGGCCCCGCCGAGCGCACCGTGCATGCGCGCTTCGCGGCGCAGGTGGCCGCTACGCCGGGCGCTCCCGCCATCGACACGCTGGCCTACGCGGAGCTCGACACGCGCGCGAATCGCCTCGCCGCGGAGCTTCGCGATCGCGGCGTCGCGAAGGGCGCGTTCGTCGCGGTGGCGCGCCGCCGGCCGGTGGACATCGCGATCGCATGGCTCGCCGTGCTGAAAGCGGGTGCCGCCTACCTGCCGATCGATCTCGAGCTTCCGGACGCCCGCATCGCCGGCATGCTGGACGACGCGCAGGTGGCGTTCGCGATCGTCGACGACGTGCCGGCGTCGCGCTTCATCCGACCGGGCCTCGACGTCGTGTGCCCCGAACGCGATGCCGCAAGCATCGCGGCGCGCGCTCCCGCGCCGCTCGCCGACGCGGCGGCGCCGGACGACCCGGCGTACATGATCTACACGTCGGGGTCGACCGGCCGTCCGAAGGGCGTCGTGGTCGCGCACCGCTCGGTGACGAACCTCGTCTGCGATACCGACTACGTGTCGATCGGTCCGGGCGACGCGCTCGCGCAGCTCGCCAACCCGGCGTTCGACGCGTCGACGTTCGAGTTCTGGGGTGCGCTCCTCAACGGCGCGCGCATCGTCCCGATCGACAAGGCGACGGCGGTCGCGCCGCGCGGGCTCGCCGCGGCGATTCGCGATCGCGGCGTGAGCGTGATGTTCCTGACGACCGCGCTGTTCGACGCGGTCGCGCGCGAGGCGCCGGATGCATTCCGCCCGTGCGCCACCGTGCTCTTCGGCGGCGAGACGGTTTCGCCACGCGCGGTGGCCGCGGTGCTGCGCGCCGGGCCGCCGAGGCGGCTCGTCCACGTGTACGGACCGACCGAGACGACGACGTTCGCGACCTGGCATCTCGTCGAAGCGGTTGGTGACGACGCCGCGACGGTGCCGATCGGTCGGGCGATCGCGAACGCGGAGGTGTTCGTGCTGCGCCCCGACGGCGAGCCAGCGGCGCCTGGCGAGAAGGGCGAGATCGCGATCGGCGGCGCCGGCGTGGCGCTCTGCCCTGTCGGCGCGAGCGACGCGGACCGGAAGCGGTTCGTCGAGCGCGCGGTCGGGCGCCTGCCGGCACGGCGGCTCTACCTGACCGGCGACCAGGCGAGGCTGCGCGACGACGGCGCGATCGTGTTCGCGGGCCGCGCCGACGCACAGGTCAAGGTGCGCGGTCATCGCATCGAGCTCTCCGAGATCGAATCGGCGCTCGCGGACCTGCCTGGCGTTCGCGAGGCGATCGCCGTCGTGCGCGGCGACACGAGCGACACGCGGCGCATCGTCGCCTATGTCGTGCCGTCGGACCCGGGGGTGGCGCCACCCGACGGCATCCTGCGCGCGCTGCGGCGCACGCTGCCGCCGACCATGCTTCCGGCCGAGATCGCATGGTTGCCGGCACTGCCGCTCAATGCCAGCGGCAAGATCGACCGTCGTGCGCTGCCGCGCGTCGGCGCCCTCGAGCGCGCCCGTCCCGGAGTTCGCGTCGCTCCGCGCGGTTCGCTCGAGGCTGCGATCGCGCTGCTATGGCAGCGCTTGCTCGACGTCGAGGTCGTCGACGTGCACGACCATTTTTTCGAGATCGGCGGGCACTCGCTGCTGGCCGCGCGATTCGTCGACGCGTTCGAGCAGGACACCGGGATCCGCGTGCCGATCACGACGCTCTTCAGCCACGACACCGTCGAGGGCCTCGCGCACCGGATCACCCTCGGCATCACCGAAGGCGAAGTGCCGGTGCTCGCGTTGCGCGAGGAGGGATCGCGCCCGCCGATCGTCTACCTGCACGGGGATTTCTGGGGCGGCGGGTTCCACAGCCGGCAGATCGCCCAGGCACTCGGGCCGGACCAGCCGTTCTACATCGTTCAACCGCACGGCCTCGGCGGGACGGCGATGCCGACGTCGATCGAGGCGATGGCGACCGAGCGGCTCGAAGCGCTTCGGGTGCTGCGGCCGCGCGGACCCTACGTCATCGGCGGCCACTGCAACGGCGCGTTCATCGCGTTCGAGATGGCGCGCCTCCTCGTCGAGGCGGGCGAAACGGTGCTGGCCGTGGTCATCGTCGAGGCGTTCGCTCCGCGGGACGGTTCGGGTGGCGCATTCGACGAATACGTGGAAACGGCCGGTCCTGCCTTGGCGACCGACGCCCCGGGATCGCGCCTGCAGGATCTGATGCAGCGCTTCTACGCGGCGATGCGCTCCTACCGCGCGCCCCGGGTCGACGCCCACCTCGCGCTGATCCTTTCGCAGGAGAGCGACGCGCCGGCGCTCGTCGCGGCCTGGGCGCGGCTCGCGTCGAGCATCGAGCACCACGTGCTGCCTGGCAACCATGTGACGCTGGTGCTGAAGGAAGGCGGGGGAACCTTCGCCGCGTTGCTGAAGCAGGTGATCGACCGCGCGATCGAGCGGCAGGCGCGTTAGCCGCGAGCCGCTTGCGCCGCGGGCCGACCCGCCTTTCAGCCGCCGCGACCCCAGTACTCGCAGAAGCGCTCGACGTTGCCGAACAGGAAGCTTCCGTAGCCGCTCCAGGCCTCGTACTTCGGCAGCTTCACCGCGCGCATCGCGTCGTCGTTGAGGCACTTGCGCTCCGCGGCGAGCTGCTTGGCGGCGTTCGACACGTCGACCATGTATTCCCTGAGCGCGCGCACGTCGTCCTTGGTGCCGAGGCGGCCACCCGGGCCCGGGTGCCCGGGAATCATGCGGTCCCATTCGATCGCGAGCACGCGGTCGAGGCCGGCGAACCAGTCGGGGATGTATCCGTCCGCGACGTCGCGGAAGAGCACGTCCTGGATCGGAAGCCAGTCGACGGTGAAGATCAGGCGCTCCTTCGGCAGCAGCATCACGAGCATGTTGTCGGTATGGTTGTTGCCGACCCACAGAAGGTCGACGCGCATTCCGCCGAGAACGATCGTGCTGCCGCCGTCCTCGACGATCATGTCGGGCATCACGACGTCGGGCGACTGCAGCGCCGCGAGACGCTTGTGCGCGTTGCGGTGCGCGACGAAGATCGCGCCGGCATCCTTGAACACCTTGCCGCCGGTGATGTGGTCGTAGTGGTGGTGGCTGTAGATCACGTACTTGATCGGCGCCGGCGTGATCTTGCGGATCTCCTGCAGGTAAGTCGCCGGCGCCTGCGCGTTCGCGTACCCGATCGGGTCGGTGGCGATGACGCCCTCCGGCGTGACGATGAACATCGCCTGGTAGCCGCCGGCGCGGAACACGAAGACGTTGTCGGCGACCTTGGTCGTCGCGAAGGCCGCTGGCGGTGACGACGGCGCGGCGGGTGCGGGTGCTTGCGCGAGGGCGGGGAAGGCGGCAGCCGCGGCCAGCGCCGCGATGGCGAGGGCGTGCGGGAGGAGGGTTTGCGAATCGTTCATCGGGGACTCCAACGTGGCGGCCGGCCCGATGCTGCCCCGCCACGGCCGTCGCGGTCAACCCGCGGGTCGTCTGGCGCTCGCCCGTCGCGCTCCGCGAGGATTGCTGCACGGCAACATCGCGAACGCGTTGACAGGACGCGGCGTTGCCGGTTCAATGGCCTGACCACCTGACCATAGCCCCGGCGCGTTCGCGACCGGCCCCGGGTGGCGTTCGAGGAGGACACACGATGCACCGCACTCTCCGCGCCGGCCTTCGCGCCCTGGCCGCGCTCGCGCTCGTATTCCCGCTCGCCGTCGCCGCGCAGCCGATCACGCTGCACGGCGCCGTGCAGTTCAACGACGACCACGTCTTCAACCGCGCGCTCGTGCGGTTCCAGGAGCTGACCGCCAAATACTACGGCAAGCCGATCAATTTCGTCCTGCACAAGAACAGCGAGCTGGGCCTCGAGAAGGACTATTTCGCGTACATGAACCAGGGCATCTCGGTCGACTACGGAATCGTGTCGCCCGCGCACATGTCGACGTTCAGCAAGGCAGCGCCGTTCATCGACGCGCCGTTCCTCTTCCGCGACGTCGACCACTGGAACAAGGTGATCGACGCCGACGTGCTGAAGCCGATCGCCGACGAGGTGAACGCGAAGGGCGACGTGATGCTGGTCGGCTTCGCCGGCGGCGGCACGCGCAACATCTTCGCCAACAAGCCGGTGCGCAACCTCGCCGAGATGAAGGGCCTGAAGGTCCGCGTGCAGGGCGCGCCGATCTGGAGCAGGACCTTCGCGGCGGTCGGCATGTCACCCACGGTGATCGCGTACGACGAGATCTACAACGCGATCCAGAACAACGTGATCAACGCGGGCGAGAACGAGGCGGCGGGCGTCGAGGCGATGAAGTTCTACGAAGTCGGCCCGAACCTCAACATCACGCAGCACGCGATCACGATCCGGCCGATCTGCTTCTCGGGCAAGACGTTCAAGAAGCTGCCGGCGGACCTGCAGGCCGCGATCATGCGGGCGGGCAAGGAGGCGGGCGCGTACGGACGCCAGCTCGAATCGACCGAGGACTCCGCCAAGCTCGATGTGCTGGAAAAGGCCGGAAAGCTCAAGAAGATCCCGTTCACCGACCGCGCGGCGATGAAGAAGCTCGCGGACCCGGTGATGGCCGAGTACGCGAAGGAAATCGGCGCGGAAGCCATCTACGCCAAGATCAACGCGATGTAACCAGAGCCCAACCGTCCGGCGGGCGCTCGACAGCTCCCGCCGGACTTTTTTTGCCGGCCTTCCGGCCGCGCGGGGAACGCAATGCGCAGATTCATCGACGGCTACGCCCGGCTGCTCAACGTGCTGCTGGGCTGGAGCGTCGCGATCCTCGTCGTGCCGGTGACGATGCAGATGCTCGCGCGCCAGACCGGGCTCATCCCGAGCTGGATCTGGACGGAGGAGATGGCGCGTTTCTTCTTCATCTGGATGGTGATGCTGGGCGCGATGGTCGGCGTCCGCGAAGGAACGCATTTCGACGTCGACCTCTGGCCCCCGCTGGCGCCGCGGGCCAACGCGCTCCTGCGCGTCGTGTCGATGGTGTTCGTGCTGGTGTTCGCGCTGGTGTTCGTCTGGTACGGCTACAAATTCACGCAGTTCGGCTGGAACCAGACCTCCGAGCTCGCCGACCTGCCGATGGCGTGGATCTTCGCCGCCTGGCCGATGACCGGCGTCACCTGGCTCCTGTTCGGCTTCACGCGCCTGCGCGCGGACCTGCGCATCTTCATCGACGGCCCCGGGCCCGGGAGCGGCGTCGAGACGCACAAGGAGATCGCCACCGGGAGCGTCGTATGACCGGCGCCGCGCTCACGCCCGCGGTCGCCGCGATGTGGCTGTTCGGCACGTTTTTCGTGCTGATGGCCCTGCGCGTGCCGGTCGCGTTCGCGCTGGGGCTGGCCTGCCTGCCGGTGCTGTTCATCGAGCCCCGGCTGTCGCCGATGGTGATCTTCAACACGACGTTCAAGGCCTACAACTCGTTCATCCTGCTCGCGGTGCCGTTCTTCCTGCTCACGGCGAACCTGATGAACGTCGGTGGCATCACCGACCGGCTGGTGACGCTGTCGAGAACCATGGTCGGGAATTTCCCCGGCGCGCTCGCGCAGATCAACGTGCTGCTCTCGGTGTTCTTCGCGGGGATCTCCGGATCGTCCACGGCCGATGCCGCGAGCCAGGGCAAGATCTTCATCGAGGCGCAGGTCAAGGAAGGCTACGACCTCTCGTTCTCGATCGCGATCACCGCGGTGTCGGCGGTGCTCGCCGTCATCATCCCGCCGTCCATCCTGATGGTGGTGTGGGGCGGCGTGCTGCAGGTGTCGATCGGCGCGCTCTATCTCGCCGGCGTGATCCCGGGACTGCTGATCGGACTCGCGCAGATGGCCACCGTGCACGTCTACGCGGTGAAGCGGGGCTACCCGACCTATCCGCGCGCGACGCTTCGGCAGTTCTTCCGCGCGGCGGCGATCTCGATTCCCGCCCTGTTCACGCCGTTCATCATCGTCGGCGGCATCCTGCTCGGCTGGTTCACCGCCACCGAGTCGGCGGCGGTCGCCGTGCTCTACGCGGCGGTGCTGTCGACCTTTTTCTACCGCGAGCTGAACCGCGCGAAGCTGTGGCAGGCGCTGCTCGATACCGGCAAGCTCTCGGCGATCGCGCTGTTCTGCGTGGGCACCGCGTCGGTGTTCGGATGGCTCCTCGCGTATTTCCAGATTCCCAAGGCGCTGCTGGAGAACGTGACGTCGTGGGGGCTCGGGTCGATCGGCGTGGGCTTCTTCATCGTGGTCGTCTTCATGGTCGTCGGCTGCTTCCTGGACGCGATCCCGGCGATCATCATCGTCGGCACCGTGCTCCAGCCGCTGTCGGCATCGGTGGGCATGCATCCGGTCAGCTTCGCGATCATCAGCATCGTCGCGCTCGCGTTCGGCCTCGTGACTCCGCCTTACGGCCTGTGCCTGATGATCTCGTGCGCGATCGCGAAGGTGCCCTTGCGCTATGCGCTCAAGGACACGATGATCATGCTGGTGCCGATGCTGCTCGTGCTGGCGGCGATGATCGTCTGGCCGCAGATCCCGCTGATCCTGCCCGAGCTGATCCGCCCCGACTACCTGAAGTGACCGTGTGACGATGGCGACCTTCGCCCCCCTCTCCGAAGGCTTCGGTCTCGAGACGCGCGACGTCGACCTCGCGCAACTCGACGACGCGACGTTCGCAACGGTCGAGCGCGCGTTCTATCGCGGGCAGGTCCTGGCGATCCGCGGGCAGAAGCTCGCGCCGCAGGCGTTCGTCGCGTTCGCGCGCCGCTTCGGG
>JBDTNO010000062.1:0-15708 GCA_039933715.1 Betaproteobacteria bacterium
CTCGGGGCGGCGGGGTGATCCCCCCGAAGCGCGCAAGCGCGCTTCCCCCCAGGGGGCACGGCGACCTCGGGGCGGCCCGTCGGTCGCCGGGTCCCCCGAAGCGCGCAAGCGCGCCTCCCCCCAAGGGGCACGCGCCGCTACAACTCGGATTCGTGCCAGTGCCGCAGCGCAAAGCGCGAAAGGAGCACCGTCGTTCCGTAGAACGCGACGCCGGCCAGCGTGATCAGGACGAGGGCGGCGAACAATCGCGGGATGTTGAGCTGGATGCCCGACATCAGGATCTGGTAGGCGAGCCCCGCGCCCTGTCCGCCTGTGCCCGCGACGAACTCCGCGACGACCGCGCCGATCAGGGCGAGCCCGCTCGCGATGCGCAGCCCTCCGAAGAAGTACGGCAGCGCGCTCGGGATGCGCAGCCGCGTCAGCACCTGCCAGCGCGTCGCGCGGTTCATCCGGAAGAGATCGACGAGGCGCGGGTCGACGCTGCGAAGGCCCAGCGTGGTGTCCGACACGATCGGGAAGATCGCGACGACGACCGCGCACAGCACGAGCGCCACACGCGTGTCGTGAACCCAGATGATGATCAGCGGCGCGATCGCGACGACCGGCGTCACCTGCAACAGCACGACGTAGGGCGTGAACGCCGCTTCGATCCAGCGGCTCTGCACGAACACGAGCGCGATCGTCACGCCGAGCGCGATCGCGATGGCGAGCGCGGCCAGCGCGATCGACACGGTCACGCCGAGCGAGGCGATGAGCAAAGCCGCGTCCGCGACGAGCGTCCGGGCGACGACGAGCGGCGAGGGGACCAGGTACGACGGCACGCCGTAGAGAACCGTCCACGCCTGCCACAGCGCGAGCAGGATGATCGCGACGATCCCCGGCGCCGCGATGCGCCACCGCTCCGGCGGCTGACGCGTGCGATTCACGGCGCGTGCGCCACCGCGTCCGGGATGCCGGCGGTTCCGCCGCTCGCCTGCGCGACCAGGTGCGAGAGTCGCTGCGCGTAGCCGGCGAAGCGCGTCGACAGTCGAAACGCCTCGGCGCGCGGATGCGGTTCCTCGATCGCGACCTCGGCGATCAGCCGGCCCGGTCGCGGACCCATCACGGCGACGCGCGTCGACAGGAACACCGCTTCGTGGATGCTGTGCGTCACGAACACGATCGTGAGGTTGCGCTTCATCCACAGCGCGACGAGCTCGGCATCGAGCCGCAGCCGCGTGAACTCGTCGAGCGCGCCGAACGGCTCGTCCATCAGGAGGAGGTCCGGATGGTTGACGAGCGCGCGCGCGATCGACACCCGCATCTGCATGCCGCCGGAGAGCTCGCGCGGCCAGTGGCGCTCGAAGTCGGCGAGGCCGACGAGCCCGATCGCGTCGGCGACCGCGCGGTCGGACTCCTCGCGCGGCGCGTGACGCAGCGCGAGCGGCAGCCGCACGTTCGCGTCGACGCGCGCCCAGGGCATCAGCGTCGGCGATTGGAACACCATCGCGAGGCGGCGCCCGGGATCGCCGGTCGCGTCGAGCGATCCCCCCCACCAGGCGAGCGATCCCGTGGTCGGGGGCTCGAGCCCCGCGATCAGGTGCAGCAGCGTCGACTTGCCGCAGCCCGAGGGCCCAAGGATCGTAAGAAACTCGCCGCGCCGGACCTCGAGGTCGATCGGGTCGAGCGCACGCGTCCCGTTGGGCCAGGTCTTGGTCGCGTGCTCGACCGCGACCGCGGGCGCGTCCGTGCGGCTCGCAGGCGGGGGCGTCGCGGTCAGGGGAGGACCCTGGCGCCGCGGACGACGCTCAAGCTCCACGCCTTCGAATAGTCGACGCCGGGCTTGGTGATGCGCGCGACCTTCAGGAACTCGACGGTCGCGCGCCAGCGCGCGTCGGTCATCGTGAGGAGGCCGTCGCGCTTCGCGTCGCCGCTGTCGACGATGCCGTGCTCGCGCAGCTTGCGGTGGCCGAACGCGAGCAGGTCGTCGCCCATCTGCGGGTTGTCCTTCCTGATGAGCGCGTTGCCGGGCGCGGGATTCGCGAGATAGCTCTTCCAGCCTTCGGCCGACGCGCGCACGAAACGCTCGAGCGCCGACGCGCGCTTCTCGAGCGTGTCGCGCCGCACGACCAGGACTTCCGAATACGGCGGATAGCCGAAGTCGGCGAGCAGGAACACGACCGGCTTCACGCCGGCCTTCTCGATCGAGAACGGCTCCGACGTCGCGAAGCCCTGCTGCGAAAGCGCCTTGTCGACGAGGAAAGGCTGCACCGAGAAGCCGTACGGACGTTTCTGGTCGTCGGTGAAGCCGAAGTGCTCGCGCAGCCATGGCCAGTACGTGGTGTTCGCCGCGGACCCCACCGCGATCGGCTTGCCCTTCAATTGCTCGATCCTCGCGGTGCCCGGGTGCGCGATGAGGACGGTCGGATTCTTCTGGAACGTCGCGGCGATCGCGACGACCGGGACGTTCTGCTCGACCGCGGACAGCGCCTGCAGCCCGTCGGCCATCGCGACGTCGATCTGCCCGGCCGCGAGGAGTTGCAGCCCGTTGACCTGCGGCCCGCCCATGCGGATCGTGACGTCGAGATTGTATTTCCGGTAGATGCCTTCGGCGAGCGCCTGGTAGAACCCGCCGTGCTCGGCCTGCGCGAGCCAGTCGGTCGAGAACACGATGCGATCGGGCGCCTGCGCGCCGGCGGCGGAAGCGACGAGTGCGATCGCGGTGGCGAAGAGGCGGGCGGCGATCGCGCCCAGCGTGCGGTCCATCGAGGGGCCTCCGGGGTCGGAATGCGCGCGATTATGCGGCATCGGCGCCGCGGAGGCGCCGCCGGCCGTCCGGCGTCGCGGGCAGCCGGAACACGCCGTCCGAAAACGGCGAGTCCACCGGCGCGCCGACGCGTAGGATCCACGTCGTGAACCTGGATGCCGAAGCCTGCTTCAAGGCCCTCGCCGCGCGCGACGCGCGCTTCGACGGACGTTTCTACGTCGGCGTCGCGACGACCGGCATCTATTGCCGACCGGTGTGCGGCGTGCGCATGCCCAGGCGCGAGAACTGCCGCTTCTTCGCGAGCGCCGCCGCCGCCGAGGCGAAGGGATTTCGTCCCTGCCTCCGCTGCCGTCCCGAGCTCGCGCCGGGGCACGCGGCGATCGACGCGTCGTCGCGGTTGGCGCAGGGCGCCGTCGACCTGATCGAGTCGGGCGTGATGGACGACGGTGGCATCGAGCGCCTGGCCGAGCGTGTCGGCGTGTCGGACCGGCATTTGCGCCGCGTGTTCGACGACGCGTTCGGCGTCTCGCCGGTCGCGTACGCGCAGACGCACCGCCTCCTGCTCGCGAAACGCCTGTTGACCGACACGCGCCTGCCGGTGACCGAAGTCGCGCTGGCGAGCGGCTTTTCGAGCGTGCGACGCTTCAACGCGCTCTTTCGCGAGCGCTACCGGATGGCGCCGTCGCACCTGCGCCGCGAGGCCGGCGGCGAACAGGACGCCGACCGGCTCGCGTTCGACCTCGCGTACCGCCCGCCCTACGACTTCGCCGCGCTGCTGGAATTCCTGCGCGCCCGCGCCGTCGAAGGCATCGAGTCCGCCGGCGCGACCTCGTACATTCGCAGCGTCGCGATCCGTCGCGGCGACGTGCTGCACGCCGGGCATGTCGAGGTGCATCAGCTCGCGCGGAAGCACGCGCTGCGCGTGCTCGTCTCGTCGTCGCTCGTGCACGTCGTCCCGGCGGTGCTGGGCCGCGTGCGACACGCGTTCGACCTCGCCGCCGACCCGCGCGAGATCGCGACGGCGCTCGGACCGCTCGCGCGCGCGCATCCGGGACTGCGGCTGCCCGGGACGTTCGACGGATTCGAGCTCGCCGTGCGCGCGATCGCAGGCCAGCAGGTGTCGGTCAAGGCGGCGCGCACGTTGCTGGGGCGCCTGGTCGCGGCGCACGGTGGATCCATCGACGCCGCGCCGGGCCGCCCCGCGCGTCTTTTTCCGGCCGCGGACAGGCTCGCCGCGCTCGCGCCGCAGGATCTCGCGAGCGTCGGGCTCGTCGTGTCGCGCGCGCGATCGATCCATGCGCTCGCGCAGAGCGTGGCGACCGGCGCGTTGCGTCTCGAGCCGGGCGTGGACGTCGACGCGACGATGGACGCGCTGCGCGCGCTGCCGGGCGTCGGCGACTGGACCGCCCATTACATCGCGATGCGCGCGCTGCGTTGGCCGGACGCGTTCCTCGCCGGCGACCTCGTCGTTCGCCGCGCGCTCGATGTCACGACCTCCGCGCGTGCGGAGGCGAAAAGCGCGGCTTGGCGCCCTTGGCGCGCCTATGCCGTCATGCACCTGTGGAAAGGATCGACATGAACCACCACCCATCGACGCGCTGGTGCCGGCGGTCGGGCCCGCTCGGCACGATGCGCCTCGTCGCGCGCGGCGAGGCGATCGTCGGGCTCTATTTCGACGGCCAGAAATACGACGTCCGCGAAGGCGACGACTGGCGCGCGGCGCCGGCCGACGCTCTGTTGCGCGACGCCGCGCGGCAGCTCGACGAATACTTCGACGGACAGCGCACGCGTTTCGATCTCGCGCTCGATCCCACCGGCACGCCGTTCCAGCGCAGCATCTGGCGGACGATTGCCGCGGTGCCGTCCGGATCGACGATCACCTACGGCGAGCTCGCGCGCCGCGTGGGCAAGCCGTCGTCGGTGCGCGCGGCAGGTGCGGCCACCGGCCGCAATCCGATCTCGATCGTCGTGCCCTGCCACCGGATCATCGGCGCGGGCGGCGCGCTCACCGGCTACGCCGGCGGCCTCGACCGCAAGCGTGCGCTGCTCGCGCTCGAGCGGCCTCTGCACGAGGACGTGCGCCGGACGTCCGACGCTCGCACGCACGCCCGATGATCGGGATGCGCGGCGCGGATCTCGCGCGCCTCTTCGCGCTCGCGGTCCTGTGGAGCGCGTCGTTCGTGTTCATCCGCGTTCTCGCAGGGCCGCTCGGACCCGTGTGGACGGCGACGTTGCGCATGCTCGTCGCGGGCGTCGCGCTGGTTGCGGTGTTCGTCGTCCTCGGTTGGCGAGGCGACGTGCGGCGCCATGGGCGCGCGTACCTGTTCGTGGGGATCCTCGGCTCGGCGATGCCGTTCCTGCTGTTCGCGTGGGCGGCGCAGACGCTGCCCGCGTCCTATCTCGTGATCCTCAACGCGGCGACGCCGATGTTCGTCGCGCTCATCGCCGGCGTGTGGCTCGACGATCGCCTGGGGATCGCGAAGGTCGTCGGACTGGTGGCCGGCGCCTCCGGTGTCGCGCTCGTGAGTCGCGCCGGCCCGCTCGCGCCGACGCCGGAGGTCGTGGCTGCGGTGGCTGCGAGTCTCGCCGCCGCGCTCTGCTACGCGCTCTCGGGCTTGTGGCTCAAGCATCGCGGGTCGGCGCTCGATCCCAAGGCGGTCGCCGGATGGAGCCAGTTGTTCGCGGCCGCGGCGATGCTTCCGCTCGCCTCGCAGTTTCCGATCCCCGGCCCGGTGACGCCCTGGATCCTGGCGAACCTCGCCGCGCTCGCGTTGCTGTGCAGTGCGGTCGCCTACCTGCTGTATTACCGGCTGATCCGCGACATCGGCCCCTCGCGCGCGTTGACGGTGACGTTCCTGATGCCGGCGCTCGGCATGCTGTGGGGCGCTCTGTTCCTCGGCGAGTCGGTCACGCCGGCGATGCTCGGCGGCGCCGCGCTCGTCGTCGCCGGGACCATCGCGGTGCTGCGCCCCGCGGCCTACGCGCAACCCGCCCGAGCGCGAGGCTAGATGGGCGGTCGCGGGCCCGCGCACGGCATCCAGGCAGGGCGATCGCCTCTCCCACGGTATAGTGCGCTCGCTCGCGCTCGCAACCGCGCCGGGCGACTCGATGGCACTCGATCCCGGACTCGCCGACTACCTCGCCCGCGTTGCCGCGGACGTGCCCGCGCTCGCGTCGCCGACGCCGGCCGCGCGGCGCACGCGCATGGAGCTCATCAGCCGTCGGTTCCCGGCACCCGAGGATGCGATCGCGCGCGGCGACGCGTGGATCGCGCTGCCGGGGAGAGAGGTCGCCGTCCGCATCTACCGCCCGCGCGCGGGAACGCTGCCGGCGATCGTCTACCTGCATGGCGGCGGCTGGGTCGCGGGCAGCCTCGCGACGCACGACGGCGACTGCGCTGCGCTGGCGCGCGACGCCGACGCGGTTGTCGCGAGCGTCCATTACCGTCGCGCGCCCGAAAGTCCGTACCCGGCCGCGAACGACGACGCGTTTGCGACGCTGCAATGGATCGCCGGGAACGCCGCGGGGCTCGACGTCGACGTGGCGCGACTCGCCGTCGCCGGCGACAGCGCCGGCGCGCATCTCGCGCTCGGCTGCGCGATCGAGTCGCGCGACCGCGGCGGGCCGCGCATCGCGTTCCAGCTCCTCGTCTACCCGGTCGTCGAGCCGCATTTCGAGACGCGCTCCTACCGCGAGCACGCGTGCTCGCCGACGCTCACGCGCGACGACATGGTCTGGTACTGGTCGCAATATCTGCCGCGGGACGCCGACGACGGCAGCGCGCGCGCGGTGCCCACGCGCGCTGCGATGGCGGGCCTGCCGCCCGCGCACATCGTCGTCGCCGAGCTCGATCCGTTGCGCGACGAAGGCGTCGCGCTCGGCGAGCGGCTCGAAGGCGCCGGAGTTCCCGCCACGCTGGAAGAAGTGCCCGCGCTGCCCCACGGGTTCCTGCGCGCCGCGCCGTATGCCGCGGCCGCGCGTGCGGCGCAGGCCGCGTTCGGCGCGGTAACGCGCGCCGCCTTGCACGGATGACCCGATGAACGCAACCGACCCGAAGAAACCGCGCCCGCCATCCTCGTCGCGGTACGACCCGACCGGCATCGACGACGGCGAGGGCGGCATCCCGATCGGCGCCCGGCGCCCCGCGCTTCGCGCGACTGCGTGGATCGCGCTCATCGTCGTCGTGATCGCGATCGCCGCGCTCGCATGGCGCACGATGGAGCGCAAGGCGATCGAGCAGGCGTACGACAACGGCGTGCAGGCCCTCTCGGCGGGACGCATGGACGATGCCCGCATGATGTTCGACCGCGTGATCGCGAAGCGGCCCGATTGGGCGAGCGCGTGGCGCCAGCGCGGGTATGCCGCGACCGATCCGGCGAAGTCGATCGCGGATTTCACGCGCGCGATCGCGCTCGACGCTGCGGACGCGGATGCCTATGCGGCGCGCGGTCGCGCCTGGGTGATGGCGCGCGAGCCCGCGAAGGGTGTCCAGGACCTGAGCCGCGCGCTCGACATCGGGAACAGCACGGGCGCCGCGGCCGCGACGATCACCGCATGGCGCGCCGACCGCGGCATCGCGCGCGTCGAGGCGGGCGACGCCGCCGGCGCGGCCGACGACCTTCGCCACGCCGCGACGTCGCGCGACACGCCCGAAGATCACCACCGGCTCGCCGTCGCACTGGCAACGACCGGCGACTGGGCCGGCGCGCGCGCCGCGTACGACCGCTCGCTCGCGTCCTCGGTACAGCCGTTGTGGCTCGGCGAGCGCGCGCTGGTGCTGATGCAGCTCGGCGACGACGCGGCGGCGGGCGTGGATCTCGTGCGTTGCGCGCAACTCGAGCCGGCGTGCGCCGACCAGTACGGCGCGCGCGCCGGACAGCTCGCCCACGAGCTCGGCCGGGCGCCGCCGTCGGGCGCGCGCTGAGCGCGCGATGCGGCGGGGTCCGGACGTCGCAGCCCGAATCTCCGCACGCGAGACTGCGTCGAAGCGCGTCGGACGCGCTGCCTCGCTCGTCCTCGCCCTGGTCGCGCTCGCCGGTTGCGCGAGCCGTCCGATCAACGCGCCGCTCGTCGAAGCCGACCGCCGCGCCGGCTACCGCTACGAGAATCGCGCCGAGCGCCCCGACAACGATCCGTCGACGGTCGTGGTGCTCGCGTTCTCGGGCGGCGGCATGCGCGCCGCGGCGTTCAGCTACGGCGTGCTGGAGGAGTTGCGCGGCCTCGAGGTGACGCTGAATGGGCGGCGCACCAGCCTCCTCGACGAGGTCGATCTCATCACCGGCGTGTCGGGCGGCAGCTTCACCGCGCTCGCCTACGGACTGTACGGCGAGAAGCTCTTCGGCGACTACGAGCGGCGCTTCCTCAAGCGCGACGTCCAGCGCGAGCTGATAGCGCGCCTGTTCGCGCCGCGCAACTGGGGCGCGCTGATGTCGGGAAGCTGGGGCCGATCGGAGATGGCGTCCGAGCTCTACGACGACCTGCTGTTCGAGGGCAAGACCTACGCGGAACTGATGACGCGCCAGGGCCCGATGATCATGGCCAGCGCCACCGACATCTCGACCGGCTCGCGCCTCGCCTTCTCCCAGGCCGAGTTCGACCTCATCTGCTCGGACCTCGCCTCGGTGCCGCTCGCGCGCGCGGCCGCTGCGTCGTCGGCGGTACCGCTCGTCATGTCGCCCGTGACGCTCAACAACTACGGCGGCAGCTGCGGCTACGAGCCGCCCTTCTGGGTGCGGGAGTTCGAATCGCCCGACAACCGGCTGCGGCCGGCGGGGCGTGCGATGCAGCGCATCCGCGAGATGCACGCGTTCCAGGACGGAGCGCACCGGCCGTTCCTGCATCTCGTCGACGGCGGGCTCGCCGACAACCTCGGACTGCGTGCGATCCTCGAATCGCTCGAGGAGATCGAGGCGAGCCGCGCGCTGCGGCGGAGCACGCGGGTCGCGCGCATCGAGCGCGTCGCGGTGTTCGTGGTCAACTCGCTGTCGGTGCCGCGCATCGAGTGGGACCAGAGCGAGCGTCCGCCCAACGACGTCCAGATCCTGCTCAAGGCGACGGGCGTGCCGATCGACCGATACTCGTTCGAGGGCGTCGAGCTCCTGCGCGACATCGTGGCGCGCTGGAACACGATTCGCGGACTGCGCGACGCCGGCGACCTCGACGGCGCGACGAACCGGCCGCTGGCGCGCGTCGTCGACGTGCCGGACATCGAGCTCTTCGCGATCGACGTCAGCATCCAGGCGCATCCCGATGTCGCCGAGCGCCGGTTCTTGAACGAGACGCCGACGTCGTGGTCGCTTTCCGGCGAGCAGGTCGATCGCCTGCGCGCGGCGCCCGCGGCGATCCTCGGAGCGTCGGCCGAATTCGCGCGCCTTCTGCGGGATCTCGCAGCGTCGCACGCACAACCGGTCGCGCGATGACCGACGCGTCAGCCGGCGTTTCACACGCGGACACGCCGCCGTCCGCGCTTCTGCTGCGCTTCGACGCGCTGCGCGTCGCCCATGCGCGCGACCCGTATCCGCGCGCCGCCGTTCGTCGTGACCGTCTCATGCGCATCCTCGCGATCGTGCGGGAGCGCGAGCGCGAGTTCGTCGCGGCGATCGACCGCGATTTCGGCCATCGTTCGGCGCACGAGACGCGACTCGCCGAGCTCACCATCGTCGCGTCGGCCGCGCGCCACGCGATGGCGAACCTGTCTCGCTGGATGGCGCTGCGCCGGGTCCGGACGCCGATCCAGCTCAAGCCGGGCCGCGCGTTCGTCGTCCCGCAGCCGCTCGGCGTCGTGGGGATCGTGAGCCCATGGAACTACCCGGTGCAGCTCGCGCTCGCGCCCGCGATCGCCGCGCTCGCGGCAGGGAATCGCGTGATGCTGAAGCCCTCGGAGGTAACGCCCGCGACTTCGGCTCTTCTGACCGACGCGATCGGCGAGCGCTTCGCCGCCGACGAGTTCACCGTCGTCACCGGCGGCGCCGAGACGGGTGCCGCGTTCTCGCGGCTGCCGTTCGACCACCTGTTCTTCACCGGCTCGACGGCGGTCGGGCGCCTCGTCGCGATGGCGGCGGCGGAGCGCCTGACTCCGGTGACGCTCGAGCTCGGCGGCAAGAGCCCGGCGATCGTCGACGCCGCGGCCGACCTCGCGGTCGTCGCACCGCGTCTCGCCGTCGGCAAGTTCCTCAATGCCGGCCAGACGTGCATCGCGCCCGACTATGCGCTGGTGCCGTCGGCGCGCGTCGATGCGTTCGTCGACGCGATGGGTGAGGCGTTGACGGCGCTCTATCCCGATCCGATGCGCGGCGCCGACTACACGTCGATCGTCGACGAGCGTCATTACGCGCGCCTCGTCGGGCTGATCGAGGAGGCGCGCGCGAAGGGCGCGAGGATCGTCACGCTCCCGGCCGGAGCCGCACCCGATCCCGCGACGCGTCGCATCCCGCCGACGCTCGTGATCGGCGCGAACGACACGATGCGCATCCTGCGCGAGGAAATCTTCGGCCCGCTGCTGCCGGTCGAGGCCTATGCGACGCTCGACGAGGCGATCGCGACGATCTCGCGCCGGCCGAAGCCGCTGGCGTTCTACGTCTTCGGCGCGAGCCGCGCGACACGCATGCGGCTCCTGCGCGAGACGTCCGCCGGCGGCGTCACCGTCGACGACACGCTCTGGCATTTCGCGCACGAGGAGTTGCCGTTCGGCGGCGTCGGCGCGTCGGGCCACGGCGCCTACCACGGCGACGCGGGCTTCCGGACGTTCAGCCACGAGAAGTCGGTGTTCGTTCAGTCGCGCTTCTCCGCCGCCAAGCTGCTCTACCCGCCGTACGGCCCGACGTTCGAGAGAGTTCTGGCGCTCCTTCGTAGGCTGTGACGGTTCGAGGCGGCCGCGCTTCCTGGCGTGGCGGCCGATGCATCCTTCCGGGGGCTCCCCTCGTACACAGGGGACGGGCATCCGCCCGACCCTTCCGGAGAAGAATGATGCGATTCGCGACGACGATGCTCGCCCTGGGCCTGTGCGTGGCCCCAGGCCTCGCCCAATCGATGGACGTGCCTGCAACGGTCATGCCGCCGGCAGGCCACAAGGCCGCGATGACCTGGACCGGGACAGGCATGCTCACCTACGAATGCCGCGCGAAGGCCGATAACGCGGCGATGCACGAATGGGCGTTCGCCGGGCCCGATGCGCGGCTTTCCGACGCGAAGTCGATGGCCGCGATGGGCAAGTACTACGCAGGCCCGACCTGGGAAGCGAACGACGGCGGCAAGACGACCGGCAAGCAGGTGGCGATGGCCCCCGCCCCGGCCGGAAACATCCCATTCCAGCTCGTGAAGGCGGAGGGCGGCTCGGGCGCGATGAAGGACGTCACCTACATCCAGCGCGTCAACACCAAGGGCGGCGTCGCGCCGGCGATGCCGTGCGACGCGACATCCATGGGAAGCAAGACGACCGTGCCGTACTCGGCCGACTACGTGTTCTTCAAGGCGGGGTGAGTCCCCTATGGGTCCGGCTTCAGCCTGACGAAGTTCGTCCGGCTGAAGCCGGAGCCACAAGCGTTGGCTAGGATTTCGCGTGAATCTCGCGCGCGGCGCGCAACCCCGACTCGACGAGTTCACCCGAGTGCCTGCCCATTGACGTAGGCGGCGGCATCCGCTCGCGGCGCGTCATCGAGGTGCTGAGCAAGCTCATCAGCCAGCGCGGCGCCCCTGGGCTGCTGCCGGTTTCATGGACACCTTGTTAAGGTAGAAGATGAATCTGGAGGTGCCCGACGGGTCGACGAGGTGGGCGAGACGCCCCTTGGCGTTTGGCGCACCAGTAGTGCCGCCGTCGAAGGTTCAGTCAAGTTCTCTTACTTGAGCAAGCACGCGCCCGCAATCTCCCCGTTGCTGTCGAGCGCAAATTCTTGAGTGTCTCCTGAGGCAAGATCCACAATTCCAATTCGGTCCTGATACAGAGTACCCGTCACGAATACAAGGCGCCGTTCATCGAGCCATCCTACGAGATCCTTGAAAAAGCCGCGCAATCTCGCTGTCTCCACTCCAGCCGCATCTACAATGATCAGTTCCTTGTGATCGTTTGAGAGATAGGCCAACCCGCGTTGCGATGGCGACCAGGTTGGCTTACCTCCAAAATAGGGCAGTCTCACGAGACTGCGGTTTAGTAGGTCGAATTCAATGACCTGCCAACCGAGCCGGGATTCGTCTAAACCGGTCAAGAGGAGTTTAAGACTGTCATTTGACCAAGATTGAGCAGAACTCATTCCAAGCTCGGGAAAGATTTGGGTGTCGCCAGAAAGAGTTGAAATGAGAACGAGCGCGGACATTCCCTCTCGGACGCCGGATGCAGCAATCCACTTGCCGTCGGGCGATAGTCTAGGCCATGTCAACGACAGATTACCGTCGGCGAATACTGTCTTCACCGTCCGGGCATTCAGTTCGGCAAAAATCACAGCTGCCTTGGCCGATGGCGGAACGGCCTCGGAGGCAAAACGTGACACGTGAAGCAAGAAGCCTCCATTATTCCCACATGCGAGCCCGGCGTATGTCTCGTGCGCGCGCCCGCGGGGCAATATCCAGCGGTCCTCGGTGTGCGCGTGACGCTGCTCCTTTTCAAGAGACACCACGTAAATTGTGTTCTCGGCGAGGTAGGCGATGCGCGGCACGGGCTGATTCGCATGCACAATGGATGTGGTCAGGAGTCCGACGACCAAAGGCGCAAATCCCCAGCGCCAAACTGATCGCCTCGCTAAGGTTTGCAGTTGGTGCACTTCTCGGGGTCTAGCGAGTCAAACAAAGTCTGCACGGCCCAGTTTTGACAGTTCGTGCAAAAAAGTTCGTAGTATGGTGGATTGGCCATGTCCGCGGCGATCTTCGCCATGAGTCGTCCTTCGTTGATGCAGTCGACGTCGTTGCAGTTCCTGAATGGCCTCGTCTCGACGTTTGGGCGAATTTCTCCTGGCCCGCTGACGGGGCAAATTCCCCCTCCTTTGCAGTAGAAGCCGTAGTCGATTCCATTGACGTCCAGAAAGTCGTGACGTAGGCGCCAGAACATTGGTAGACCCAGCAATGGGCGGCTGCATACCCGCACGTACAGTCCGGTAGGGTCAATGGCAAACAGTGGCTGTTGTGCGACGTAGCCGTACGTATTGATTCCGCCTTGAAGTCCGATGGGATCGCTCTGTGCGTACTTGCCTGTGAACGCATCGTAATCTCTGAAATAGTTGTAAGCCTTCCCGTTCTCTGCATCAAACTGTTGACCAGGAAACCGCATGGTGTAGACGAAGTTCCCGAGCCCGCCCGGGTTTTGATCGGCGGCGTTGCTCCCAAACGGATCGGCGTTATCCCAGCGCCACACGAACGCGTTGTCGCTCGGCCGGGTGATCGCTCGCGGCGTTCCCAAGTGATCGGCATGGACGAAGTACACCGCGACCGGAGTCGGGTTGCCGGTACCGGTTGGACGTAATGTCGCGATCGACAGGTCGTCCAGCCAGATCGTCTCCTGGATCAGCGTCCCATTGGCCGCGTACTCGCCGGTGAGGCGTCCCTGCTCATCGTAGAAATAGCGGGTCGTGGTGCTGCCGAGGGTCTTGGCTACGCGCTGGCCCAGCCCGTTGAGCTTGTACGTCGCCACCGTGACGGCCCCGTCCGCGAGCTTCACGAGCCGGTTGGCGAGGTTGTACGTCGAAGTGCGGCCGTCGAGGTGGACTGGGTTGCCTATCGCATCGTAGGTATAGCTGCGGCTCGTGGCGCCGGTCAGGTTGAGGAGCTGGTTGCTCGACGGGGAGTATCCGTAGTTGGTGAGCGCCCCGTCGATGGTGGCGTTCTGCCGGTTGCCGATCGGGTCGTAGGCGTACTGCCGGGTGGTCGGCACCGGGGCGCCGCTTTGCGCGGTGTTGAGCCGGTCGAGCGCGTCGTAGCCGTAGGCGTGGCTGTTCGCAGCGTCCGACGGGTCGGTGATCGCGGTGATGCGGTTGGCGTGGTCCCAGGTCAGGTCGCGCCGCACGATGCTCGCGCCGTTGCGATACTCCCAGGTCTCGAGCCTGCCATCCAGATCGTAGTCGCGATAGGTAGTGTGCCCGTTGGCCCACTGCCACAGCGCGATGGGGCCGAATGGCTCGTGCTCGCCGCCGCTGACCAGGGCGCTTCCGTTCAAGGTGACACCGCGCAAGCGGCCGTTGGCGTAGGTCAAGCCGATCGCCTGTCCCGACGGCGTGACGATCCCGGTGAGACGTCCGGACGTCCACGTGTAGCTCTGGCTCAGCGTGACCGACCCTGCGATCTGTTGCCGGCTCGCCACGCGGCCGTGCGGCGTCCACGTCCACTTGGTCGTGCCCGACGGGTCAACCAGCTGAGTCAGCCTGCCTTTGGCATTCGGCGCCCCGGTCGCGCCGCCGTCGAACGTGAAGGTGTGCGTCTCGCTGGGGAACCCCGTCTGGCTGTGGACGACCTTCGTGACACGGCTGCTCCCGTCATAGGTGTAGGTCGCGACCGCGCCGCGCGCGTCGGTCGAGGTCTTGAGGTTGCCGGCGGCGTCGAACGTGCGGTTCGTCGTTCCCGTGTCGGGCGAGACCTGCTTGACCTGATTGCCGAGCCCGTCGTAGCCATAGGTCGTGACCAGGCTGCGCGGATCGGTCACCCCCGTCAGGTTGTTGGACGAGTCGTAGCTGTACTGCGCAAGGCCGTTGCCCGGGTCGGTCACAGTTAGCAGGCGGTTTAGCGCATCGTAGGTCGACACCGTCGCGTGGTTGAGCGGGTCGGTGGACGAGAGCCGATTCCCGTTGCCGTCGTAGGTCATGACCGTGGCCTGCGATTGGGCCCCGACTTCCTGCGCGAGCCGGTTGAGGTTGTCGTAGACGCGCGTTCGCGTGCGAGCCAGCGCGCCGGCCGGGTCGAAAGCTTGCTCCGACGTCCGATTGCCCATCCCGTCCAGCGCGTACACGATCTTGTTGCCGAGGCCGTCCTGCACCTCGGTCAGCCGGTGGGCGGCGTCATAGACGTTCGAGACAATCGCGCCGTCCGGCATCTCGACGTCCGTCAACTGCCCCGCCAGGTCGTACGTGTACGTCGTGGTCTCGCCGTCGACGGTGCGGGAGGTCAGGCGTCCGCGGGCGTCGTAGGTCATGGCAGAGACGACGCCGTTGGGGTCGCTCAGCGACGTCAGGCGATTGCCGGCGTCGTACGTGGTGTATTGCGTCGCATGACCCAACGGGTTCGTGACGGTGGCGACCTGGCCGCGCTTGCCGAGGTCCGGATCGGTGTCCGAATGGTAGGTCGTGGTCGTGACCTTGTTGTTCGGGTCCGACGCGGTCAGGACACGGCCTAGCGTGCCGTAAGTCCATTTCCACGTACGCGTGATCGTGGTCGCCGTACCGTCGTTCTTGGGCGCCGTGATCTTCTTCTGCGTCAAATCGCCATTCGCGTTGTAAGTGAACGTGATCGAGCGGGTACCCCCGGGGGCCGGCTCGACGATCGCCGCCGGCTGGCGCCAAGTTGCATGCCAGGTCGTGGTGACCTTGCGGACGTCCGGTCGATTGGGCGGCGAGGCCAACGCCGTCGTGCAGTTTTCCGCGGAGGTTAGTCCTTCGACTCGAGCCGTCTGGAGGTTCCTGGCAGTGTCATAGGCAAAGCACGCCTTCTTCCCGTTGAAGTCGGTCTTGGATGTCAGGTTCCCGTTGGTATCGTAGGCGTAAGCGCTTGCCGCGCCGGCCCCGCCGCACATGGAACAGGGCTTCGTCGACGAGGTCAGCTTGGCGACCCCTTGAACGTTCGCGAACGTCTGGTCCGTCGTGAAATTTCGCGGATCGGTAATTCGTAGAACTCCACCCACTTGGGCAATGCTCCACCGATTCACTCCGCCGGCCAGGTGGCTCAGTACGGCGCTACCGTAGGAGTCGTACCCGTAGGTCGAGTATCGAACCCCTAAGGAAAGTCTGATCAAGCCGTTCAATGGCTGCGTTGTCTATCGCTCGTCGACGTCC
>JBDTNO010000063.1:0-15413 GCA_039933715.1 Betaproteobacteria bacterium
GCCATGAACGCCGCGGTGCCGAGCGAGAGCTGCCCGGCGTAGCCGGTGAGGATGTTGAGTCCGAGGGCTGCGAGCGCCAGGATCAGGAATGGCACCAGGATGCCGGTGAACACGTACGGCGTCGCCACCATCGGCACGACGACGAACGCGGCGAGGACGATCGCCGCCATCGCGATGCGGTCCTGCCGGATCGGGAAGATCGCGGCGTCCGCCCGGTACGACGACTTGAACTGGCCTGCCTCGCGGTAGAGCATCGTGGGCCCGTCAGATCCGTCGGATGATCTTCTCGCCGAACAGCCCTTCGGGCCGCACCAGCAGGAACGCGAGCGCGAGCACGTACGGGAACCAGCCCTCGATGCCGCCGCCGACGTAGGGGCCGATGTACACCTCGGCCAATTTCTCGGAAGCGCCGATGATCAATCCACCGACGATCGCGCCGGGGATCGAATCGAAGCCGCCGAGGATCAGCACCGGCAGCGCCTTGAGCGCCACGAAGGTCAGCGCGTACTGCACGCCGTTGCGTGCGCCCCACAGGAGCCCGGCGACGAGCGCCACGGCGCCCGCCACGCTCCACACGATCGCCCAGATCTGCTGCAACGGGATGCCCACCGCCATCGCGGCCTGATGGTCGTCGGCCACCGCGCGTAGTGCGCGGCCGATGCGCGTGCGGCTGAAGAACAACGCGAGCGCGGTGACCAGGATCGCCGCGACAGCGGCGGCGACCAGGTCGAACTTCGACACGTTCATGCCGGTGCGCTCGGTCAGCCATGCGATCGGCTCGTCCTGGAGCCCGAGGTCGAGCCCGCGCACGTTCGCGCCCCATGCCCACTGCGCGAAGCCCTCGATGAAGAACGTGAGCCCGATCGTCGCCATGAACAGCGTGATCTGCGGCTGGTTGACTAGCGGCCGGAGCACGAAGCGCTCGGTCAGCAATCCCACGACGATCATCACGACGAGCGTCGCGGGAAGCGCGAGCCAAGGTGGCAGGCCCTTCTCGAGCAGCCCCACGTAGGTGAGCGCCGCGAAGAACACCATCGCGCCCTGCGCGAAGTTGAACACGCCGGACGCCTTGTAGATCAGCACGAAACCGAGCGCGACGAGCGAGTACATCACGCCCGAGAGCAGGCCGCCGATCAGCACTTCGAAGAAGAAGGACATCGCGGGATCCCGGGGCTAGTGCGCCACGCCGAGGTAGGCGTCGATCACGGCCCGGCTCGCGCGAATCGCGTCCGGCACACCGTCACCGATCTTGCGTCCGTAGTCGAGCACCACGACGCGGTCGGAGATGTCCATGACCACGCCCATGTCGTGTTCGATCAGCACGATCGTCGTCCCATATTGCTCGTTGACGTCGAGCACGAAGCGGCACATGTCCTGCTTCTCCTCGACGTTCATGCCTGCCATCGGCTCGTCGAGCAGGAGCAGCGATGGCTCCGCGGCGAGCGCGCGCGCGAGCTCGACGCGCTTCTGCAGGCCGTAGGGAAGCCGGCCGACCGGCGTCTTGCGGATGTGCTGGATCTCGAGGAAGTCGATGATCTCCTCGACGCGCGCGCGGTGCTCGAGCTCCTCGCGGCGTGCGCGTCCGATCCAGATCGCCTGCTCGAGAAAGGTCGCCTTCATCTTAAGCGTGCGGCCGGTCATGATGTTGTCGAGGACCGACATGCCCTTGAACAGCGCGATGTTCTGGAACGTGCGCGCGATCCCCTGCGCGGCGGCGTCGTGCGTGTTCATGTCGCGCCGCTCGCGCCCGCGGAACGTGATGGTCCCCTGCTGCGGCCGGTAGACGCCGTTGATCACGTTCAGCATCGAGCTCTTGCCGGCGCCGTTCGGGCCGATGATCGCGCGAACCTCGTGCTCGCGCACGTCGAAGCTGATGTCGGCGAGCGCCTTCACGCCGCCGAACGCGAGCGAAATATTCTCGAGCTTGAGGATGACGTCTCCGATGACACGCGTCACGACGGCTCGCTCCCCGAGGCCGGCGACCGGGCGATCCGCACCGCGTCGGCCATCTAGGCGGCTTTCCGCACTGCGTCGACGGCCACGGTCCTGGCGTCCTCGATGCGGATGTCCGCCTCGACCATCCCGGCGCGGCCGTCTTCGAACCGCACCTGCGTGCGGATGTGCTGCGTGCGCGCGCCGCCGTACAGCGCGTCGATCAGCGCCGCGTACTTCTCGGCGACGAAGCCGCGCCGCACCTTGCGCGTGCGCGTCAGCTCGTCGTCGTCGGGATCGAGCTCCTTGTGCAGCACGAGGAAGCGGTGGATCTGCGACGCGGCGAGGCCCGGCTCGGCGGCGAGCTCCGCGTTGACCTCCTCGACGCACTGGCGCACGAGCTCGATCACCTCGGGCTTCGCCGCGAGGTCCGCGTAGCCCGAATACGCGAGGCCGCGCCGTTCCGCCCAGTTGCCGACCGAGCCGAGATCGATGTTGACGAACGCGCACACGCGATCGCGGTCGTGGCCGAACGCGACGGCTTCCTTGATGTGCGGATAGAACTTGAGCTTGTTCTCGATGTAATTCGGCGCGAACATCGCGCCGCCCGAGAGCCGCCCCACGTCCTTCGCGCGATCGATGATGCGGAGCTGCCCATCGGCGTCGAAGAGGCCCGCGTCGCCGGTGCGGAAGAAGCCGTCGGGATCGATGGACTCGGCGGTCGCCTCGGGACGGTTGTAGTACTCGGTCAGCAGCATCGGCCCGCGCACGAGCACCTCGCCGTTGTCGCCGATCTTCACCTCGACGTGCGGCGCCGGGATGCCGACGGTGTCGAGCTTTACGTCGCCATCCGGCTGCAGGCAGCAATAGGCGCAGGTCTCGGTCGAGCCGTAGAGCTGCTTCATATTGATGCCGATCGACCGGTAGAAGCGGAAGAGGTCGGGCCCGATCGCGGCGCCGGCCGTGTACGCGACGCGGATGCGGCTCATGCCGAGCACGTTGCGCAGCGGTCCGTACACGACGAGATCGCCGATCGCGTATCGCAGGCGCTCGACGAGCGGGACGGGCCTGCCATCCAGCAGGTCGGCGCCGCAGCGTCGCGCGACCTCGATCGCCCAGCGGAACACCGCGCGCTTGACGGCGCTCGCGTCCTCCATCCGGATCATCACCTGCGTGCGCAGGTTCTCGAAGATGCGCGGCGGCGCGAAGTAATAGGTCGGACCGATCTCGCGCAGGTCGGTCATCACGGTCTCCGCCGACTCCGGGCAGTTGATCGTGAAGCCGGTGACGAGCCACTGCGCGAAGCTGAACAGGTGGTCGCCGACCCACGCCATCGGCAGGTACGAAAGCACGCTGTCGTTCGCGGTGAGCGCGTCGAACGACGCGCCGCCTTCCGCGGCCGTGATGAACGCGAGGTGGCTCTGCCGCACGCCCTTGGGCTTGCCGGTCGTGCCCGACGTGTAGAGCATGATCGACACGTCGCTGCCGCGACCCTTCGCGACCTCGGCGTCGAAAAAGCCGGGATTCGCGCGGTCGAACTCGCGCCCGGCCGCGACGAGCGCGTCGTAGCTCTGCACGCCCTCATAGCCGGCGCCCTCGTAGTTGCGCATGCCGCGCCCGTCGTCGTAGATCACGTGTGCGAGCGTGCCGACCTGCGGGCGCGCCTCGAGCATCTTGTCGACCTGCTCCTGGTCCTCGACCAGCGCGTACGCGATGCGCGCGTCGTTCAGCACGTAGACGAACTCGTTGGCCGGCGCGTCCTGGTACATCGGCACAGGCACGCCGCCGACGCACTGCGCCGCGACCATCGCCCAGTAGAGGCGCGGCCGGTTGTCGCCGATGATCGCGAGGTGGTCGCCGCGGCGGAATCCGAGCGACGCGAGCCCGCACGCCATCGCGCGCACCTCGTGCGCGACCTCGGACCAGCTCCACGACTGCCAGATGCCGAGGTCCTTCTCGCGCGTGGCCGGATGGCGCGGCCGGACGCTGGCGTGATGCAGCATCCGGCGCGGGAACGTCTCGAGCGCCTCGGCCATGCTTCCTCCTCGTCGCGCCGAAGGGCGGCGCGCGCCTCGTGCGAGCGTCGCCTCTGGCGGGCGATCGCCTCGATCTCCGGTGCGGCGACGCGCCGGGCCGGCCATCTTAGGTCCTGCGGAGGGCGGGGGCAACGCGGCTTCGCGCGGCGAACTGCCCGCCCGCCCCGTAGAATCCACGGCGCGGCTCGAGGAACCTTAGCCGCATTGGCTCGCGCACGGTGTCGCCGCGCCGACATTTGCCGGGGAATGCGGTCCCCGCCCGCAACGCAAACCACGTCCCTCCCCATGACGAGCCTCCATTCGCCGCGGCTGCGCACGATGCTCGAGGCGAGCGCGTGGGCGCGCGCGCTGCCGCCGCCGGAGCTCGATCGGGTCGTCGCGGAAACGGCGGTGCGCCTTTGCCCGGCGGGCAGCCTCGTTTGCCGCAAGGGCGAGGCGGTCGAGCACTGGGTCGGGATCGTCGACGGCCTCGTCAAGATGGCCAGCGTCTCGCGCGAGGGCAAGCCGATGAGCTTCACCGGCATCGGGACGGGGGGATGGTTCGGCGAAGGGTCGCTGCTGAAAGACGAGCCGCGCCGCTACGACATCGTGGCGCTGCGCGACTCGCTCGTCGCCTACATGCCGCGCGGCACGTTCGCGCGACTCCTCGACACGCACTTCGCGTTCAACCGGTTCCTGATCGTCCAGCTCAACGAGCGACTCGGGCAGTTCATCGCGCTGGTCGAGCACGACCGGCTGCACGGCCCCGAGGCTCGCCTCGCGCGCTCGCTCGCCGGCCTCTTCCATCCGGTGCTCTACCCGGGCATTGGACCGACGCTGCCGGTGTCACAGGAGGAGCTCGGGCAACTGGTCGGGCTGTCGCGCCAACGCGTGAACCAGGCCTTGAAGCGGCTCGAGGCGGAAGGGCTCGTGCGCGTCGAGTACGGCGGGGTCACCGTGCTCGACCTCGCGCGGCTCCGCGACTACGGCGGATGAACGGTCGGGCCTGCGCGGCTAGAATCGCGCGATCGTCCCAAAGGATGTCCTGATGACCTCGTCGCTCGACCCGTTCGTCCAAGCCCTCGCCTCGGCGCATCGCTCCGGGCGCGCCGCATCCGCCGCAGCGCTCGATGCGCATGCGATCACGATCGGCGATGCGTACGAGGCGCAGGCCGGCCTCGCGCGCGCGCTCGGCGAGCGCGTGGCGGGATGGAAGACCGGGTTCGGCCCCGACTCGCAATCCGTCGCCGCGCCGTTGTTCGCCGGCGTGACGTATGCGAGCGGCGCGACGATTGCGTTGCCGCCCGACCGGCCGGTGATCCTCGAGATCGAGATCGCGTTCCGCCTCGCGCGCGACCTGCCGCCGCGCCCGGCGCATCCCTACACGCAACCCGACGTCGCCGCGGCCGTCGAGGTCGCGCTGGCGGGCGCGGAGCTGATCGCGGCGCGGGGCGGGATGCCGTCGGCGGGAACCCCGTTCCCGCGCTTCGTCGCCGACCTGCAGGGCAATGCAGGCTACGTGTGCGGCGGCGAGACGCGCGGCTTTCGCGCGCTCGATCTGCGGCAGGCGCAGGTGTCGCTCGACATCGACGGCGTGCGCGTGCACGAGGGCGCGGGCGGCCATCCGCAGGGCGACCCGTGGGCACCGCTCGTCGCGTGGGCCAACGCGCAATGCGACAGGCTCGGCGGCCTCAAGGCTGGCCAGGTGATCACGACGGGCAGCATCACGCCGCCGCGTCCCGTCGACCGGCCGTGCCGTGTGCGCGCGGCGATCGAAGGAATCGGAGAAGTCGCGCTCGCGTTCGTGCCGGCACGCTGAGCGCGATTCCTGCCCGAACTGCAAGGCTGCGCGTCCATCCGGCGCTCGTCGCCGTTCAGAGCGCCGCGCCGATGCGCGCGTTCTGCAGCCGGTAGATCGCGACGTCGGGCACCGAAACCGCGTCGCCGAACGCAGCGTCGCGCGCGAACGCGCGCGACGAGGTCTCGAACGCGTCCGCATCGCCCCAGCTTTCGACCAGCACGATCCAGTTCGGGATCTCGGTGCCGCTTCCGCGCGCGCGCTTTTCGGCGGTCTCGATCGCGCTAGCGGCCGCATCGGCGACGAGCAGATGCGCGCCGGCAATCCCCGGCGCGTCGGCGCGGTGGTCGACCGCGTCGCGCATGCGTTTGCGGTGCGCGCTCGCGCGACCCGGGGCGACGTCGTAGCGATAGGTCGCGACCATGCCGCCGTCGCCTTCTCCGCGCGTATGCGCGACTTCGCACAATGATCGCGCCACGTTGCGGAAGTGCTTGACCGTCGCGACCGTCCAGGGCGTCGGATGGTCGAGTCGGTCGAGATAATCGCGGCCGGAGAGCACCGCGGTCGTCGCCGTTTCGTACAGGTTGAAGTATTCGGGCGCGCCGGAAAGCGCGGCGTAGCGGCGCCCGCGCAGGAAGCCCGGAATCCGGCCGCGCTCGGGCATGTGCTCGCGACCGTGCCACGCGTAGAACGTATCGCGCCCCTCGGGCGCGATGTCGTGCCAGATCGCGATCGCGCCTCGACCGGAGAGGCTCATCGCGAAACACCGGTGGGAACGCGTTGCCAGGAGCCGCGACGCGCGATTGCGCGTGGCGACGTCTGCAGATCGACGGGTGATAGTAAGTACTTGCTATGCACTAAACAGGCGCCTGATACCGATCGCTGAATTCCATTGCAGCCGGAGGCCCCGCGCGCAGCGCTCATCGGGCCGGGTAATCATAGAAGCCCTTGCCGGTCTTCCGCCCGAGCCAGCCCGCCGCGACCATCTCGCGCAGCAACGGCGCCGGCCGGTACTTGGGATCGTTGAAGTCCGCGTAGAACACGTTCATCACGGCGAGCATCACGTCGAGGCCGATCAGGTCGGCGAGCGCGAGCGGGCCGATCGGATGGTTGCAGCCGAGCCTCATGCCGTCGTCGATCGACTGCGCGGTCGCGAGCCCTTCCTGCAGCGCGAAGATCGCCTCGTTGATCATCGGGCACAGGATCCGGTTGACGACGAATCCCGGGCTGTTCTTCACGACGATCGGCGACTTGCCGAGGCGCCGCGTGAACGCTTCGGCCTCCGCGACCGTCGCGTCCGAGGTTTGCAGGCCGCGGATCAGCTCGACCAGCGCCATCATCGGCACCGGGTTGAAGAAATGCATGCCGAGGAAGCGGTCGGCGCGCCGGGTCACCGCCCCGAGCTGCGTGATCGAGATCGACGAGGTATTCGACGCGACGATCGCGCCGGCCCTGGCGATCGCGTCGATCTTGCGCAGGATCTCGACCTTGACCGCCGGATTCTCGGTCGCCGCCTCGATCACGAGGTCCGCGCCGGCGAGATCGTCGTAGCGGGTCGTCGCCCGGATGCGCGCGAGCGCGGCGTCGCGGTCGACCGCCGACAGCTTCTCCTTCCTGACCAGGCGCTCGAGGCTCGACGCGATCTGCGCGCGCCCCTGGTCGAGCGCCGCGTCGGAGACGTCGATCATCACCGCGTCGATGCCCGCGGCGGCGCACGCCTGCGCGATACCGTTGCCCATCGTGCCTGCGCCGATGACACCGACGGACTTCACGTCGTCCACGCTCTTTACGTCGTCCATGCGGGATCCCGCGCTTCCCGAAAGATTCCGATCATCCCGTGCGCCTCGTGCGACGCTCCGGTCGGATGCGGGCCTTCGCGCGTCGCGCCAGCGTGACTTCACCGGCTTTTAGCCGCACCTGCGCCGCCGCCGCATCCACCGCGCGGACGCGCGGAGGATTCGCGACCAGCCCTGCGATGAACGTGTCGACGAGCGCAGGCGCGCTTGCGCGCAGATCGTAGGCGGTCGGCGCGAGCGTCCACTCGTGCATGATGCCGGTGATGTACGCGTAGAGCGCCTGCACCGCGAGCGTCGTATCCGTGTCGCGCGCGAGCTCGCCCGACTCGACCGCGCGGAGCAGGACCGTCTCGACGCACTGCCGCGCCGAGTGGCAATCGCGGTCGTGGCGCTCCGCGACGCCCGCGAGATCGCCGCCGAGCTCGCTCTTGTGGAACATGATCTCGAACACGGCCCGGGCGCGCGCGTCTCCGGAGAGGTGCAGCAGCGTGTCGACGCAGAGCGCGCGCAATGTCGCGAGCGACGACTCGGACGTCGACTCGCGCGCCTGTTCGGACAGCGTGACGATCGGGCTCGTCGCCCGCTCGCACATCGCGGCGAATAGGTCCGCCTTGTCGCGGAAATGCCAGTAGACCGCCCCGCGGGTAAGGCCAGCATCGGCCGCCACCTCGGCGAGCGACGCGCGGGTCACGCCGCGATCCCGGAAAACGCGCTCGGCGGCGTCGAGGAGCTGCTCCCGCGTCGCGGCAGCGTCTTCACGGGTACGGCGGGCCATTGGGGGCGTCGGGAAGTCGCGTGCGCGAGGGGTTGCAAACATCCATGAATGTATGTAATTTGGCGAGTCCAGTCAAGTTGCAGTGCAGCAACTCCCTCAAGAGAGTCCCCCGCCATGCGCCCGCCGTCGAACCGCATCACCCGTTCCGCCCATCCCGCGCGTCTGCCCGTTGCGGCCCTCGTCCTCGCGTTGCTCGCCGCCTGCGGGCAGGGACAGCAGGGTGGCGGCTTCAGCGGTTTCCCGCCCCCGCAGGTGACGACGTTCAAGGTCGAGCCGCGCACGGTGCCGGTCTCGTGGGAGTACGTCGGCCAGACGACCGGCTCGAAGGACGTCGAGGTCCGCGCCCGCGTCACCGGCATCCTCGAGAAAAAGCTCTATCAGGAAGGCTTCCCGGTGCGCGCCGGCCAACCGCTGTTCGCAATCGATCCCAAGCCCCTGGAAACGCAGGTCGCCGCCGCCGAAGCCGAGGTGGCGCGCGCGCAGGCGCAGGTCGCGCAGGCCGAGCGTGAGTCGGCGCGTCTCAAGCCGCTCGCCGAGCGGCGCGCGGTCGGACAGAAGGATGCGGACGACGCGGTCTCCGCCGCCGAACTCGCACGCGCTGCGCTCAAGGCCGCACAGGCGCGCGCCGCCGAGGTCGCGCTCAACCTCGGCTACACGCGCGTCAACGCGCCGGTCGCGGGACTGTCGAGCCGCGCGATGAAGTCCGAAGGCAGCCTCGTCAACGCCAACGAGACGCTGCTCACGGTGATCTCGCAGGTCGACCCGATCTGGGTTCCGTTCAACATCTCGGAAACCGAGCAGCTCGCGATCAACCGCGGCGTGGCGGCCGGCCAGCTCGTGCTTCCCAAGGACAACGGCTTCGACGTCACGATCAAGCTCGCCGACGGATCGGCGTTCCCGCGCGCGGGCCGCATCAATTTCGCCGACACGCGCATCAATCCGGCGACCGGCACCTACGAGATGCGAGCCGAGCTGCCGAATCGCGACCTCGCGCTGAAGCCCGGCCAGTTCGTGCGCGTGCATTTGAAGGGCGCGGTGAGGAAGGACGCGATCGCGGTGCCGCAGGTCGCCGTGCTCGACGGCCCGCAGGGCAAGTTCGTCTACGTCGCGGGCAAGGACAAGGACGGCAAGGACGTCGCGCAGCCGCGGCCGGTCACGCTCGGGCCGTGGGTCGAGGTCGACGGCGCCAACCTGTGGATCGTCGACAGCGGCTTGAAGCCCGGCGACGCGGTGATCGTCGACGGGCTCGCGAAGCTGCATCCGAACGCGCCGATCGTGCTCGGCCCGCCGCCCGGCGCGCCGGGCGCAGGCGCACCCGCGCCCGGCGGAGCGCCGCAGCCCAGGGGCGCCGGCGATCCGGCCAAGGGTGGCACCGCGCAGGGCGACGTGAAGTCCGCGCCGCCGGCGAAGTCCTGACGCGAGGCCGACCATGCTCTCGCGCTTTTTCATCGACCGTCCCATCTTCGCGGCGGTCATCTCGATCTTCCTGGTGCTGGCGGGACTCGCGTCGATGCGCACGCTGCCGGTCGCGCAGTACCCGGAGATCGCGCCGCCGGTCGTCACCGTCCAGGCGATCTACCCGGGCGCCTCGGCGCAGGTGGTCGAGCAGACGGTCGCCGCGCCGATCGAGAATGCGATCAACGGCATTCCGGGCATGATGTACATGAGCTCGAATTCCGCGTCGAACGGCGTCGTGCAGATCCAGGTGACGTTCGAGATCGGCACCGACATCGACATCGCGTCGGTCAACGTCAACAACCGCGTCAAGCAGGTCGAGCCGCGCCTTCCCGAGGAAGTCCGCCGGCAGGGCGTGACGGTGGAGCGCGGCAGCTCGTCGTTCCTGCAAGTCGTCGCCTTCTACTCGCCCGACGACCGCTTCAACGACCTGTTCACGTCGAACTACGTGACCCTCAACGTGCTCGACGAGATCAAGCGCCTGCCGGGCACGACCAACGTGCAGATCTTCGGCGCGAAGGACTACGCGATGCGGATCTGGCTCAGGCCCGACCGCCTCGCGCAGCTCAAGATGGCGCCCGGCGACGTCATCGCGGCGATCAACGAGCAGAACGCGCAGTTCGCCGCGGGCAAGGTCGGCCAGGCGCCGATCGGCAAGGGCCAGGACCTCGTCTACACGGTGACGACCAAGGGCCGGCTCACCGACCCGAAGGAGTTCGAGCAGATCATCGTGCGCGCGACGTCCGACGGATCGGCGATCCGCCTCGGCGATGTGGCGCGCGTCGAGCTCGGCTCGAAGGACTACGAGTTCAACGGCCGCTACAACGGCAAGGCGGCGACGCTCGTCGGCATCTTCCTGTCGCCGGGCGCGAACGCGCTCGAGGTCGCCAAGGCGTCGAACCAGCTGCTCGCGAGCCTCGGCGGGCGCTTTCCCGAGGGGCTCGCCTACAAGGTCGCGTTCGACACGACGCGCTTCGTCGAGGTGTCGATCCGCGAGGTGCTGATCACGCTCGGCGAGGCGATGATCCTCGTGTTCCTCGTCGTCTACCTGTTCCTCCAGAGCTGGCGCGCCGCGATCATCCCGTTCGCCGCGGTGCCGGTCGCGCTGATCGGCACGTTCGCCGGCATCCTGATGCTCGGCTACTCGATCAACACGCTCACGCTGTTCGCGATGGTGCTGTCGATCGGCATCGTCGTCGACGACGCGATCGTCGTGCTGGAGAACGTCGAGCGGATCATGCGCGAGGAGCGCCTGACGCCGCGCGACGCGGCGGTCAAGGCGATGCGCGAGGTGACCGGGCCGATCATCGCGATCGTGCTGACGCTCGTCGCCGTGTTCGTGCCGATCGCGTTCCTCGGCGGGCTCACCGGCGAGCTCTACCGGCAGTTCGCGGTGACGATCTCGATCTCGGTCGTGATCTCGGGCGTCGTCGCGCTGACGCTCTCGCCGGCGCTCTGCGCGCTGATCCTGAAGCCGCACGAGGAGCCGAACGCGTTCTTCCGCTGGTTCAACCGCTGGTTCGAGAGCGTGCGCAACCGCTACACGCACGGCGTCGCGTTCCTGATCCGTCACGGCGTCGTCGCGCTGACGCTGTTCGCGCTGATGGTCGGCGGCGCGGTCCTGATGTGGCGGATCACGCCGGGAAGCCTCGTCCCCGACGAGGACCAGGGCTTCTACATCGCCGCGGTGATTTTGCCCGACGGCGCGACGCTCGAGCGCACGCAGAAGGTCGTCGACGAGGTCGAGGCGGCGGTGCGCAGCAACCCCAACAACCAGGACGTCGTCGCGTTCACCGGGTTCGACTTCATCGGCGGCGGTTTCCGCAACAACGCCGCGACGATGTTCGTCACGCAGAAGCCGTGGGACGACCGCCACGTGACCGCGCAGCAGCTCGTCGGCGAGCTGTTCATGAAGACCGCGCACATCAAGGAAGCCCTGGTGCTCGCGTTCAACCCGCCGCCGATCTTCGGCCTCGGCACGACCGGCGGCTACGAGTTCTACATCCAGAATCGCGGCGACGGCGGCTCGGCGCGCCTGAACGAGGTGAAGGACGCGTTTCTCGGGCGCGCCAACGCCGACCCGCAGCTCGGCGGCGCGCAGACGCTCTGGCACGCGGCGGTGCCGCAGCTCTTCATCGACGTCGACCGCGAGAAGGCGAAGAAGTCGGGGGTGGCGCTCAACGACATCTTCAGCACGCTCTCGGCGACGATGGGCACCTACTACGTGAACGACTTCAACAAGTACGGGCGCACCTGGCAGGTGTTGATGTCGGCCGAGCCGGAGTTCCGCCGCAAGCCCGACGACATCACCGGCATCTTCGTGCGGGCGCGCGACGGCCAGATGGTTCCGCTGTCGTCGCTCGTGACGGTCAAGTACGTCTCGGGGCCGGATTCGCTCGACCGGTTCAACAACCTGCCGGCCGTCAAGATCATCGGACAGGCCGCGCCCGGATTCAGCTCGGGCCAGGCGATCGCGCGGGTCGAGCAGATCGCGCGCGAGGTGCTTCCGGCAGAGTTCAGCTTCGACTGGGGCGGATCGTCGTTCCAGGAAAAACGCTCGGGCGGAGCATCGACGTTCGCGCTCGGGCTGGCGGTGATCATGGTGTTCCTGATCCTCTCGGCGCAATACGAACGCTGGTCGCTGCCGCTCGCCGTGCTGCTCGCGCTGCCGTTCGGGACGTTCGGCGCGCTCGTCGCCGTGTGGGCGCGGCACCTGACGAGCGATGTCTACTTCCAGATCGGGCTCGTCACGCTGCTCGGGCTCGCGGCGAAGAACGCGATCCTGATCGTCGAGTTTGCGCTGTACAAGCACGAGGACGGCCTGTCCGCGTCGGCAGCGGCGATCGAGGGCGCGAGGCTGCGCTTCCGGCCGATCCTGATGACGTCGCTCGCGTTCATCTTCGGCGTGCTGCCGCTCGCGGTGTCCACCGGCGCGGGGGCCGGCGCCCGCCATTCGGTCGGCACCGGCGTCATTGGCGGCATGATCGCGGCGACGTTCCTCGCGATCTTCTTCGTCCCGATGTTCTTCAAGGTGATCTTCGACCGTCGCGTGACCGAGAAGCGGTCGACCGACGAGCTCTTCGACGAATTGAAGCACGCGCGGCATACCCACGGCGGCGCGCCGCCCACGCCCGGCCACCCGCCGATCACCGCAGCGGGAGGCGCGCATGAGTAGGCCCGTTCCGCGATCGCTGCTTCCGCTCGCGCTCGCCGTGGCGCTCGCCGGCTGCGCGGTGACGCAGCCGAAGGCGCCCGAGGTCGACCTGCCGGTGATGGCGGCGCCCGACGAGGCGCAACAGAAGCTCCTCGAGCGCTGGTGGCTCGCGTTCGACGACCCGGCGCTCACGACGCTGATCGACGAGGCGCTCGCGCGGAACCTCGACGTGGCGATCGCGTTCGCGCGCGTCGAGCAGGCGCGCGCGCTGGTGCTGCTCGCGCAGTCGTACCTGTACCCGAACGCGAATCTCGCGGTCGGCGCGAGCCGCTCGCGCATCAGCGGCGTCGGTTCGCCGCCGCTGCCGCCGGGGACGCCGCTCATCAGCAACAACCTGGGCGTGCAGATCGAGCTCGGCTACGAACTCGACCTGTGGGGCAAATACCGCAGCGCCACGCTCGCCGCTCGCAACGAGCTCGCCGCCTCGCGCTACTTCCAGGAATCGGTGAGGAGCGCGGTCGCCGCCGACGTCGGGATCGCGTATTTCCGACTACGGTCCGCGGACGCCCAGAAGCGCCTCCTCGACGACACGCTGGCCACGCGCGAGGACACGGTGCGCCTGCAACGCGACCGCTTCGAGGGCGGCATCATCGGCGAGTACGAGCTGAAGCAGGCCGAAGCCGAGCGCTCGGCCGTCATCGCCGACATCGCGCGCGCGCGCCAGGGCATCGGGCTCCTCGAAGGCGCGCTCGCCACGTTGACCGGGCGCTCGGCGCGCGAGGTGTTCGCACCGGTCGTCGCGCGCGCTGACCTGTCGCGCTCGATCTTCGCGGTGCCGGAGCTGCCCGGGGGATTGCCGTCCGGGCTGATGGAGCGGCGTCCCGACGTGCGCCGCGTGGAAGCGTTGCTCGCCGCCTCGGAGCTGCGCATCCAGCAGGCGCGCGCCGCCTACTATCCGTCGATCTCGCTTACCGCCGCATTCGGATCGGAATCGGCGGCCCTCGCCGACCTCTTCACCTCGCCGGCGTCGGTGTGGCGCTTCGGCGCAGCGCTCCTGCAACCGCTCCTGGGGCTGAAGGGGATCGAGGCCAACGTGCAGTCGGCCGAGGCGCGCCGCGACGAGGCGATCGCGACCTACCGGCAGACCGTGCAGCTGGCGTTCCGCGAGGTCCACGATGCGCTCGTCGTCCATCGCACCGCGCGCGAGATCCTCGCGGCGGAATCCGCACGCAGCGAGCAGTTGCGCGCGGTGCTCGACGTGGCGCGCCTGCGCTACGACGCGGGCCGCACGTCGTTCCTCGAGGTGCTCGACGCGCAACGCCAGTTGCTCGACGCGGAGACCCGGCGCATCGAGGCCGCGCGCGAAACGCAGGTCGCGATCGTGGCGTTCGCCAAGGCGCTGGGGGGCGGATGGGGCCCGTACGGGCTTGACGAGGCGATGCAGTAGCCTCGTACCCCGGGCGGCGCGTGACGTCGGCCGGCCGCCGCCCAAGGCCGCGCTAGACTGTCGCCTCGGGGTCCCGATGCGCACACCGGCTCTCGCACTGTTCACCGCCCTCGCCGCGATCGCGATCGCGTCCGCCGCGAGCGCCTCGGCGCCCGCGCCGCCGGCGCAGGTCGCGATCCCGCAGCAACTCTCCTGCCACGGCGTCGAGCCTTTCTGGCAGCTCGACGCCAACCGCGCGACCGGGATGCTGCAACGCACCGGCGGCAAGGCGCGCCAGGTCGTCGAATTCCGCGGCGAGCTCCAGCCGTTTCCGTCCGTTGCGCCCGCCGCGCTCGTCTGGCGCGGCGCCTCGACGCACCTTCCGAACGACACGATCGTCGCGATGCTTCGCCAGGAAGCGTGCAAGGCGACGTCGGGCGACACGCCGCCGCAGGGATGGCGCGCCATCGTGTCGATCCGCGCCGGCGAGACGCTCGCAGGCTGCTGCACGGTGCGGGAAGGTTACGACGGCGCCAGGGCGCCGCTCGCCGCTTTCGCGCAAAAGCGCGACGACGACTGGTCGCGTCGCTTTCCCGACCTGGCCGCGCCGATCCAGCGTTGCGTCGCCGACGGCGGCGTCGCGGTGCGCGAAGTAGCGAAAGCGTGGAGCGTCGATGCGGACACCGTGACGGTCCGGATGGTCGGAAACGATGGCAAGCCCTGGGCCTGCACGGTCGCCGCGAATGCGCGCGTGAAACCGAAGAGCGTGCCGGTCGCGGCGAACGAGCCGCCGCTCGCGGGCGCCAATGCGCCGGTGTTCTATCCGGCGCGGGACGCGCCGCTCGTCGCGTGCGGGCGGCTCGAGCGCATCGCCGGGTCCGGTGCGCGCGCTCGTACCGAAGGCTGGCTGCACTACGATCGGTGCTAGCAGCAAATATCCCCCCGTAGCGCTCGCGCGCTTCCCCCCAGGGGGGCGGCGACCTTGGGACGGCCCGGCGGTCGCCAGTCTCCCCCCGTAGCGCTCGCGCGCTTCCCCCCAGGGGGGCGGCGACCTTGGGACGG
>JBDTNO010000064.1:0-15204 GCA_039933715.1 Betaproteobacteria bacterium
GACGACCTCGCGGTGACGTCTGACCACGGCCACGGTCCCGGACCCGTCGCCTCGTACCGCGCGGAGGCTTCTCCGAGCCGGCGCAACGCGATGCGCCGCTCGTCCAGCGTCACCTCGTGATCGTGCCACGCGATCGCGCGCGGCACGAAATGCGTCGCGATGCCCGTTGCGCGCAGTCGCTGGCCGAACTCGAAGTCGTCGAACAGGTCGTGCAAAAAGCGCTCGTCGAATGCGCCGACGCGGTCGAATGTCGTTCGCAGCAGCGAGGCGTTGCCGACGTAAAAGAGGTGGTCGCGCCATTGGACCCCCGCCGTGCCGAAGGCGACGCCGAAAAGCGCGCCCGTGTCCTCGAGCCAGCGACAGAACGGGTCCGCGCGATGCGCTGCTGGAAAGTACGCTGGCCCGATGCCCACCGCGGGACCGTCGAGCAACGCATGGAATCGCCGATGTGCGGCGACGAGCCCGCGATCGGGCACGAAATCATCCGCGACGAGCAGCAACAACGAGCCGTCGGACGCGCGGATCCCGGTGTTGTTCGAGGCGGCGCGCCCCCGGTCCGCGGAATCGACGAGGCGCACCGGCGAGCGCGGATTGCGCGCGCGGTGCCCGGCGATCTCGGCATCGACGCCGGGCCGGCAGCCGTCGTGAATGACGATCACCTCGTGATCGCCCGCGGCCTCCTGGACCGCCCATCCATCCAGTACGCAACCGAGGTCGTGCCGGTGCGGATTGAGCGCGACGATCGCGCTCACCCGGCATGACGTGGGCGACGCGGTCATGACGCAAGCCCCGACACGCATTCGTCGGCGAGCCGCTGGAGGGTGGCAGGCGCGAGCGACGCCGCCAGTCCTGCCTCGATCACGCGCAACGCGAAGATCCGTCCCCAGACCAGTGCGATCGGAGCGTAGCGATGGCCGGCCACCACGGCGGATTCGGCGACGCGGACGAAATCCGCGCGCATGCGCGCGGTCGCGGGGCTTGCGGCGTCCGCATAACGGCCGTCGAACCCGGGGCCGAGAACGCGGCATTCGACTGTCGGGGCGGCAACGAACGCCGGCTCCGCGACCAGCGACGCACGCAGGCAGAAATCCCAGTCGTAGGAGCCGGGGATGTCACGGAATCCACCGGCCCGTGCGTGGAGCGCACGCGCGAAGAAGAGCGTTCCCGCGGACGTCGCCCGGTTTCCTCCCAGCAGGGACAGCCCCACGGTATCGCAGGCGCCGATCCGATCCGCGCATTGGCGCAGGCGATCCGCGATCGGCGACTGGCCGGCCGCAAGCGCGCGGCCGTCGGCGTCGATGAAGCTGGCGCGCGAGAATCCCCATGGATCCCCACGCGCGGCGACCGCTTCCAGCATCGTCGCGAGCCGCGTCGGCGCGAAGCGGTCCTCCGCGTCGAGTATCGCGATCCACTCTCCGGTGGAGCTCCGAATCGCTTCCTCGATCGTGCCGGCGATCCCGCGGGCGCCCCGCAGGATCGCGCGCACGCGTCCGGGCTCGCGCGCCGCAAACGCGCGGATGTGCGCCGGCGACGCGTCCGACGATCCGTCGTCGATCACGACGATCTCGTCCGCCGGCCGCGTCTGGCGGAGCGCCGATTCGAGCGCCTCGCGAAGATGTGCGGAGCGGTCGCGCGAAGGTACGATCACGCTGACCCGCGTGGCGAGGTGCCGGGAAGGATCGACCTGAGCGGCCCGCTCCTCGACGTATCGCAGCCACAGTTCGCGGCTGTCTGCGGGGATCCCCGCCGCGCGCAAGCCGATGATGGCGCGGGCGAGGCCGCGCACAATCTCCGGCGTGGCGCGGCGTTCCGCCAGCGCGCGAAACCGCGCCAGCGCCGCGTCGTAATCTCCCTCGCGTAGCTGCAGGAAGCCCCATCGTTCCTGGCGGAGAAACGCGTCGTCCCCGGCCACGGCGTCGGGCAGACGCCCGCAGCATGCCTTGTAGCGCCGCCCGCTCGCGCATCCGCAGCGGTCGTTGCGCCCCGGCGCGATTGGGCGTTCCCGAGCGTGCGCGGTCATGCGCGCGGGCCCTCGGCCGCCCGGGAAACCGAAGGATCGTCGCTCTCGAACGCGGCATCGTGCCAGCCGCGAACGAAGGCGAGCGCAAGCCGTGCGTGCCGACGTTTCCGCGCGCCCGGCGCGTTCGCCGCCATCGGGAGATCGCCGTGGGACGCCGCGGCTTCGGGGCGTTCGAGCGTTTGCTGGACGAGCGCATTCCACGGCCATGGGCCGGCGCCGGTCGTCTCGCGGAACCGCGCTGCTCCTCCGAGCCTCCAGGCGTGCCGCAACGTCTCGCGCTCCGTCACGTCGCGATCCTGCCAGGTCATCGCGCGCGGCACGTAGCGCGTGCGGACGCCCAGGTCGGCCAGTCGCGCCGCGAATGCGACACCGTCCATCGCGTCTCCGTCGAGGCCCTCATCGAACCCGCCAACCTTGTCGTAGACGGTCCGCGCGATCGAGGTGTTCGCTGCATGGAACGGATTCCCGCGCCATTCGAGTGCGGCATGCGGGAACGAGGGGCCGAAACGCCTGCCGCCGTCCTGCAGCCAAGCGCTGAACGGCGAATCACGCAACGCTCCGGCGTGAAAGACCGGGCCGATGCCGGCAGCGGGAAACGCGAGGAGCGACTGGAAACGCCGATGCGCCGCCACGACCGTTGCGGCCGGGCGGCAGTCGCTCGCAGCCAACACGACGGTCCCGCCCCGACTCGCCAGGACGCCGGCGTTTCGCAATGCCGCGGAACGTTCGTGCGCCGTTTGGACGATTCGGAACGGAGCCTTCCATGGAGGCGCGCGCAAAAGTCCGTCGCGACTCGCCGTCGCGGTGGCGGGCATCGCGAGAACGACCTCGTAGTCCCCCGCTTCGCGCTGCGCCGCCCACGCGGCGAGCGTGGCTTCGCTCAGCTCGTCGTCCGCGCCGACCGCGACGACGACGCTGACGAGATCGGCGATGGCGCCGGTGCTCACGCCGGCAACTCGTCGAGTAGCTCGTCGGCGAGGCGAAAGACCACCGATGCGTCGAGCAGCGGGGCGGCGCCGCACTCGATGGCGCGCAACGCGAACGAGCGCCCCCACACCGCGGGGATCGGCGCGTAGGGGTTTTCCGCGTCGCGACAGGCTTCCGCGGTCCGCAGGAACGCGCGCGTCAGCGACAACGCCTCGTCGTTCGGCGCCGTGTTCGCGCCCGACAGCGTATTGCGACCATGGATGCGGTACAGATAGCTGCTTTGCGGCACGAACGCCGGCTCGGCCAGCAAGCACGCCCGCAGGCAGAAATCCCAGTCGTGCACGTAGCGAAGGTCACGGAACCCGCCGAGGCGATCGAAGAGCGGGCGCGAGAAATAGAGCGTCCCGGTCGACGTTGCCGGGTTGTGCCCGACGAATGCCATGCCGACCGTATCGAGGGCGCCGGCACGGTCGATCGCCTCGCGCTGCCGCGCCGCATGGGGGGACGCTTCGTCCAGAATCGCGCGCCCGTCCGCGTCGACGAACGTGCAGCGCGAAAATCCCCACGACGCGCCTGCCGCGGCGACGCCGGCCTCCATCGCGGCCAGGCGATCGGCAGTGAACGCGTCGTCGGAGTTGAGGATGTTGATCCAGTCGCCCGTCGTCGCTGCGACGGCTTCGTTGATGGTCGTCGCGGCCCCACGGTTCTCCCGCGCGACGAACCGGATGCGACCGCCCGATCGCGCCGCCATCGCGCCGATGAGGTCGGGCGATCCATCGGTCGAGCCATCGTCGATGACGACGATCTCGTCAGCCGCGCGCGTCTGCGCAAGCACGGACTCGAGTGCCGCGCCGATGAAGGCGGCGTGGTTGTGGGACGGCACGACGACGCTGATGCGCCCATGACGAGGGGATCCGCCCGCCGATGCCCGGGGACGCGTGGCGACATAGTCGAGCCAGAGACGCTCCGTTTCGAGCGGCGCGCGCGTGGCCAGCAGGCCGGCGACGGCGCCGGCGAGGTTGACGACAGTCGCCGCGGGTACTTCCGCCATGCGAAGGCATGCCTGCCGCAGAGTCCGCAGCGCCTTCGCATAGTCGCCTGCGCGAAGCAGGATCGCGCCCAGGACGGCTTCGGCGTCTGCGGGCAGCGGAGCCGATGCCCGTGCCCGCTCGAGATGCTGGCGGGCTTCGTCGAAACGACGATGCCGGAACGCCTCGCCCGCAGCGTGCAACAGCGGTTCGGCCGAGCGAGCGTCTTCGGCGCCCTTCGCGATGCCGCCGCAGCAATCCTTGTATCGGCGCCCGCTGCCGCACGCGCAACGCGCGTTTCGCGCCTGCGGCGGAACCGGAAGCACGCCGTGGGTCATCGCGACGCGCGGGCAGTCCCGGCCACCACCGCACCGATGCGTCGCGCCGCGACATCGAGGTCCTGGGCGGTCGTGAGAACGTCGGGGCACAGGCGGAGGCATTCACCCCGAGCGTCGGCTACGATGCCGACTTCGCGCAGGCGATCCGCCACCCCGCTCGCCGCGTCGAGCTTCACGACCACGAATGCGCCGCGATCCTCGGTGCCGCCGATCGCCGGCACGCCGCACGCGTCGAGTGCCTGCACCAACGCGCGCTGGCGCGCGAGCGAGTCCTCCCGCAGCGCGGCCGCGCCCAGCGCGATGACGAGCTCCTGGCCGGCGCGAGCCTGGTAGGCGGACAGCACCGCCGGCGTCGACTCGAGCCACCCGTCTCCGCCCTGCGCGAACGCGGGAGGCTCGGGGCGCCGGTATTCGAAGCGACCTTCCTTCGCGAACCACCCGGTGTCGAGCGTGCGCAACCCCGCGTCGAGCAGGCGCGGCGCGACGTAGAGAAAGCAGGCGCCCGGGCCACCCCGCAGGTACTTGTAACTGCCGCCGACCGCGAAGTCGACGTCGAGCGCCGCGACGTCGACCGGCAGCACGCCGAGCGAATGGTAGAGGTCGACCAGCACCTTCGCGCCGCAGGCGTGCGCGTGCGCGACGAGCCGCGGCAGGTCCGCGAGGCGCTCTCCGGTCTGGAACATCACCTCCGACACCACGACGAGGTCGGTCGACGGCGTGACGGCCGCGACGAGGTCGTCGATCGCGGTGTGCGCCAGCGCGCGCGCGTCGCCAACACCGGGCTCGGGTGCGCGAGGCTCGACGTGCGCGAGCGAGAGCCGTCCACGCCGCGCCCATTCGCGCAGGATCAGGTCGAGCGAATCGAACTCGCCGCGCGTCGTGACCACCCGGGGAGGACGGTCGAACGAGCCCAGCGCCGCGCGCAGACCCTGGCCAGCGCTCGTCTTCGGCACGAGCGTGTCCGCGCGCGGCGCGCCGACCAGCGACGCGAGTCGTGCACGATGCGCGTTCTCCTCGGCCTCCCACGCGTCCCACGCGCCCCCCATCGCCAGGTACCAGGCGTCGATGCCTTCCTGGATGTCGTCGGCGGTGGCGTCGAGCGGCCGTCCGAGCGAATGGTTGGCGAGGTAGATGCGACCGGCGAACGCGGCGCGATGGCGCGCGAACAACGGCGCTAGGTGACGCGCGATCCGTCCGTCGGTCCAGGGAGGCGCGCCGAGCGCGCGGGCCGCGTCGGCGACGGCGCCGGTCACCGATGTGCGAGGGTCGTTCATCGCGGACGACGCGGGTCCGTGCGCACCGGGATGAGGAGGTTCGTAACGGAGAGTCAGGACGCCGGTCGCGGCGACGCCGCGTCCGGCGTCCGCAGCGGCTCGCTGCGAACGTCGATGAGCTCGGGAAAAAAGCGGACGTCGAGTACGCGCGTCAGGAACCCGACACCCGACGAGCCGCCGGTCCCTGGGCGGTGGCCGATGATCCGCTCGACCGTCTTCAGGTGACGGAAGCGCCAGAGCTGGAACGACTCCTCGATGTCCACGAGCTTCTCGCACATGTCGTAGGCGTCCCACCAGCGCCGCGGATCCGAGTAGATCGTGCGGAACACCGGCACGAGGCCCGGATGGCGCTCGTACGGTTGGGTCCAGTCGCGCTCGACGCGCTCCGGCGGCACCGGCAGGCCGCGGCGCGCGAGGTGGCGCAGGAACTCGTCGTACAGCGAGGGCGTGTGCAACAGCGCGTCGAGCTCCGCATGCGCGGCCGGATCGTGCCGGAAGACGTCGAGCATCCCGGCGTGCTTGTTGCCGAGCAGGAACTCGAACGCGCGGTATTGGTGCGACTGGAAGCCCGACGAAGTGCCGAGCGTGGGCCGGATCGCCTCGTACTCGAACGGCGTCAGCGTCTCGAGCACCGCCCACTGCTCGAACAGCTGGCGCTGCACGAGCTTGACGCGCGCGAGGATCTTGAACGACTCGGAGAGGCGATCGCCGCGCACGCGCTCGATCGCCGCGCGGATTTCGTGGATCGCGAGCTTCAACCACAGCTCCGACACCTGGTGCTGGATGATGAAGAGAAGCTCGTCGTGCAGCGGCGCGCCGTCGCTTCCGCGCGAGCGCGGCACCTGCGCGCCGAGGAGCCGCTCGAGCTCGAGGTAGCCCCCGTAGCTCATCTTGTCCCGCAGGTCGGTGTGGATGCCCGGTTCGAGCGTGCGCGGGGTCATCGGGGAATGCTCGGGAAAGAAGCGACGCGGCCAGTATAGCCTCGCCGCCGACCGTTCGCGGCGCCTGACCGGCGCCCGTCGCATCGCAGGCACGTCGCGCCCGCGCCGTTTGCTAGCATGCGTCCATGTCCGTCGGCCACGGTCGAATCCGCGTCGCGTCGTGCGCCTTCCCGGCGCTGCTCGCGCTGTCTTCGTGCGGCGCCGATCGCGATGCGGCGCGGACGATCGCGCTCGAGGAATGCCGGCTGCCGCATCTCGCGACCGCGGCGCGCTGCGGCGTCGTCACGGTGCCCGAGGACCGCGAGAAGCCCGACGGCCGCACGATCGGCATCCACGTCGCGGTCCTCGCCGCGAACACGCTGACGCCGAAGCCCGATCCCCTCGTGATCCTCGCCGGCGGTCCGGGCCAGGCGGCAAGCGAAATCGCGCCGTTCGCCGCGCGCCTCCTCGAAATCCGGCGCACGCGCGACGTCGTGCTCGTCGACCAGCGCGGCACCGGGCGCTCGTCTCCGTTGCTGTGCGCCGCGTATTCGGAGGCGGGGCTCAAGGACGCGATGCTCGAGACCGACCCGATGCCGCGGGCGAAGGCGTGCGCGGGCGAGCTCGCCGCGCAAGGCATCGACGCGAGCCGCTACACGACCGCAGCGTTCGTCGAGGACCTCGAGTCGGTGCGCGTCGCGCTCGGCGCGCCGCACTGGAACCTGTGGGGCGGCAGCTACGGGACGCGCGTCGCGCTCGACTACCTGCGCCGCCATCCGGAGCGCACGCGGACCGTGACGCTCGACGGCGTGGCGCCTCCCGACATGATCATCACGCTCGACGTGTGGACCTCGCGCGAAAGCGCGCTCGACTCGCTGTTCGCTCGCTGCGACGCGACGCCTTCCTGCGGCCAGGCGAGTCCCGACCTCGCCGGCACGCTCGACGCGATCGGCCGCACGCTGGGAACGCGTCCGCGCGAGATTGCGATCACCGACCCTGCGACCGGCGTCTCGCGCCTCGTGCCCGCGTCGATCGACACGGTGATCGGGCTCCTGCAGCCGCTTCTGTACGTACCCGAGACGGTTGCGCTGATCCCCGCGCTCCTCGAGCGCGCGCGCGATGGCGACCTCGCGCCGCTCGTCGCGACCGCGAGCGCGCTCACCGGCGACCTCGACCGGCAGATGAACATCCCGCTCCATTACGCGGTGACCTGCGCCGAGGACGTGCCGCGCGTCGGTCTGGGCTTGCGCGAGCAGTCGCTGGCCGGCAAGCGCTCGGCGCGGCTCGCACGCCGCACGCTCGCGATCTGCGACGTCTGGCCGCAGGGCCACGCGCCGATCGACGCGTTCGCACCGGTGTCGAGCGACGTGCCGGTCCTGATCCTGTCCGGCGGGCTCGACCCCGTGACACCGCCCGCCAATGGCGAAGCGGTCGCGCGCTCGCTTACGAATCACCGTCATGTCATCGCGCGCGGCTACGGCCACATCGTGTCGCCGCACGCGTGCGCGCCGCGCCTCCTCGCCGCATTCGTCGCCGAAGCGGGGTTCGCAACGCTGCCCGAGGATTGCGTCAAACAGCTCGAAAGCTCGACGCCCCCGGCGCTGTGGACAGGGCTCCTCGGCCCTGCGATGCCATGATCGTCGTCGAGCACCTCGCGAAGAGCTTCGGCAAGCGCGGCGAGGTGCGCGCGGTCGACGACGTCACGTTCGTCGCGCCCGGCGGCGAGATCACCGGCCTACTCGGCCCGAACGGCGCGGGCAAGACCACGTTGCTGCGCATGCTCGCGACGCTGATCGTTCCGGACCGCGGGCGTGCGACGATCGACGGGCGCGACGTCGTCGCCGATCGCGCGGACGTGCGGCGGCGCTTGGGCGTCCTGTCCGACGCGCGCGGGCTCTACCCGCGCCTTTCGGGTCGCGAGAACATCGCCTATTACGCGGCGCTCCATGGCCTCTCTGGGCGCGAATGCGATCTTCGCATCGAGCGCCTCCTCGACCAGCTCGGCCTTCGCGAGATCGCGTCGCGGCGCGCGCAAGGCTACTCGCAGGGCGAGCGCATGAAGGTCGCCATCGCCCGCGCGCTCGTCCACGATCCAGACACGATCCTGCTCGACGAGCCGACCAACGGCCTCGACATCATGAGCGTGCGCGCGCTGCGCGAGCAGCTTCGCGCGCTGCGGGAGGCCGGCAAGACGCTGCTCTTCAGCTCGCATGTGATGCAGGAGGTCGCGGCGCTGTGCGACCGTATCGTGATCCTCGGCCGCGGGCGCGTCGTCGCCACCGGCACCGCCGCCGAGCTGATCGCGCAGGCGGGCGCAGGCTCGCTCGAGGACGCCTTCGTCGCGCTCCTCGGCAGCGGCGAGGGCCTCGCGGCGTGACCGGGGCGGATCGATGAACCGCATCCTCGTCGTCGCCCGCAAGGAGCTCGTCGAGACATTCCGCGACCGACGCGCGATGATCATGACGCTCGCGACGGCGGCGCTCGCCGGCCCGCTGTTCCTCGTGCTCATCTTCAACATGATCGCGTCGCAGGGTGAGCGCGCTCGCGCGTTGCAACTGCCGGTCGGCGGCGCCGAGCACGCGCCCGCGCTCGTCGCGTTCCTCGTGCGCGAGGGCGTGCGCATCCAGCCGCTGCCGCCGGTGCCCGAGGCGCGCATCCGCGCCGGCGAGCTCGACGTTGCGCTCATCGTCGACGACGACTACGCGACGCGGGTGGCCGACGGCAAGCCCGCGACCGTGCGCCTCGTCTACGACCGATCGCGCGATCGCGCCCGTGCCTCGATCGACCAGGCCGAATCGCTGCTGCGCGCCTACAACCGCCTGTGGGGGTCCCAGCGGCTGATGCTGCGCGGCGTCTTGCCCTCGGTCGCGCAGCCGCTCGAGATCGTCGCGGTGGACCTCGCCACGCCGCAGCAGTCGGGAGCGCTCATCCTGTTTCTCGTCGCCTACTACGGACTCTTCGCCGCGGTGATGGGCGGCATGCCGCTCGCGCTCGACGCGACCGCCGGGGAGCGCGAGCGGCAATCGCTCGAACCCCTGCTCGCGACGCCGGCGACGGCGGCCGAGATCGTCGTCGGCAAGTGGATCGCCGTCGTGGCGTTCGCGGGGCTGGTCGTGCTCGTGACGCTGACCGGCTTCTATCTGACGCTGTCGTTTGCACCGCTGCCGGCGGTGGGCGTGCCGTTCCTGTTCGGCACGCGCGAGTTCGGCCGCTTCCTCGTGATCCTGCTGCCGATGATCGCGCTGATGCCGGCCGCGCTCCTGTGGCTCGGCAGCCGCGGGCGCACGATCAAGGAGGCGCAGACCAACCTGTCGCTGCTGCTGTTCGTGGTGTCGATCATCCCGGTCGCGCAGCTTTTCCTCCAGCGGCGCGAGCCGGACTGGCTCGTCGCCGCGCCGATCTCGGGCCAGTACCTGCTGCTGAACCGCGCACTGCGTGGCGAGGCGATCGCCTCCGGCGACCTCGCGCTGTCGTGGGTCGTGCCTGCGCTCCTCGTCGCGCTCGCGCTGTGGGGAATCTCCCGGCGCTATTCGAACGAATCGATTCTCGTCGGCCGGTAGCGCGCGACGATCACGCAGGTTCCGGCGGCCGCAGCGCGAGGAAGCCGGCGATCGCGGGCTCCAGGGCGGCGGCGATGCGCAGCAGGTCCGCGTCGGCGCGCGGGCGCCCGATGAGCTGGAGCCCCATCGGCAGCCCCTCGGCGCCGAAGCCCGCGGGCACGGCGATGCAAGGCAGGCCCGCGAACGTCGCGTAGATCGTCGTTTCCATCCAGCGGTGGTATGTGTCCATCGCGCGGCCCGCGATCTCTCGCGGCCAACGGAGGTTCGCGTCGAACGGCCACGCCTGCGCGGTCGGCAGTGCGAGGAGGTCGAAGCGCCCGAGAAGCCCCAGCATCCGATGGTGGAACGCGGTGCGCGCCACGCTCGCGCGCATCGTGTCGCCGCCGGTCAGCCCCGCGGCCTGGTCGACTTCCCACAGCGCTTCGGGCTTGATGCGCGCACGGTTCGACGGGTCGGCGAGGAACGGTGCGATGCGCCCGGCGACGAGCCACCGGCGCCAGACCAGCCATGCGTCCCACACGCGCGCGGCGTCGAACGGCTGTGCGACGCTCTCGACGGTCGCACCGGCGTTTTCGAAACGACGCAGCGTGGCTTCGCAGGTCGCGAGGACGCCCGCCTCCATCGCGAGATAGCCGTCGAGGTCGGCAAGCCATCCGATGCGCACGCGGGCGTTGTCCGGCGTGGCGCGCGTCACCGCGTCGGCGAATCCACCGCCGCCATCGAGCGACAGCGGGACGCGCGGATCGTAACCGGCCTGGACGTCGAGCAGGTGCGCGAGGTCGAGCACCGTGCGCGCCATCGGGCCACAGGTCGAAAGCTGCGCGACCCACGCATCGACGACCGGCCAGTTGGGAACGCGCCCCTGGCTCGGTCGCATCCCGTAGACGTTGTTCCAGCCGGCCGGATTGCGAAGACTTCCCATGAAGTCGCTGCCATCGGCGACCGCGAGCATCCGCGTCGCAAGCGCGACCGCCGCGCCGCCGCTGCTCCCGCCCGCCGAGCGCGACCGATCCCAGGGATTGAGCGTCGTGCCGAAGATCTCGTTGAACGTGTGCGAGCCGAGTCCGAACTCCGGGCAGTTGGTGCGGCCGATCACGATCGCGCCGGACGCCTTCATCCGCTCGGCCACGAGGTCGTCGCGTGAAGGGACGAAATCCACCAGCGGCGAGCCGAGCGTCGACCGCACGCCGGCGACCGACATGGCATCCTTGATCGCCTGCGGAATCCCGTGCAGGAAGCCGCGCCGCTCGCCGCGATCGAGCGCCGCGTCGCATGCATCGGCGTCGCGCAGGCAATCGTCCGGATCGCGAAGGCTCACGATCGCGTTGTGGCGCGGATTGACGCTTTCGATGCGCGCGAGCGTCGCAACCATGAGCTCGCGGCAGGAAAAGGCGCGCGCGGCGATGCCGCGAGACAGCGCGTCAGCGGTGAGGTCGGTGAGCTCGCTCATCGGAAGAACTCGCCGGCAGCGGTGCGCATCGGACGCGCGCGAAGCGCGCCGGGAAGGTCGAAGCGCACGACTAGCCTTCGCGATTGCGCATCCAGTCCGCGGTGCCCTCGAACGCGCGCATCAACGGATCGACCAGCTCGCGCGGCGCGGCGACGTCGTCGAGCGCCATACGCATGCACGCGAGCCACGCGTCGCGCTCTGCGCTCGCGATCGCGAACGTCAGGTGCCGCGAGCGAAGCCGCGGATGGCCGAAGCGCTCGATGTAGCGCTGCGGCCCGCCGAGCCACCCGGTCAGATACCACGCGAGCTTGTCGCGCGAGCCGTCGAGCGTCTGGTGGTGCAGCGCCCGGATCCCGGCGAACGCGTCCTCGAGATCCATCCGGTCGTAGAACGCGTCGACCAGCGCGCGAACGCCTTCTTCGCCGCCCAGCCATTCGTAGGGCGTTCGCGTTTCGGCAGCGGGCGGGGCGGCGTCGGCGCTCATGCGGTAGCCATCGGTGCGAGGCGCCCGATTATCGCCCGACAGCCTGGCCGCGGGCGAACGCGAGATTCGTTCACCGTCCGGCGGCTCGCGGGGCGGCCCGGAACGCGACCGGCTTCGCCACGTCGAGGCTTCGCAGCCGGCGGTCGAAACGCGCATCGCCGGCTGGGCGGACAAGGCCGCCTACCCGATCGCCGAGGCGAGTGAGCTGCCGCGGCGCAAGGATCGTGCGTTCGAAGGGTTCGAGTGCTCGCACGCCGATCGCGACCCGGGAATCGCGTATGCCGCGATGGATCCGCGGTTCGATCCGCCGCGCGACGACCCGCGCTGGACCGCATTCCTGCGGAAGCTCGGCCTCGCCTGACGTCACGAACCAGGTCGCGACCCTGGCTCCTGACGTCGCCTACCCGAGCTGGCGGATCACCGCGAGCGGCGGCTGGCGAGCGGTATTGCGCGTACCGAGCCATCCGGCGAGCGTGACGACGAGTCCGCCGCCCACGACGCCCCAAAGCCACACCCATCCGCTCGGTTCGAACGGGATGTTGAAAACGCGGTCGGCGAGCACCCAGCCGATCGCCGTCGCGCCGCCCGCGGCGAGAATGCCGGAAAGCGCGCCCAGCACGACGAACTCCGCGACCTGCGCCGCGGATAGCTGCCGGCTCGACGCGCCGAGCGTGCGCAGGATCGCCGCGTCGAAGCTGCGCTCGTCCTGCGTCGCCGCGATCGCCGCCTGGAGCACGAGCAGCCCCCCGAGCAGCGTGAACAGGAACACGAACTCCACCGCGCGCGACACCTGGTCCATGATCGACTGCACCTGCCGGATCACGTCGCCGACGTCGATCGCCAGCACATTCGGATATTGCTGCAGCAGCGCCGAGACCCACGCGCCGGATGCCGCGCCTTCCGGCAGCCGCACCGCGCCGAGGTAGGACGTCGGCATGCCGTCGAGCGCGCCGGGCGGGAACAGCGTGAAGAAGTTCGGCCGGAAGCTGTCCCATGCGACCTTGCGCAGGCTCGTGATGCGCGCGGTCACCGCGCTGCCGGCGATGTCGAACGTCAGCTCGTCGCCGAGTTTGAGTCGCAACGACTCCGCGATGCCGTCTTCCAACGACAGTCCCGCGTCGGGCTTCGCGCCCGGCCCCCAGAACGATCCGGCGGTCACCCGGTTGGTCGACGGCAAGGCGTCGGCGAACGACAGGTTGAACTCGCGCTCGGCGAGCCTTCGCGAGCGCGGGTTGTCGTACTGGCGCGTGTCGAGCGGTGCGCCGTTCACCGCGGTGAGACGGCCGCGCACCATCGGGTAGAGATCGGTGCCCGGTCCGCCGATGTCGCGCATCGCCTGGCGCACGCCGTCGACCTGCTCGGGCAGCACGTTGATGACGAAATGGTTGGGCGCGTCGGACGGCAGGCTCGCGCGCCAGTTCTTCATCAGCTCGCCGCGCACGACCGTGAGCAGCAGGAGCGCCATCAGCCCGAGCGCGAGCGCGCCGACCTGCAGGCTCGACGCGAGCGGCCGGCGACGCAGGTTCGCGAGGCCGAATCGCCAGGTGACGCCGCGCTGCGGCAGTCGCTTCAGCGCGATGATCAGCACCCACGCGGCCAGCGCGGCGACGACGATCAGTCCGCCGACGCCGCCCACCATGATCGCGGCGGTCTTCAGGTCCTGCGCCTGCCAGCCGATCAACGCGCCGATGACGCCCGCCCCGAGCGCGTAGGCGATGAGCGCCGACGGGCGCGGTCGCGGCAGGTCGCGTCGCAGCACGCGCAGCGGCGGCACGCTCGCGAGCGCCATCAGCGGCGGCAGCGCGAAGCCGAGCAGCAACAAGACGCCGGTCGCGAACGCCGCGACCCCGGGCGCGAACGACGGCGCGGGAAGCTCGGCCGCGGTGAGCGAGCGGAGCAGCGACACCAGCAACGCCTGCCCGCCCAGGGCGAGCACGACGCCGATCGCGCTCGCGACCAGGCCGAGCACGACGAACTGCGTGACGAACAGCGCGAGCGCATGCGCTTCGGAGGCGCCGAGGCAGCGGACCATCGCAGCGGTGTCGAGATGACGGCGCAGGTAGCGCGACGCGGTGAGCGCGACCGCGACTGCGGACAGGATCACCGCGACCAGCGCCGCGAGGCCGAGGAAGCTCTCGGCGCGATCGAGCGTCTGGCGAACCTCGGGCTGCACGTCACGCACGTTCTCGAGACGCTGGCCGGGCTTGAGGCCCGCGCTCGCCTGGCGCACGTAGGCCGCGAGCGACGTGCCGCCGGAAGGCTCGGCGACCAGCAGTCGCCACGTCGCGCGGTTGCCCGGTTGCAGCAGATTGGTCGCGGCGAGATCGTCCGCATGGATCAAGAGGCGCGGGCCGGACGAGAGCAAGCCCGTGGCGACTTCCGGCTCCTGCTGGATCGACGGGCCGACGACGAGCGTCGCCTCTCCGATCAGGAGTTGGTCGCCCGGCTTCAATCCGAGGCGCTGCGCGAGGCGCAGGTCCGGCCACGCTTCGCCGCGCGCGGGCGAGGTCGCGGCGCGCACACCATCCGGATGCTCGGGATCGGCGAGCAGGATCGCGCCGCGCAGCGGATAGCCGGGCGTGACCGCCTTGACGGTCGCGAGCACCGGCGCCGCGTCGGCGCCCGGCTTTTGCACCATGCTGTTGAAGCGGATCACCGGCAAGGCATCGAGCCCTTGCGCGCGCGCCGCGTCGGCGAACGTCGCGGGCAGCGGACGGTCGGACGAGATCATCACGTCGGCGCCGAGCAGGAGGCTCGCCTGCGACGTCAGCGCGGACTTGACGCGATCGGCGAAGAATCCGACGGTGCCGATGCTGCCGACCGCCAGCACCAGCGCCGCGGCGAGCACGGTGAGCTCGCCGGCGCGCCAGTCGCGCGCGAGCATGCGCAGCGCGAGTCGCAGCATCTTGGCGGGGACGAGGCGATCGCGCATGCGAACGATCCTCAGCGCGTCAGCTCGTCGGCGACGAGTCGCCCTGACGAGAGCGAAAGGCGCCGCTTGCAGCGCGACGCGATGGCGTGGTCGTGCGTGACGAGCACGAGCGTCGTGCCGTGCTCGTGGTTCAGTCGAAACATCAGCTCGGCGATCTCGGCGCCAGTCGCTCCGTCGAGGTTGCCGGTCGGCTCGTCGGCCATCAGGAGCTTGGGATCGCCGGCGAACGCGCGCGCGATCGCGACGCGCTGCTGCTCGCCGCCCGAGAGCT
>JBDTNO010000065.1:0-15027 GCA_039933715.1 Betaproteobacteria bacterium
CGCTGAAGGACATCGGCATCGCCGAGGCGCGCATCTTCGACCGCTCGGCGCTCGAGCGGGCAGAGCAGGAGCTGAAGCGCCAGTACATCACGCGCGGCCTCTACGCGGCCAAGGTGCAGACGACGGTCACGCCGCAGGAGCGCAACCGCGTCGCGATCAACTTCACGATCGACGAGGGCGAGGCGTCGCGCATCTCCCGCATCAACATCATCGGCACGCAGGCGTTCAACGAGGCCGAGCTCAAGAAGCAGATGACGCTGACGACGCCGGGCTGGCTCACCTGGTACACGAAGAACGACCAGTACAGCAAGCAGAAGCTGCAGGGCGACCTCGAGGCGCTTCGCAATTTCTACCAGAACCGCGGTTACCTCGAGTTCGAGATCGAGTCGACCCAGGTGTCGATCTCGCCGGACAAGGAAGACATCTACATCACGGTCAACGTGCGCGAGGGCCCGCGCTACACGATCGGCGACGTGCGCCTCGCCGGCGATCTCGCGGTCGACGAATCCGACCTTCGCCGCCTCGTCGGGATCAAGCAGGGCGACGTCTACTCGCGCGATAAGCTGCAGAAGACGGCGAAGGACATCTCGGACAGGCTCGGCGCCGAAGGCTACGCGTTCGCGAACATCAACGCGGTGCCGGAGGTCGACCGGCCGAACGCGACGGCGGCGTTCACGATCTTCGTCGATCCGGGCCGCCGCGTGTACGTTCGTCGCCTCAACATCAGCGGCAACATGAAGACGCGCGACGAGGTGATCCGGCGCGAGTCGCGCCAGCTCGAAGGCGCATGGTTCGACGGCCAGCGCATCGAGCGCTCGAAGGTGCGGATGCGGCGCCTCGGCTATTTCGACGACATCAACGTCGAGACGCCGCCGGTCCCGGGCGCCTCCGACCAGATCGACGTCGAGTTCAGCGTGACCGAGCGGTCGACCGGCAACTTGCTCGCCGGCCTCGGCTACTCGTCGTCGGACGGGGTCGTCTTCAGCGGGTCGGTCTCCCAGCAGAACGTGTTCGGGTCCGGCAACGCGGTCTCGCTCGCGCTCAACACCAGCAAGATCAACCGCACCTACTCGGTGGTGTTCACCGAGCCGTACTGGAGCGTCGACGGCGTGTCGCGGACGATGGAGGCGTACGTGCGCCGCCTCGACCCGACGTCGCTGTCGATCTCGCAGTACGCGTCGGACACGATCGGCGCGGCGATCGGCTTCGCGGTGCCGGTGACCGAGACCGACACGATCAACGTCGGTTTCCGCTACGACCACACGAAGCTCACGCTGTTCCAGGACAGCCCGCCCGTCTATATCGACTTCGTCGACCAGTTCGGAGCGACGACCGACGCGTACATCACGACGTTCGGGTGGGCGCGTGACACGCGCGACGACATTCTCTATCCTAACCAGGGCCGCCTGCAGAGCCTGTTCGTCGAGGTCGGGCTTCCGCTCGGAGACCTCGCCTACTACAAGGCGCAGTACGTGCACCAGTGGTTCTGGCCGGTGTGGTCGCCGTGGGTGTTGATGCTGCGCGGAGAGATCGGCTACGGCAACGGGTACTCGGGCAAGCCGCTGCCGTTCTTCAAGGCGCTCTACGCGGGCGGCGTCGGCTCGGTGCGCGGGTACGAGACCAGTTCGCTCGGACCGCGCGACTCGTTCGGTAACGTGTTCGGAGGCAAGCGCAAGATCGTGGGCAACGCCGAACTGTTCTATCCGCTCCTGGCGGGAGCGCAGGCGGTCCGCCTGTCGGCTTTCGCGGACGCGGGACAGGTCTACCTGGACGGCCTTCAACCGGAGTTCGAGTCGTTCCGATACGCTGCCGGTATCGGCCTTGCATGGAACTCGCCGCTCGGCCCGCTCAAGTTCAGCTACGCGCTCCCGCTCAACGAAAAGCCGGGCGACAGGATCCAGCGCTTCCAGTTCCAGGTCGGTTCGGTGTTCTGACCCGGACGGCCCGCATGCAGGAGACCTCCGTGAAACGCATCGTTTTCCTCGTGGCCTCGGCGGCGCTCGCGGCGGTCGCGACGCTCGCGTCGGGCCAGGCGGTCACGACGACCACCAAGATCGGCTTCGTCAACACCGAGCGCCTGTTCCGCGAGGCGGCCCCGGCGAAGCGCGCGCAGGCGAAGCTCGAGAAGGAGTTCGCCACGCGCGACGCCGAGGTGCAGAAGCTCACCAAGCAGGTGCGCGACCTCCAGTCGTCGCTCGACAAGGACGGCGCGACGATGGCCGAAGGCGACCGACGCAACAAGGAGCGTGACCTCGCCAACCTTTCGCGCGACCTCCAGCGCGCGCAACGCGAGTTCCGCGAGGACCTGAACCTGCGGCGCAACGAGGAGCTCGGGCAATTGCAGGAGCGCGCCAACAAGGTGATCCAGCAGATCGCCGAGGCCGAGAAGTTCGATCTGATCCTGCAGGACCCGGTCGTCTACGCGAGCCAGCGCATCGACATCACCGACAAGGTGATCAAGGCGCTGGCGGACAAGTAGCGTCGACGAAGCGATCCCCGCCGCAATGGCGCCGCATGCCCCCGACGCGGGCTGGTCGCTCGCCGATCTGGCGGCGCGGAGCGGCGCCGACCTGCGCGGCGACGGCGCCGTGCGCGTCATGCGCGTCGCCACGCTCGAACGCGCCGCTCCCGGCTCGATCGCGTTCCTCGACAACCGCAAGTACGCGCCTCTGCTCGATGCGACACGCGCCTCGGCCGTGATCGTCACGCACGAGGACGCTCGCCGCACGCCGCTTCCGGCGCTGGTCACGGCGACGCCGTACCTCGTCTACGCCCGCGTCGCATCGCTGCTCCATCCCGCGCCCGCGCAAGCGGCGGGCGTGCATCCGACCGCCGCCGTCGACCCGTCCGCGACGTTCGCCGACGGCGTGTCGATCGGCCCGCACGCGAGCATCGCCGCAGGCGTGGTCCTCGCCGAGCGCGTGTCGATCGGTGCCGGTTGCGCGATCGGGCGCGACGTGCTCATCGGCGCGCGCTCGCGTCTCGACGCGCGCGTCGTCGTCTACGACCGCTGCGTGATCGGCGCCGACGTCCTGGTCTGTGCCGGTGCGGTGATCGGCGCCGACGGATTCGGCCTCGCCGAGGACCAGGGCCGCTGGCTGCGCGTGCCGCAGCTCGGCCGCGTGGTCGTCGGCGACCGGGTCGAGATCGGGGCGAACACGACGATCGACCGCGGTGCGATCGACGACACGGTGATCGGCGACGACGTCAAGCTCGACAACCAGATCCAGATCGGGCACAACTGCGTGATCGGCGAGGGAACGGCGATCGCGGGCTGCGTCGGCATCGCCGGTTCGACGCGGATCGGCAAGCGTTGCCGGATCGGCGGAGCGGCGATGATCTCGGGGCACCTTTCGATTCCCGACGGCACGACGCTCGGTGGCGCGACCGTCGTGATGTCCACGATCGACGAGCCGGGCGCATACAGCGGGTCGTTCCCGGTGCTGAAGTACGCGGCATGGCGGCGGACCGCCGCGCGGCTGCGGCAGCTCGACCGGCTCGCCGAGCGCGTCGCCGCGCTCGAGCGCGCGCTCGCCGCGGGCGCCGCGGGCGAAACCTGAACGATCCCCGGGGAGGGACATGGAAACGCTCGACATTCACGCGATCCGCGCGACGCTGCCGCATCGCTACCCGATGCTGCTCGTCGACCGCGTGCTCGAGCTCGAGCCCGGCGTACGGATCAAGGCGCTCAAGAACGTCACGATCAACGAGCCGTATTTTCCCGGCCATTTCCCGCATTACCCGGTGATGCCGGGCGTGCTGATCGTCGAGGCGCTCGCGCAGGCCTCCGCGATCGTCGCGTACCGCGGCGATCCCGACGCGCGCGACGGCAAGAAGCTCTTCCTGTTCGCCGGCATCGACGATGCGCGGTTCAAGCGGCAGGTGGTCCCCGGCGACACGCTGATCCTCGAGTCGACGTTCCTGAAGGGGATGCGCGACATCGGCAAGTACGCGGTGCGCGCGACCGTCGACGGCCAGCTGGCGTGCGAAGCGACGCTGCTGTCGGTCCTGCGGCCGATATCGGGCGCAGGGGGCTGACGCGAACGTGGCGCGCATCCACGCCTCGGCGCTGGTCGATCCCGCCGCGGAGCTCGCCGGCGACGTCGAAGTCGGACCGTTCTCGGTCGTCGGCCCGCACGTACGCATCGGCGCGGGCACGGCGATCGGACCGCACGTCGTCGTCGACGGCCGCACGACGATCGGCGCGCGCAACCGCATCTTCCCGTTCGCGTCGATCGGGCTCATCGCGCAGGACCGCAAGTACGGCGGCGAGCCGGTCACGACGACGATCGGCGACGACAACGTGATCCGCGAATACGTGTCGATCCACGCGGGCACGGCGCAGGACCGCGGCGACACGTCGATCGGCGACGGGAACTGGTTCCTCGCCCATACGCACGTCGCGCACGACTGCGTCGTCGGCCATCGCACGACGTGGTCGAACAACGCGCAGGTCGCCGGGCACGTGCGCATCGGCGACTGGACGGTGCTCGGCGCCTATTCGGGCGTCCACCAGTTTTGCCGCGTCGGCGAGCACGCGATGCTCGCGGCCGGCGCGATCGTACTGCAGGACGTCCCGCCCTACACGATCGTGCAGGGCTACCCGGCGGTGCCGAAGGGCACGAACAGCGAGGGGTTGCGCCGCCGCGGCTTCACGCCGGCGCAGATCCTCGCGGTCCGGCGCGCCTACAAGACGCTGTACCGCGAAGGTCTTTCGCTCGAGGATGCGCGCGAACGACTGGCGAGCGAGGCGACCGACGAGCCGGTGCTGATGCCGCTGCTCGCGTTCCTCGCGGCGGCCGGGCGCGGCATCGTGCGCTGACGGGAACCCGATGCACGACGCTGCAGGCGGGGCGGCGCCGGTCACCGTGGGCATCGTCGCCGGCGAGGCGTCGGGCGACGCGCTCGCCGCGACGCTGATCCAGGCGGTGCGCGCTCGCCTGCCGCACGTGCGCTTCGCCGGCATCGCCGGCCCGAAGATGGCCGCCGCGGGCTGCGACGTGTGGGTGCCGTCCGAACGGCTCGCGGTGCGCGGCATCGTCGAGGTCGTCCGGCATCTGCCCGCGCTGGTCGGGATCCGGCGCGCGCTCGCCGCCCGGCTCCTTGCCGAGCGTGTGCCGCTGTTCGTCGGCGTCGACGCCCCGGACTTCAACCTCGGGCTCGAGCGCCGGCTGAAGGCGCGCGGCGTGCGCACGATCCATTTCGTCAGTCCCTCGGTGTGGGCGTGGCGCCGCGAGCGGCTCGGCGGCATCGGTCGCGCGGTCGACCGGATGCTGGCGTTGTTCCCGTTCGAGCCGCCGATCTACGAGGCGGCCGGCATCCCGGTCACCTACGTCGGCCATCCGATGGCGGCGCACGCGGCCTCCGACTGGAGCCGCCGCACGATGCGCGAGCGCCTGCGGATCGGCCTTTCGACACCGGTTTTCGCGCTGCTCCCCGGCAGCCGGCTCTCCGAGCTCGAGATGCATGCGGCGCTGGTGATCGGCGCGGCGTCGCGCATCGCGCGCGCCGCGCCCGACGCGCGCTTCCTCGTGCCGCTGGTGTCGCGCGCGACGCGCGAGGCGTTCGAGGCGGCGATGTGGCGCGAAGGCGCGGATACGGCGCCCTTCACGCTCATGTACGGACATGCGAGCGATGCGCTGCGCGCCGCGGACATCGGCCTCGTCGCCTCGGGCACCGCGACGCTCGAGGCCGCGCTCGCGCGCTGCCCGCACGTCGTGTTCTACCGGCTCGCGCCGATCACCGCGGGCATCGTTCGCCGCAAGCTGATGCTCCCGTACGTGGGGCTCCCGAACGTGCTGGCCGGCCGCTTCGTCGTCCCCGAGCTGATGCAGGAAGATGCCACGGCCGAGAACCTGGCGCAGGCCGCGCTCAACCTGTTCGACGACACGGTCACGCGGCACGCGCTCGAGGATCTCTTCGCCGGGTTCGCGCGTGAGCTCGCCACGGATACCGGCGCGCTCGCGGCCGAGGCGGTCGCACACGAGCTCGCTCTCGCGGCGCCGACATGAGACAGGTGGCGCAGGAGCGCCGCCTGTCGGCCTCGGTGCGTTCGCGAGCCCGCGAGGAGGAGCGGGGAATGGCGGGGATGGTGTCGACGCTGGGTGGCGCGGGCACGTCGCGTCCTCGGAAGGTCGCACCTGCCACGGATCCCCGCGCCGGCATGCGATTCGGTGACGACAACGAGGTGGCCGGATGCAGCAAGGTTCCGGACGCCCCTCAAGTCCGGCGGACGAGGCCCATGGACGCGAGGTAGTCGAGGACCGGTTGCCTGTACCGCAGCATGTCCCGGTCCACCAGGCGGTGCTTCTCGATCAGCACATGCGACAGATAGGCCCGGAGGCATCCGGCCCTGGTGAGTTTCCACCGGTTCCCGGGACCCATCGCCGTGCCCACCCGACCCTCGTACCCGACATCGCCGCGCCCGGGCTTGTCCATCCATCGCAGGAACGACCGGCACATATAGTGATTGACGTGCGCCAGGTCCGTTTTTCCCGGATACAGGTCGTCGGAAAACGTACGACCGTTGACGTCGACCCATCGACTTCCCGGCGCGAGGACGCAGCTGTGCGCGCTCTCGATTCCGGCGATCGCCTTGACCTGCGTGATGGACTTGTGCCGGGGGCTCGGCCGCAACGCGCGGCGGGTGAGCGACGAAATCACGAGATCGGTCGGATCCCGGACAAAGCCGTTGTTGCCGAAGCAGTGCCAGTTGAGTGAAACGGCTTCCATGTCGGTCAAGTCCGCCAGGAAAGCCTGGATCGTCGGGTGTTTCCCGAGCACGATGAACTCGTCACCGTCGATGTACGAGACCCACTTGGTTCCCGGTGCCATGCGAGGCAATGCATCGAGATACGCTTTGGTCTGGCGGTTCCTTCCCGGCAGGGCGGAGCTCTTTCCATGCCAGTCGACGACGGTCACGTAGGAGGCATGGGGCGCGACGAACGCCTTCAACGGCAGCGCCGGATCGTCATCGTAGAGAATGAAGTGATCCACGCCCAGGATCCGATGGTAGGAGAGCCATTCGTGAAGGAACGGCAGCTCATCCCGCAGGATGGCCACGACACAAACGCTTTCGCGTGCGAGAGGCTTCACCGGATCCCTGGCGATCAGGCCGCGTCCACGCGGTCCACGAGTGGAGAGGCGTGTCCGGGGCGCCTTGCGGATCCTGGATACATGGGGCGAGCCGGGAATGTCGCGCGCGGCTCCATCGGCATCGCACCCGGAGGCGGCTGGCGTCGCTTCCGCCATCCTTCCGTGGGAATTTCAGGTTTGACACCGTGCATGAGGCGCCGAAGACTCCGGATACGGCCGTTGAGCTACCCTGGTTTTATTCGACATGCAGCTGCGAGGTCGTGAGCGGGTTCTCTTCCTGGGCGGCGAGGAACGCCTGCCCAGCGTGCGGATTCGCTGTCAGCAGATCGCGCGCTCGCTCGGGTGCGACTACCTGCTCCAACCGCTCGCGCCGCAGGCGATCCCGCCTGGCAAGGACGTTTTCGTCCTCGTGAAGTGGCAGGGCGACCGGGCCGCGCTGCGCAGGCGCGGCGTCGTGATCTGGGACGTCATCGACAGTCTGCCGCCGGTCGACGGTGTCGACAAGTATCTCTACTCGACCGCGTGCGCGCGGGAGTTCCTCCGGCCGCGCGTCGGCCATGCGCCCGGAGACGTCATCCCGCACCACCACTGCAACGTCGACCGCGTCGCTGCGGAGGGCGTCGAGGTCCTCTGGATCGGCGGCATCGAGTGGTTGCCGACGCTCGAGGGATCCGGCTTGAGGGTCCTCGACTCCACCGGCCTCACCCTCGACGCGCTGGCGGCGGCGTACCGGAGCGCGCGCGTCCTTCTCAACCTTCGCCGCGTCGAGCGTCCGCAGGACGTGCTGCACTGCCGGCTGGCGAGCGGAATCAAGCTCATCAACGCGATCGGCTTCGGGCTTCCGTCCCTGTGCTCGGACGAGCCGGCGTATCGGGAGATCGGTCCCGATTGCATGCTGCTGACCGACGCGGCCGGCATGCGGTCGACGCTCGAGATGCTGCTGGGGGACACCGCGCTCGAACAGGAGCTCCGGTCTCGGGCTCGTGCGCGCGCGGAGCTGTATCATCTCGATGCCATCGTCGCGCGCTACGCGCGAATGCTCGGTGAGCATCTCGTCTAGGGAAGCTCTGCGTAAGCTCACGGCGCGCGCGGACTCGCATGCACCAACTTCTCGAACCCCCGAGTTGGCGTTCGCTCGTCCGCCCTGCGCGACGCGCCGGGCGAGCGGCTGGCGTCGTTGCCCGCCTTGGTCGTGGGGCCTTCCACGACCGGCGGCGGGCGCCTCGCCATCCCACTCGCCCGACGCGTCGCGCATCCGCGGGTTACGCAGAGCTTCCCTAGCAGCCTCCCGCCGACCCCTGTCCGGCCCGCCAGCCGCGCTTCCATGACGTTTCGCATCAATACGCCGGCCATCGCCCACCAGACGATCGCAGGCGAAACGATTCTGATCAACCTCGAGAACGGCACTTATTACAGCGCCCGCGGCTCGGGCGCGGCCATATTGTCCCTGGTCGACCGCGGACTCGACGGCGCGGCGATCGTCTCGGTGTTGCGGGCGCGTCATCCGGCGGATGGCGCCCGGATCGAGGATGCCGTGACGACGTTCCTGGACCGGTTGCTCCACGAGGCGTTGATCTGCGAGCGCGACGCCGCGGCGGCGGATGGCCCGCCGATCGGCGGCGACGAGAGCGCGGGAGAACCGTTCGCGGATCCCGAGTTGGAAATCTACACGGACCTCAAGGACCTGTTGTTCCTCGACCCGATCCATGAGGTGACTGAAGCGGGTTGGCGGAAACCGGAACGGTAGCGTGGACTACTGGGAGCGCATCGGCGACGCGTTCGACGATGCGCGCCGCCGCGTCACCGTGGTCGAATCCGACTTCCGGATCGACGGACTTCCGCTCCGCTTGCGGTTCGCCGGCCAGGCGCTCGCGGCGGCGTTGTCCCCCGCGTTTTCGCACTGCATCCCGGACCCCGGTCAGGCGGGCGCGCGCGCGTCGTTGACGATCGACTTGTGGGACAGCGCATCGACGGGGGTGCCGATCCCCGCTCCATCGTGGAGCCGGCCCGAGCCGGCGCTCGCCGGTTCGCTCGATTACTACCATGACCGCCGGCTGCGCCTGCTCTTTCGTCACAAGAACACGCTTTGGATGCTCGACCGCGACAGTGGCCGCGGCATGTACTGGTGCGAGGACCCGCAAAAGATTTCCGGCTCGCAGATGGCGAGCCCGCTGCGACAGATCCTCGCGTGGTGGGCGCTGGACGAAGAGCGCGTGCTGTGCCATGCCGGCGCCGTCGGTAACTGCGACGGCGCGGTGCTGCTCGCCGGGAAGTCGGGCTCGGGAAAGTCCACGACGGCGCTGGCATGCCATGCGGCGGGCATGTCGTTCCTGGGGGACGACTGCGTCATCGTGAGCGACCGGCCGGCGCCTCGCGTCGCCAGCGTCTACAACAGCGCGAAGCTCAACGGAGACAACCTGGAACGCTTCCCCGTGTGGCAGGGGCGCGTGCACAATCCCCAAAGAACGGCATCGGAAAAAGCGCTGTTCTTTCTCCACGCCTGGGCACCCCGGTCGTTGGCCCGCGGACTGCCCCTTCGCGCGATCCTCCTGCCGAGAATCACCGGAACGGCGGAGACGAGGCTCAAACCCGCCACGGCCGTCGAGAGCCTGGTCGCGCTGGCGCCGAGTTCCATTCGACAAACCTGCGGGGAGGGGCACGCCACGCTGGAATCGCTCGCGCGCGTCCATGCGCTGGTGCCGACCTTCGTGCTCGAGCTCGGCACGGACCTGACCCGGATTGCGGAGGTGGTCGCGGGTGTCCTCGCAAGAAACGCGTAGCGCGACGCATTCGGTCGTCTTCTCGCCGCTCTCCCGGTCGGGCGGCGTGAAGTCGCTCTACCTCGCATGCCAGGCGCTCGGCCGACTCGGGCGCAGCGCCATCGCGTCGTTTCCGGTCCCGCGCGTCGTGGATTGGTTCGCGCATGCCTGCGAAGCGTTCGACGGCACGTACACGCCCGACGTGCTGGTGTACCCGGAGATCTTCCAGCCGAATATCCGGAGCGTCTCGCTTCGCATCTGCTATGCGCTGGGCAAGTACGCTTCCATCAAGCCGCACGCCGACCTGACCGTGTGCAGGAGTCCGGCCATCGAGGATTGGGTGAGGAGCCAGCATCCGACGATGCCGACGGCCGTCTTCGAGGGCAGCATCGATCGCGCGGTGTTCGAATACGACGGTCGACCCAAGCGGGAATGGATCTGCTGCATGCCGCGCACGCACAAGTCCCCGAAAGTGGCGGGCCTGTTGCGCGCACGCCATGGCGACCGCGTCGTCGAGATCACGGGCCGGACCGAAGCGGAAGTCGCCGACGTGCTCAAGAGCGCCAAGGTGTTCGTCTGGTGGGGCAACGACAAGGAGGGCTCGCCACGCCCTCCGAAGGAAGCGCTGGTGGCCGGATGCGTCGTGGTGGGACTGGCATCCGAACTGGACGTGAGTCATGCTGTCGACTTCGGGCTGCGGTGTTCGTCGATCGCCGACGTCGTCGAGCGCGCCGGCGATGCGCTGTCGATGCCGGTTCCGGGCGTCGCGGAGCGCGCCGTCGTGCGGGACAACGCCAGGGAGATGGAGGACTGGATTGATCTCGTCGCCCGGCTCCGGTCAAGTTCCTGACGACGCAGCGATCAAGGCTCGCGTGCTGGCAAGCGTCGTCATCCCGGTCTGGAACAGCGCACGCTATCTCGAGGAAGCCCTCGAGAGCGTCCTCTCCCAGGCGGGCGTGCCGCTCGAGCTGATCGTGGTCGATGACGGATCGACCGACGATTCCGCGGCGCTCGTGCGTCGTGTCGCGCCCCGCGCTCGCTATCGCTATCAGGATCACGCGGGAATCAGCGCCGCCCTCAACGCGGGCGTTGCGCTGGCGCGCGGGACGCACATCGGGTTCCTCGACGCGGACGACGTGTGGGCGCCGCGCAGCCTGGAACGCCGGCTGCGATTGTTCGGCGTCGACGCCGGGCTGGACGCCGCCGCGGGACACGTCGAGCAATTCCACAGTCCCGACCTGGACGAGGCGCTCGCTCGAACGATCCGCTGCCCGACGGTGCCGACGCCGGGATTCCTGATGGGCTCGCTTCTCGTGCGCCGCTCCATCTTCCTGACCACGGCGTTCGACCCGCAGTTCGATGCCGCGCAGGGCGTCGACTGGTTCGTTCGCGCGATGGACGCGGGCTTGCGGGTGCGCATGCTTCCCGACGTCGTGCTGCGACGGCGGTTGCACGCCGCCAACCACAGCCATCTCGGAATCCAGCGCGCGCTCTACCCGCGAATCCTGAAGGCGTCGCTGGATCGCCGGCGGGGTGGCGTGGGTCCGGCCAGCGCCATTCCGATCCCCGGCAGCGTCGCTCTGCCGATGAAGCATCGATCGTGAGTCCGTCGGCCGACGACCGGCAATTGATCATCGAGTGCCTGCGATGGTTCGCGCGAGGAGCGCGAGGACGGGACGCGTTCGTCCCGGCCTACGACATCGGCCGGGTCGACTGGCGCTGGTTGCTTCCGTTCGCGAGCCGTCAGCGGATCGTTCCGTTCGTCCTCCGCTTCCTCGACGAGACCGGGCAGTCAGAGGCGCTGCCGCTGCCGTTCCTCGGCTTGTTCCGGATCACGTCGGCGCAGTACGCCGATCACTTCCGGACGCAGATCGCCGAGTACGTCGACTTGCTGCGCGAGATGGACGGCGCGGGCTTCGAGACCATGCCGCTCAAGGGAATGGCGCTTGCGCTCGGCGTCTATCGCGATCTCCCTTTCCGGCCCATGCGCGATGTCGACGTGCTCGTGCACCCATCGGATCTGCCGAGGCTGTGCCGATGGCTCGGCGCACGAGGCTTCGACTACCCGTTGTTCCAGCCCGACCGGTGGCGTGGCCGGATCCGGCGGCGCTATTTCCAGCTCGCGCTGGCCGATCCCTCGGGAGGATGCTTCGACACCCCGTTCAATCCCTTCGGCGCGTTCAATCCGCTGGGAAGGGAAAGTCTCGTCCGCGGACCGGTCCGTCTCGACCTCCACTGGAAGCCGGCCTACGTCGCGGGCGAGGACGGCGTCGTGCTCGACGCAGCGGACTTCTGGCGGTCGTCGCGCGACTGCCCGGAGCTTGGCGTCCATGCAAGGCTTCCATCGGTCGACGCGCTGCTCCACCACCTGCTGATTCACCTCGGCGACTTCTATCGTCCGACCCTGGCCCAGCTCCTGGATTGCGCGTTGGTGGTTCGCTCGGACGAATTCCTCGAGCCCGGCGTGCACGAGCGGTTCCAGTCGAGGATCGCCGGCGGTCCGGCCCTGATTCGTCGGTTGGTCGACGCGGTTCTCGATCTCGGGTCGGAGGCGCTGTCCGCCGAGGAACTCCTGGCTCGTCACCGTGAGCTGTTCGACGGGTTTTTCGTCGAGACCCACGCCTGGGCGGACGAGACGCCGGCAAGGACCTGGCTGCGATCCGTGCGGCTGATGTTCGGGGGCGGTCGGAAGCTCTGGCGCTACGGTAACGGCGTCGGGCGCGTCGGACTGGTCCGGGACGGCTTGCTCTGCGGCATCGGTTACCTGCTGCCCGAGCCGGGGTTCTATCCGTCGACCAGCTATTGGAACGCCTGCGTCATCCATTGGCGGGAGCGTCGCGTGGCCCTGAAGATCCGCACGGTGATCACGTCGGCGCTCTCTCGCTCATGACGCGAGGCGAAGTCGGCTCCGTGCCGCGCGAGGCGAGCGCCTTCATCGCAAGGAGCGGGACGCGCGCAGCGGGAAAAACGGTGCCCCGGGAGTGAGCCAACCATGGATGCGCGCATGCGCCTCGTTCTGATCGCGGGTGTCGACGAGGCGGGGCGGGGACCGCTCGCGGGGCCGGTCGTCGCCGCCGCGGTGATCCTCGACCCCAATCGCCCGATTCGCGGACTGGCCGACTCGAAGGTGCTGACGCCGGTGCGGCGCGAGGTGCTCGCCGGGCGCATCCGCGAGCGGGCGCAGGCGTACGCGGTGGCGCTCGCTTGCGTCGACGAGATCGACGCGATCAACATCCTGCAAGCGTCGATGCTCGCGATGCGTCGCGCCGTCGAGGCGTTGAACATCGTTCCCGAGCAGGTGCTGGTCGACGGCAACCGTTGCCCGGACGTCCGCGGTGCGGTACGCGCGATCGTCAAAGGCGACCGCGACGTGCCGTCGATCTCGGCGGCGTCGATCCTCGCGAAGACCTGGCGCGACGCGCTGTGCGTCGAGCTCGACCGCGAATACCCGGCATACGGCTTCGCGCGCCACAAGGGGTACGCGACGCCCGAGCACCTCGCCGCGCTCGCGCTGCACGGGCCATGCCCGGCGCACCGGCGGACCTTCGCGCCGGTCCTGCAGTGCTCGTTCGTCTGGGACTGACGCGTGCGCGTCAGGTCGCGCCGCCGATGTCGGCGTAGTACTCGTGGTGGGCGGTGTTGACGCGCGAGACGCGCCATTCGACCGGCTCGCCGCCAAGGCCGATCGCGACGCGCCGGATGACCAGCAGCGGCGCGCCGCGCGGCACGTGCAGGAGCGCGGCCGCTTCCGTGTCGGCGGCGGTAGCGCGCAGCCGCTCGCTCGCCCGCGCGACGGTCACGCCGAACGCGTCTTGGTAGAGGCTGTAGATCGTCGACGGGCGCTCGCGGAACTGCTTTTCGCTCAGGCCCGAAAACCGGCTGGCTGAGATCGCGAGGTCGTCGACGATGATCGGCTCGCCGGCGAGCGAGAGGACGTTGCGCACGCGGATCACCGGGTCGGCGGCATCGACCCCGAGCTTCTCGGCCTCGACCCGGTCCGCCTTGCCGCGCGCAAACGCGACGGTGCGCACGACCGGGACTTCCTTGGTGCCGCCCTCGGGCGCGATGTGGAAGAAATAGAAGAGCAAACGCTCGCGGTTGTGCGTCGGGACGAACGTTCCGCGACCCTGCTGGCGGATCAGCAGGTTCGCGTCGACCAGCGCGTCGATCGCCTTGCGCACGGTACCGATCGACACGCCGTAACGCTCGGCGAGTCGGCGCTCCGCCGGAATCGCCTCGCCCGGTTTCCATTCGCCGCGCGCGAGGATCGCGCGCATGTCGCGCTCGAGCTCGCGATACAGCGGGGCGGACTGCGGAACGCCGGGTGCTGCGACGTCGCTCATGGCGAGGTTCGGGGCTCTCTCTTGGCGGGCGCCGCGAGTCTAGCTTGGCCGTCGAGGTGATGCAAATGATATGGATGATCTAGTTGACTCGCGCGAGGCAGCGACGCTACGATTCGAGCGTTCGCGACCGGTTTCGCCGTCGCGCCGACTGCTTCGTCCGCAGGAGCTCCGATGATCCATTGCGTGCTGCACGACCCCGGCGATTCGGTCGCCGTCGTCGTCGTCGAGAACCTCAAGGCCGGGACGCCGCTCACCGGACTCATCCTCGACGAGGACCGCACGATCGAGCTCGAGTGCCGGCAGGACATCCCGATCGGCCACAAGGTGGCGCTGAAGGACATGCAGGTCGGCGACACGGTGATCAAGTACGGCGTCGACATCGGCAAGGTCGTGCAGCCGATCAGGCGGGGAGAGCACGCCCACGTCCACAACATCCGGACGAAGAGGTGGTGAGGGGCGTTGCCGTGTTTCCAGCGGGGATGCGATGGCCGTGGCCCCGGATACGCGGCTGCGCGACGTGCAGCGAAGTGTTCAGGAGTTTGCGATGACGAAAACCCTGTCTGGATACCGGCGCGAGAACGGCCGCGTCGGCATCCGCAACCACGTGATCGTGCTGCCGGTCGACGACCTGTCGAACACCGCGGCCGAGGCGGTCGCCCACAACATCAAGGGCACGCTCGCGATCCCGCACCCGTACGGCCGCCTGCAGTTCGGCGCCGACCTCGACCTCCATTTCCGCACGCTGATCGGCACCGGCAGCAATCCCAACGTCGCGGCGGTCGTCGTCATCGGCATCGAGGACCAGTGGACGAAGAAGGTCGTCGACGGCA
>JBDTNO010000066.1:0-14821 GCA_039933715.1 Betaproteobacteria bacterium
CTGACTTACTTCTTACGCAAGCCGAATGTCGAGTCTGACCCTACTTCTTCTTGTTACGCAAGCCGAAAGTCGAGTCTGACCCTACTTCTTCTTGTTCTTCGAAAGTCGAGTCCGACCCTACTTCCTGCTTCTTCTTGCTTCTTCTAACGAATGTCGAGTCTGACCCTACTTCTTCTCTTCTTACTTGTCGATCGTGTAGCCGCTGAACGTCAGCACCGTGAGCAAGGCCGGGGCCGCGTTGAATTCCATCGAGCCGTCGAGACGATCGTTCTCGTCGAGGACGAACTCGGTCAGGTGATTGGCGGCGTAGATCGCGAAGCTCCCGGCGATCGAGGGGGGCGGAATTGCGAACGAATACGTCCTGGGCGAACCCATGAACAGGCCGAGGCCGTTGAACCGTCCGAACAAGACATTCATCGGCACCGGGGAAGTGCCGCCGGCGACTCGGAATCCCACCGTCCGAACGATCAGGAGCTTGCCCGCCGGAACCGTGTACAGCGCGCAACTGTAGAGCGTGCTGGTTGGATTCGGCGTGAAGGCGCACTCGCCGCCGACCGCGTTGCGCGCGGAGACGTCGAGGGTCTGCGCCGCCTTGCCCTGGGCCGACACGGCGGTCGCGCCTGCGAAGGTCGCCACGGCCAGGGCCGCGAACAGCCACCGTGTGATGGTCGTCCGCTTCCGCTTCGACGCCCGATCCCTGGCGATCGGTTGAAGCGACGCTTGACCTGCATCCATGCGGTGATTCGACGTCATTTTGAGCCTCCCTGGCTCGACGCGGACGTCGACGCCTGTGATCTCTCCGTCCTTCGCCATTCAGCGAATCGCCGATCGTGCGAAGACACTACCGTCGCGGCGCGAACCGATGCGCCAGCGTCTGCTCGTCCACCCGCGGCACGTAGCCGATGTTGTCGCGCGTCGCCCACAGGCTCACCTGGAAGTGCAGCGGGATGATGCCGGTGTCGCCGACCGCGATCTCGGCGGCGCGCTGAAGGTACGCCTCGCGCTTCACGTCGTCCACGGTCATCAGCGCATCCTCGGTGAGCGCGTCGACCTTGCCGTTGCTGTAGCGGCCGCGGTTCGCCGTGCCATACCCCCTGTCGCGGTTGAACGTCATCAGGAGAGCCTTCAGCGACGATGACGATTCACCGGTGCCGGTCGACCATCCGACCAGGATCACGCTGAACTTGAGGTCGGTCGCCTGCGGAAAGAACGTCGCCGATGGCATCGCGACGACCTCGGTCTTCACGCCGATGCGCGTCCACATCTGCGCGAGCGCCTGCGCGATCTTCGCGTCGTTCACGTAGCGGTTGTTGGTGGCGTGGAGCGTCAGCGACAGGCCGTCCGGGTAACCGGCTTGCGCGAGGAGCTTTTTCGCGCCCTCCGGATCGTACTTCTCGACCTTGAGGTTCCTGGCGGCGCCGAACAGGAAGTCGGGAACGAGCTGCCCCGCGGGCACCGCCTCGGTCTCCATCACGCGCTCGACGACGAGCGGCCGGTTGATGGCCATCGACAGCGCCTTGCGAACGTTCGCGTCCTTCAACGGGTTCCGGTCGAGCGCCTTGCCGTCCTTGCCCGATACGAACGGCGTCGTGGCGCGGTCGCTGTCGAGGTGCACGTACATCAGGCGGTCGGAAACCTGCCGGAAGATCGCGAGCCGCTTGTCGGTCTTGAGCTTCGCGACATCCGCGGTCGGCACGTTCTCGATCGCCTGCACGTCGCCGGACAGCAGCGCCGCAACGCGCGAGGCGTCGTTGGTGAGGAGACGCAGCGTCACCTTCTCCCACGGCGTCTTGCCGCCCCACCAGTTGTCGTTCCGCGCGAGCTCGATGCGGTCGCCCTTCGCGTAGCGCACGAGCGTGTAGGGGCCGGTGCCGATCGCCGCCTTGCCGCTGTTGAACTCCTCGGTCGTGCCCGCCGCCGCGGACTTCGACACGATCGCGATCTGCGTGAGATCGGTGGGCATCAGCGGATACGGCGACACCGTGCGGAATCGGATCGTGTACGGGTCGACGACCTCGATCTTCGCGATCTGCTTCGTGTACGCTGTGAACGGGCTCGGGCTGTTCGGAACCTTCGGCACGCGCTCGATCGACGCGACGACGTCGGCTGCCGTGAAGTCGCTGCCGTCGGAGAACTTGACGCCGCGGCGCAGCTTGAACTCCCAGACGGTCGGCTCGATCGGCTTCCATTCGGTCGCGAGACCGGGCATCGGCTGCGACTTCTCGTTGCGCAGCACCAGGTAGTCGAAGAGATGCGCGGCGACCGCGTTGTTGGGGGTGAGGTTGTGGTAGTGCGGGTCGATCGCGGTGACGTCGGCGGCGAGGCCGATGACGAGGTTCGCGGCGAGCGAGGTCGCCGAAAGCGCGGACAAAGCCAGCGCGACTGCGGCGACGAGGAAGCGGACGGGCCTCATGCGGGGAGCTCCGGGGTTGGGGACGGCGCCGTCGGGCGGGCGACGACGTGCCAGCATAGCAAGGGCCCCAGCGTTGTAACAGGCTGTGACCGCGACCTTGCGCCGTCAACGCGCGGCCTCCACGCTTCGTTCTGGAAGCACCGGCGCGCGCGTTTGCGCGCCCCGCTCGAATGGAGGCCAACATGACCCGTCGACTTTTCGCACTCGCAATGACCGCGGCGATCACAGGTGCCGCCGCATTCGCCGCCGCTCCGGCGCAAGCCGGCAACGTGGCCTGGAACGTCACGATCGGCATACCGGGCCTCGCGATTTCCGCGGGCGAGCCGTTCGGGGGCTGGGGCGCCCGGCCTTACCGCTACGGTCATGCGCCGTACTACCGGCCCTATGCCTCGACCTACGTGCCGGCGCCCGCCTACTACGCGCCGCCGGTGGTGGTCCGCCCGCGTTTTGCGCCAGTCTACCGGCCGTACGCCCTGGCGCCGATCGTCCGGCCGCGGTTCGTCTATCGCCATCACCATTGAGTCGCGCGTGACGGGAGACGGGCCGATCCGCCCGTCACCCCTTTCCTCTCCGACCATCGGGGAGCGTGTTCCCGTGATCCGCCAGGCCGCCGGGGAAGTGGGGCGTTTGCCTCAACCCGCGTAGCGGATACGGTAGATCGCTCCGGCACGGTCGTCGCTGACGAACAGCGACCCGTCCGGCGCGACGATCACATCGGCCGGCCGCCCCCACGCGCTCTCGTTCCGGAGCCACCCTTCGGCGAACGGCTGGTAGGCGACCGCGCGACCCTGCGCGTCGAGGCTCACCAGCGTGACGCGGTAGCCGATCTTCCGGCTCCGGTTCCACGAGCCGTGCTCGGCGATGAACACCTGGTCGCGGTATTGCGCCGGGAATTGCGTGCCCGTGTAGAAGCGCATGCCCAGCGGCGCGACGTGAGGGCCGAGGTTCTGCGCCGGCGCGACGAATTCGCTGCACGCGCGCTTCCCGCCGAACTCCGGATCCGCGATCGTCCCGCCATGACAGTACGGGTAGCCGAAATGCTGTCCCGGTTGTGCCAGGCGGTTGAGCTCGCACGGCGGCACGTCGTCGCCGAGCATGTCGCGTCCGTTGTCGGTGAACCACAGCTCCTTCGTGCGTGGATGCCAGTCGAACCCGACCGTGTTGCGCACACCGCGCGCGACGATCTCGAAGCCGCTGCCGTCGGCGTTCATGCGGCCGATGTTCGCGTAGCGGTCCGCATCGGGCTCGCAGATGTTGCAGGGCGCGCCGACCGGCACGTAGAGCTTGCCGTCCGGGCCGAACGCGATGAACTTGCGGCCATGGTGGCCGTCGCCGGGAAAGCGGTCGGTCACGAGGACCGGCGCGGGAGGGTTGTCGAGCCGCTGCTCGATCGCGTCGAAGCGCACGATGCGGCTCACCGCGGACACGTACAACGCGCCGTCGCGGAACGCGACGCCGGCCGGCTCGCGCAAGCCTCGCGCGACCGTGCGCACGATCGGCGCGCGTCCCTGCGGGAACGTCACCGCGGACACCGAGCCGCTGGTGCTGCCGACGAACAGCGTTCCCCCGCTGCCCCACGTCATCGCGCGCGCCTCGGGCACGCGAGCGACGAGCTCGATCCTGAAACCTTCCGGCAGCTTGATACGATCGAGCGGCAGCGATTCCTGCGCCGCGACGACGAGGGGTAGCCCGGCGACGACGCCGGCCAGCGTGAGCATCAGCAGTCGGCGGGCGTGGCGCATCGTGGTCCCCGGCACTCGTGAAGAAACGGATGATCGCAGCAGCCTGACCTTTGTGACAATGGGGAACGCTGCTTCGCCCGGGTCGTCCCGCGACGCCAATGCGGGTCGGCGAAACGCCTGCGGGCGAACGGCGACCAGCCGACGATCGGCCGAGCTTGCGCGAAAAAGCCGCGGAAGGGCGCGCGGTGGTCGCGAGCACGCGTCGATCGCCGACAGGGCGCCCCTTGCGAATTGCTCCTCCCCGAATCCCCACCCCGCTCGCCTCGCATCGACGACGCCCGGGGTGCTATCCTCGGGGCGCACTCCCCGCGACGAGCGATGAACGCCCCCGACCGCACGCTCCAGGCCGCCGATGGCGACGTTGTCCTCGTGCGCGACGCACGCGAGCTTACGGCCTGGGAAATGATCCGCACGCTCGTCGGGTTCGACACGACGAGCCGGGAATCGAACCTCGCGCTGATCCACTGGGTGCGCGACTACCTGGCCGGCCACGGGATCTCCTCGACCCTCACGTTCGACGACGATCGCCGCAAGGCCAACCTGTTCGCGACGCTGCCCGCTCGCGACGGCAACGCGACGACCGGCGGCATCGTGCTCTCGGGCCACACCGACGTCGTGCCGGTCGACGGCCAGCCCTGGAGCACCGATCCGTTCGTCGCCACGCAGGTCGGCGACCGCGTGTTCGGCCGCGGTGTCACCGACATGAAGAGCTTCTCGGCGACCGGGCTCGCGCTCGTTCCGCTGTTCCTGTCGCGCGGCCTCGAACGTCCGCTGCACTTCGCGCTGTCGTACGACGAGGAAGTTGGCTGCATTGGCGTGCGCCGGCTCATCGTCGAGCTGCCTTCGCGCGGGATCGCGCCCGCAGGCTGCATCGTCGGCGAGCCTACCGGCATGAAGCTCGTCGTCGCGCACAAGGGCAAGAAGAGCTGGCGGTGTCGCGTGCGCGGGCACGAGGCGCACAGCTCGCTCACGCCGCGCGGCGTCAACGCGGTCGAGATCGCCTGTCAGGTCGTCGCGCACCTCGCGTCGATGGCGCGCCGCTACCGCGACGACGGCCGCCGGGACGACGCGTACGACGTGCCCTATACGACTGTCCACGTCGGCACGATCCGCGGCGGCACCGCGCTCAATATCGTGCCGCGCGATTGTTCGTTCGAGTTCGAGGTGCGCCACCTGCCGTTCGACGATCCCGACGCGATGTTCGCCGAGGTGCATGACGTCGCGATGGGCTTCGTACCCGCGATGCGGGCGATCGCGCCCGACGCCGGCATCGCGTTCGAGCCGCTGTCGACGCTGCCGGGGTTCGACACGCACGACGGATCGGACATCACCGCGCTCGCGCACGCGCTCGCGGGCGCCGAAGGCACGGGCAAGGTGTCGTTCGGAACCGAGGCGTCGCTGTTCCACGCGGCGTCGATCCCGACCGTGATCTGCGGCCCCGGCCACATCGACCAGGCGCACCAGCCCGACGAGTGGGTGTCGCTCGACCAGCTCGCGCGCTGCGAGGCGTTCATGCACCGTCTCGCCGCGCGGCTGTCCGCGGCGTGAGCGCGGCCGCGCACGGTGAAGCCGCGGTGGCGGCGCCGCACCTCGCCACGCCGTCGATCGACGTCCGCTTTCCCGACCTCGCGCGGTGGGAGCGCGGCAACGCGGGCGTACCGTACGCATGGCGCTGGTCCGCCGCGATACCCGGACCGCACGTCGTCGTGCAGGCACTCACGCATGGCAACGAAGTCTGCGGGGCGATCGCGCTGGACCGCTTGCTCCACGAGGGCTTCCGGCCGGCGTGCGGAACGCTGACGCTCGTGTTCGCCAACGTCGACGCGTACCGCGCGTTCGACCATGCCGATCCGTACGCGTCGCGCTGCGTCGACGAGGACTACAACCGGTTGTGGTCGGCCGAGGTCCTCGACGGCCCGCGCAGGAGCCGCGACCTCGCGCGCGCCCGCGAGCTGCGGCCGGTGATCGACCGCGCCGACGCGCTGCTCGACCTTCATTCGATGACCGATCCCTGCCCCCCGCTCGCGCTGGCGGGCCCGCGCGACAAGGGGCTCGCGCTCGCGCGCGCGGTGGGCGTGCCACGACACATCGTGATCGACGCGGGCCACGCGGCGGGCCGAAGGCTGCGCGACTATGCGTTCTTCGACGACCCCGCCGATCCGCGCGCCGCGTTGCTCATCGAATGCGGCCAGCACTGGGAGCGCGCAGCGCCCGAGGTCGCGCTCGACTGCACGCTGCGCTTTCTCGCGCATTTCGGCATGCTCGCGCAGGCGGACGTCGAGGCACGGCTCGGCCCGCATCGCCCCGCCGCGCAACGCGCGATCCGCGTCACCGACGTCGTGACGATCGCGAGCGACCGCTTCGTGTTCGCGATGCCGGTGCATGGGCTGCTCGTCGTGCCGAAAGCGGGGACGTTGCTCGCAACAGACGATGGCCGCGAGCTTCGCACGCCGCACGACGATTGCGTGCTGATCATGCCGACGCGCAGGCCGAAGATCGGCGAGACCGCGGTGCGGCTCGGGCAGTTCGTCGACTGAGGCGGGCTGTCGGGCTGGAGCCCGACCCGCGGGGACCGCCGCCGCGCCCTGCCGATCGCGGTTCGGGATTCAGGCCTGCGCCTTCGCAAGCTCCCGTGCCGCCGCGTCGACGCGCATGCCCGCGACGATCCCGCATGCCGTCGCGGCCGCATTGACGCGTGACAGCGCGCCGGTCTCCCACATCGACCGCGCATCGCCGATGCGTGCGCTCCGGTAGTCGACGGTCGCCGCCGCGATCCCGCGTACGTCGAGAATGGGCAGGCGCGTGAACCCGGCGCCGTCCCGCCCTCCACCCGCATCGTGGAAGAACGCGCCGACCGCCGCCACCGGCAGCGCACTCGCCGGATCGCCGCCGTGCAGCGCGCCGTGCGAGCCGATCACCAGCACCGCGCCCGTATCGCCGGCAAGCACGCCGCCGATCGAGTCGAACCCGAGGATCGCCACGGCGCGATCCCCGGCCGCGACGAGCACGGTTCGCGATTCGCGTTGCACGGACAGGCTCGGCGACGGCATCGGTGCGGCGCGAAGGCGCTCGACCGCGTCGCGGCACGTCATGCCTTCGACGACCCCGAGCGAGGCGGCGCGAGGATTCGCGTACGACACGATGCCGCGCGCGAGCGTGTCGGCGGCATCCGCGATGCGCGCGGACGTGTGCGCGACGGCGGCCGCGGCCACGCCGGCCGCGTCGAGCGCGACTACGCCGGCGATCGCCGCGTCGTCGCAGCCGCGCCCCGCATCGTTGAAGATCGCCGCGCGCACACCCGCGCTTGACGCGTAGTGCGCGGCGACCAACCCGCCGTGCGAGCCGGTGACGAGCACGGCGCCGCGCGCGTTCGGCGGCAGCGCGGTCACGCTGTCGGCGACGACGATCGATACCTTCATCGTGGCGCGGAAGCGGTCGCCGCCACGTCGGCGGCCTCGGGTGACGCCGCGCCGGCCGCCTTCAGTGCCGGCGGCTCCGCGGCGGCACGCGTGGCGCGTGATTCGGCGACGACGCGCTCGGCCGTCGCAATGAGCTCGGCGCCGATGCCCGTCATCCGTGCCGCACGCACGCGCGACGCTGCGGCCGCGAAAGCCGCATGCCCGGCCCGCGTGAGCCGCGTCTCGACCATGCCAAGGGTGGCGAGCTCGCGCGCCGCCGCGTCCTCGCGTGCGATCGCTCCGGTCTTGCCCGCGACCTCCCGCGCGGTCGCGAGCGCGGTACGCCGCTGCGCGTCGGTCCAGCCATCCCACACCGGACGGCGCACCGCGAACAGCATCGCGTCGCCGAATGCGCCCCAGCGCAGGAGGTGCCGATAGCCGGTCGCCGGCATGCGCGCGGCGACGAAGCTCGTCGCCAAGCCGTCCTGACCGTCGAGCCGGCCGGCTGCGATCGCATCCTGTGCTTGCGCGAAGCCCATCGCCTCCGCCCGCGCGCCGAGCGCACCGAGCGTCTCGAGCACCATCGGGCCGCCCGTCGCTCGCAGCCGCAATCCGGTGAGGTCGGAGGGCGCGCGCACGGCCTTCGCCGTCGTCGCGAGCATCCGGTGGCCGAGCGGTGCGAGCGCGAGCGTCACGACGCCGATCGCCTCGGTGCGGCGCATCACCTCGCCGGAGATGTCGGACGATGCGACCAGTGCTGCGAGATCCTCGGGCTCCGGCGCGATCCACGGCAGCGCGAAAATCGCGAGCGCGGGGAGCTGCTCGGACCACGCGAGCGCGGACCCCACCGCGAGGTCGGCCGCACCATCGCGCACGGCGAAGAGCTCGCGTCCCGGCTCGCGCTGCGCGAGCGACACGCCAGGGTAGAGTTTCGCGTCGATCCGCCCCTCGCTCGCCGCGGCCATCGCCTCGCTCCATGCCTTCGCCGCGGCGCCGAGCGGGAACGCCGGAGCGACGGCGACCGACAACTTGAGCTCGTTGGCGACCGGCGCGGGGGCCTGCGCCTGGCACGATGTCACTACGAGGGCGAACGCCGCGCATGCGATGCGGTGCATGAGCGGCGGGAAGGTGCGCGGCGACCAATCCACGCGTTCCAGTCTAGCAGGCGCGTGCGCGCGCACGGACGGTACACTGCCACGCGACCGCGGAATGCATGACCGACGATGACACCGCCCGACCTTCCCCTGCCACTGTTCGCGAACGTGTGGACCGACGAGACGCGCGTCAGGGTCGTCGCGCTGCTCGAACGCGTGACGCGGATCGCACGCGACGCCGGCGCGAGCCCGATGCTCGAGGGCGGCACGCTGCTCGGCCACCAGCGTCACGATGGCCGGCTGATCCCGTGGGACGACGACCTCGATCTCCTGGTCGATGCCAGCGATTTCCGCCGCTGGATGGACGCGATGGCCGGGGACCCGGAGCTGGCGACGGTGAACCTCGATCGTCGGCGCTTTGGCAACTTCGGGAAGGTCTGGTGGCGCGCCGACGCGCCGACCGCCGGGGAGGCCCGGCGACGACCCTGGGGCTGGCCGTTCATCGACGTGTTTCGCTACCTCGACCGCGACGCAACGGTCGCGTACTGCCCGGAGGGCCGCGTGCGACGGGCCTGGCCGCGCGAGATGCTGCTGCCGATCGTGCGAACCGTGTTCGAAGGCGTGGCGGTCGCGATTCCGCACCACGCCGACCGCATGCTCGACGACCTTTTCCCGAACTGGCGCATCGAGTTCGACTCGGGCGCATGGAACCACCGCCTCGAACGTCGCCGTTGGCGACGCAAGCGCTTCCTGTGGAATCCCGCGGGCGTCCGGCTTCCGCGAGGCAAGGCCATCGTCTACGCCGACATGTGCGCGGACCTGTTCCACGCCGGCCACGTGAGCTTTCTGCGCCAGGCGCGCGCGCTCGGTACGCGGCTCGTCGTCGGCGTGCACGGCGACGCGACGATCGCGAGCTACAAGCGCGCCCCCGTGCAGCCGCTGGCCGAGCGCGTGGCGGCGGTGGCCGGATGCCGTCACGTCGACCAGGTGGTGCCCGACGCGCCACTGATCGTCACGCCGCGCTACCTCGACGCGCTGGGGGCGCGCATGGTCTGCCACGGCGACGAGATCGCGCCCGCCGACCTCGATCGCATGTACGGCCTCGTCGCCGCGACGCACCGCATCGTGCTCGTTCCCTACACGCCGGGCGTCTCGACGCGCGTGCTGTGCGAGCGGGTCCTCGATCGCGAGCACGATGACGATCCGTCGAACGCCCGGTGGAGTCATCAGTTGGATGATCCCGCAGACATATCCGGGCGGTCGCGCCAATAGCGCGCCCAGGTGTGCCGCGTGCGCGCGAGGTTCTCGATGCCCGCCGGTCCCGCGTCGAACACGATCGCGCCGTCGAGATCGGTGCGCAGCGTCGCCGCGCCGCGCGCGACGTAGCGCGCGACGACGTCGGCGCGCGGGTGCCCGAAGCGGTTGCGGTAGCCCGGCGTGAAAATCGCGATCGCGGGATCGACGGCGGCGACGAACGGCACGGTGGAGGACGTGCGGCTGCCGTGGTGCGGCACGACGAGCACGTGGGCCGCGAGCAGGTCGCGCAGCTCGCGCAGGAGCCGCGCCTCGCTGCGCGACTCGATATCGCCGGCGAGCAGCACGCGCGTTCCGCCGGCATCGACCAGGACAACGCACGACAGGTCGTTGGTGCGCGTCCGCGGGTCGTCGTAGAGGGCGGGCGTCGGATGCAGCACGGCGAACTTCACGCCGTCGCGCTCCCAATGCATCCCGCGTTCGCACCGCTGCGACGGCACGCCGCCGGCATCCGCCAGCGCCGGATGGTCGCGCGGCAGCGACGAAACGACCCGATCGACCGGCGTCAGGCGCAGCAGCGACGCCGCGCCGCCCGCGTGGTCGAGGTCCTGGTGGCTGATGACCAGCCGGTCGAGCCGGCCGATGCCTTCGTGACGCAGGTACGGCGCGACGATGCGCAAACCGGCGTCCGCCGTCGCATGCCAGCGCGGCCCGGTGTCGTAGACGAGCGCATGCGCGTGCGTGCGCACGACGACGGCGAGCCCCTGCCCGACGTCGAGGACCGCGATGCGCGCGCTGCCTTCGGGCGGCGGTTCCGGCATCACGACGAACAGGGGAAGCAACCACACCGCGCCGAGCGGGCGGCCCGGCACACCGCGCGGAGCGAGCAGCCACGCGACGCCGAGCGCCGCCGCGGCGATCGTCCATGCGAGCGGCGTGTGCTGCACCCACGCGGCCACTGGCGCTTCGGCGAGCCAGGTCAGCCATCGCATCAGCGGCGCCAGCAACAGGTGCGCTGCGACGAAGCATGCGTCGCCGGGGACGACGATGCCCGCGACCGCGAGTGGCGCGACCGCGAGGGTCACGAGCGGAATCGCGACCGCGTTGGCGATCGGCGAGACGAGCGACACCTGCCCGAACAACACGAGCGTGAACGGGACGAGACCGACCGTCACCGCCCACTGCGTGCGCGCGCCTTCGCCGATCGTTGCCGCGACGCGCGATGCCCGGGTCGGCCCGCGCGAACCGGCGACGCGTCCGCTCACGGCCAGGATGAGGACGGCCACCGCGCCGAACGACAGCCAGCAGCCGGGCGCCAGCACCGCCCACGGGTCGAACGCCAGCACCGCCGCGAGTGCCCACAGCCACAGGATCGGCGCGTGGGACTGGCGTGCGAGCACGAGGCCGGCGGCACCCGCCGCGAGCATCGCGAACGTCCGTTGCGCGGGAACTTCGGCGCCGGCAAGCAACGTGTACACACCCGCGGCGACCACGCCGGCGATCGCGCCGACCGAGCGCGCGGGCAATGCGTCGGTGATGCGGACCGAACGGCGCGCCGCGATCGCGACGACCCATGCGGCCAAAGCCGCCAACGCCGTCACATGCAATCCGGAAATGCTGACGAGGTGGCCGATGCCGGTGCGGTTGAACACCGTCCATTGCGCGTCGGGAATCGCGCGCTGGTCGCCGATCGCGAGCGCCGCGACGACACCCGCGTACGTCTCGCCGGCGAGCGCGGCGGCGATGCGCTCGCGCACGCGCTCGCGCGCCCGCTGCACGACGTCGAGCGGACGCCCGGCGAACGCGTCGATCCGCGTCGCGCCCTCGCCGCCGCGGACATGCACGTAGCCGGTGGCGCGCAAGTTGCGCTCGAACAGCCACGCCTCGAGGTCGAAGCCGCCGGGGTTCGCGTAGCCGTGCGGCCGCTTCAGCCGCACGGTGAAGCGCCAGCGCTCGCCCGCATGCACGACCGGTGCCTCCGCTTCCGCGTCGTCCTCGGCGCGCTCGGCGCTCCACGACAAGGACACCCGGCGTGGAACCCGAGCCTCTTGCGGCTCCACGCGCTCGACCGCGAACGCGAACCGCGCACCGCGATCGGAGAGGTCCGGCAGGTCGTCGACGACGCCGACGATCACGACGTCGGCTCCCTCCCACGCTTCGGGCAGCGCATCGGCGAGACGCAGGTCCGCACGCCATGCGGCGTACGCGAATCCGCCGATCGCCGCGACGAGCGCGCAGAGGATCAGCGAACCGCGGGGCGTCGCGACCGCTTGGGTTGCCACCGCCGCGCCCGTGGCCGCCCGATCCAGCGCATGCCGGCGCCATGCCACCGCCGCGATCGCGAGCGCGATGGCGAACAGCAGCCACGCGCCGGTTGCAGCAGGCAACGTCGCGCGGGTCTGAAGGAGCGCGACACCCGCGGCGAAGCCCGCGAGCACGACCGGAGTGGCGCTCGCGGGGCTCGCCGATCCTGAACCGTTCACGCACGCATCCTGCGGCCACGTCGGGTCCGACGCCGATCGGTCATTCGGCCGAATCGGGCCGCGCTTGTTGCGCGACTCCGGGCCCGCCCCGATACTCGCGCGGGAACGGACCCCGCACATGGCAGTGCAACCTTGGCACCTCCCGCCCGGAGGGGCCCGTGCCAAAGCGAAAGGAAGCAAAACGGTAGCTAAACGATTCCTTTTTGGCCATCAAGGTCCGACCTGGCCCATCCCACCGGAGCCGCCATGAGCACGCTCGTCATCAAGAACCTCCCCGAATCGCTTCATGCCCATCTGCGCGAGCAGGCCGAGCGCGACCGCCGCTCCGTGACCAAGGAAGTCGTGACGCTGATCGAGCGCGGGCTCGTACCGTCGCGCATGGCGCCGAAGCTGTCGCCGCCGATCAAGCTCAAGGGTGGTCCGGTCACCCCCGGGGAAATCAAGGCGTGGATAAACGAAGGTCGCGACTGACCCGGAGTGCGCATGATCGTCGTAGACGGCAATTCCTCGCCTACCTGGTGATCGACAATCCGCAGACCGCTCGCGCGCGAGCCCTGCTCGAGCGCGACCCTGACTGGCATAGCGACGCGTGCTGTCTGGTCGAACTGACGAATGCGCTCGCCACTGCGATGCAAGTACGGAGGATGGCGTTGTACGTTGCAACCTCGGCATTGGCCGAAGCTCAATCCGTGATCGAGGACGGGCTGCAGTCGACTGGCCATGCCACGGCGTTGGCTACATCCTCTGAATTCAGAATATCGGCCTACGATGCTCGTATGTCGCCGTTGGGAAGCAGCTGGGCGCCCGATGGGTCACCGAGGACACCCGGCTGCGCAAGGCTGCGCCGGTGCACACGCAGTCACTGGCCGAGGCCCTCGCGGCAGCGTGACCTGGTGGCTCGACCGACCAAACGGGCCTACGACCCCACCGACACCGAGCGGCGCGACCTGACGCAACTCATCGCCGAAGGCCGTCCCGTGCCCGAGAACCACCGCTTCATCCTGTTCGAGGACGAGAGTCGTCGGGGGTCGAGTTGGCCGACTTCCTCCAGGTCGACTTTGAGCTTCGACCGTGGTTCGAGTCCGCAGGCAAACGTACTTCGTTGACCCTCGCTGCCTGATCAAACGTCGCGATCGAGAAACGCCCGCACCAGCTCGATCTGCGCCGCGGGCACGAGCGTCGGCGCATGCCCCACGCCCGTCAGCGTGACGAGCTCCGCCTTCGGCCCGCGCAACGTCATCTGCCGCGCGGTGTCGGCCGACAGGAGGTCCGAGCGTTCGCCGCGCAACACGAGCGTCGGCGCGCGGATCGCGTCCCACAGGCGCCACAGGTCGACGTCGCCGGGCACCTTCAGCCCCTCGCGGAACGGGATCGCGATCGCCGGATCGTAGTGCAGCGTCCACGTGCCGTCGGGCCGCTGCACGAGCACGTTGTCGACGAGGAAACGCCACTCGGCGTCGCTGTGCGGACCGAACGGCTCGCTGATCGCGCGGATTGCCTGGAACGCCGCGTCGTGGGTCGGAAACGACATCGCGACGCCGACGTAGCTCGCGATGCGCTCGAGGGCCGCGCGCGCGAGCACCGGGCCCGCGTCGCTCACCACCATTCGGCGGATCGGCGTGCGGTCCATCGACGCGATGGCCATCCCCATCAGCGCGCCGAGCGAGATGCCCACCCAATCGACGCGCTCGACGTCGAGGCGCGCGAGCAGCGTCACCGCGTCGGCCACGTAGGTCGGCACCTGGTAGAGCATCGGGTCGGCGAGGCGATCGCTCTGCCCCCGCCCCGGCATGTCGGGCGCGACGACGCGATGGCGGCCGGCGAGCGCGCGCGCCATCGGGCCGAAGTCGCGCGCGTTGCGCGTCAACGCGTGCACGCACACGACGACGCGCGGGTTCGCCGGATCGCCCCATTCGCGATAGGCGACGCGATGGAGCCCGCCGCCCGCCAGGCACTCGACGTGCCGCGCGCGCGATCCGTCGTCGTTCAGCGCGTCCATCGCTCTCCCGCCATCGTGCGACGCCGGGCTAGCCACGCGGCGGCAGCACCATCTGCGTGCAGCGGAAGAGTGCAATCGTCGCGCCGTCGGACTCGCGGGTGACCGTCGCGTCCCAGACCTGCGTCGTGCGCCCCAGATGCGCCGCGCGCGCCACGCACGCGATCGCGCCCTCGCGCGCGGTCGACAGGAAGTTGCACTTGAGCTCGACGGTCGTGAAGTTGTGGCGCTCGTCGGGCAGGTGCGCGATGCATCCGTAGCCGCACGCGGTGTCGGCGAGCGCGATCACCGTGGCCGCGTGCAGGTAACCGTTGGGGGCGAGGAGCTCGGGGCGGATCTCGAGCTCCGCGTCGAGGCGGCCCTCCGCGATCGCCAGCAGGCGGAAGCCGACGAGGCCGGGAAGGCGGCCGTCGCCGCGATGCCGGAGCTTCTCGAGCGCAT
>JBDTNO010000067.1:0-14729 GCA_039933715.1 Betaproteobacteria bacterium
AGCCCGCCGGCGATCTCGTAGCCCATGCACGAGTAGCCGTACTCGACGTGGTAGCCGCCCGGGCTCGACGCGCGCCAGAGCTTGTGCAGTTCGCCCGGCAGCGTGCCGGCGGCGCACACGACGATGTCGTCGCGCGGCGATTGCGCGCCCGAGCGCTGCACGGCGCCGATCACCTCGCCGTCGCAGGGCAGCGCGCCGTCGCCGCCCGCGGTGACGCGCAGCAGTTCCCCTTGCCAACCTTTCGCGTCTTCGGTCGCGCGCTTGCGCCACCCATCGTCGGATCGCCAGCCGACGAGCTTCGCCGACAGCGCCTCGAGACCGCGCCGCGCGTCGGCGCGCAGCATCGCGCCGCGCCATTTCATCGCGTCGAAGCCGTTGACGTTGAGCGACACGAGCTTCGCGTGCGGGAACAGCGTATGCGATCCGGTCGTGAAATCCTGGAGGCGTGTCCCGACGGCGAGCACGACGTCGGCTTCGTGCGCGAGCGCATTGGCGGCCGGCGATCCGGTGACGCCGATCGCTCCGGCCTGCATCGGATGGTCCCAGGCGAGCGATCCCTTGCCGCCCTGCGTTTCAGCGACCGGCACGCCGTGGGTGTCGGCGAAGCGCATGAGCGCGTCGGTCGCAAGGCCGTAGAGCGTCCCGCCGCCCGCGACGATCAGCGGCTTTCTCGCCTGCCGCAGGATCGCGACCGCATCGGCGAGCTCCTCGTCGCTCGCCTGCGGCGCGGCGAAGCGCACCGGCGGCGGCGCGAAGAACGACTCGGGCCAGTCGTGCGCCATCGTCTGCACGTCCTGCGGCATCGCGAGCGTCACCGGCCCGCACAGCGCCGGGTCGGTGAGCACGTGCAGCGCGCGCGGGAGCGCCGCCAGGAGCTGCTCAGGATGCACGATGCGGTCGAAATAGCGCGAGACGGGCTTGAAGCAGTCGTTCGCCGACACGCCGCCGTCGTGAAAATCCTCGATCTGCTGCAACACCGGGTCCGGTGCGCGCGATACGAAGACATCGCCGGGCAGGAACAGCACTGGCAGCCGGTTGACGTGCGCGAGCGCTGCCGCGGTGACCATGTTGGTCGCGCCCGGGCCGATCGACGACGTGCACGCCATCATCCGCCGGCGCATGTGCGCCTTCGCGTACGCGATCGCAGCGTGCGCCATCGCCTGCTCGTTGTGCGCGCGGTAGGTCGGCAACGCGTCGCGGTGCATGTACAGCGCCTCGCCGATGCCCGCTACGTTGCCGTGGCCGAAGATCGCCCACACGCCGCCGAACAGGCGCTCGCCGCCTTCGACGCGCAACGCCGCGAGCCAGCGCACGAGCGCCTGCGCGGCGGTCAGGCGCACGGTCCTGGTCATGCGACGCACCGCGCGCCGGTGCGCGCGTCCTGCCAGGCGTCGATCAGCGCCTCGAACGTCGCGCGCGCGCGGCCCACGAACGCCGCGTCGTCGATCTCGCCCTTCAGCCATGCGCGCGCGGGCGCGTGGAAGATCGTGCGGCCGACCGCGAACCCGCGGCAGCTCGTGCTCGCGCGCGCCTCGCGAAAGCCTTCCGCGAGCGCCTCGACCTCGGCCTTCTGGCCCAGCAGGAGCACGCCGCGGCAATACGGGTCGCGCTCGGCGATCAGCGCGTCGATCGCGCGCCATTCCTGGGCGCCCATCGGCTCGAGCTTCCACCATTCGGGACGAAAGCCGAGGTTGTAGAGACGCTTCAGCCCCCGCAGCACCGTGTCGCGCTCGCGCGGAAGCCCGCGCGGTGGGATGATCTCGAGCAGCAGCTCGTGGCCGCTCGCCTCGGTCGCCTCGCTCAGCGCGCGGATCTGCGCTTCGTTCTCGAGCCGGCGGTCAATCACGTCGTCCGGATGGTAGGCGACCAGGCACTTCACGACGTGCTCGCTCGGCCATGCGATGAGCGACGTGCCGATCGAGCGACCGCGATCGAACACGACCGGATTGGAGCCGGGCAACTCGACTGGTCGCCCGATCCACCAGCCGCGTCCGGTCGCCGCGTTCAGCGCATCCTGTCCATAGCGGTCGTCGCAAAGAATGCCGACACGACCCGACAGCGACCGCGCGCGCTCGGTGGCGGCGACCGCCTCGACGCAGAGCTTCTTGAGATGCGGCAACCGGTCTTCCGACGCACCCGCCTCCTGCGCGAGCTCGAAGAACGGGTTGCGATGGTCGAACGCGAAGATCGCGAGATCGTCGCGCGACGCGCGGGGCGCGGTGACGCGGTGCAGCCTCGTCAGCGTCGCGTCGCGGTCGGGGCGCGGGATCGACGCCGCATGCGCGAGGAAATAGTCGAGCTCGACGCGCGTCGGCATCGCGGGCGCGCAGCCGTGGCGCGACACGACCAGCGCGCCGCACGCGTTCGCGTAGCGCGTGCACGCCTCGTAGTCCTCGCCTCGCACCCATCCCGACAGGAATCCCGCGGAGAACGCGTCGCCGGCGCCCAGCACGTTCAGCACCTCCACCTCGACGCCGCGCCCCTGGAACGCGTCGTCGAGCGACGCGGGGATCGGGCCGTCGACGACGACGCATCCCATCGCACCGCGCTTGACGACGAGCGTGGCCGGCGTGAGCTTGCGGATCGCGCGGAGCGCCTCGATCGGGTCCGTGCTGCCGCCGGCGATCGCGAACTCCTCGCCGGTGCCGATCAAGAGGTCGAATCGCGGCAGGATGCGCTGCAGGTGCGCGGTGACGGTGTCGGAGCGGATGTAGCGCGTCTCGCCGTCACCCTTCTTGGTGAGCCCCCACAGCACCGGCCGGTAGTCGATGTCGAGCACCGTGCGCACGCCGTGCCGGCGCGCGCGCTCGAGCGCCAGATGACTGATGCGGTCGACGTGCGGCGTCGAGAAATGCGTGCCGGTGACGAGCAGCGCGCGGCTGCGCTTCAGGTAATCCTCGGCGACGTCTTCCTCGGCGACCGCGAGGTCGGCGCAATTCTCGCGCAGGAAGATCAACGGGAACGTGTCGCGGTCCTTGATGCCCAACACGACCCCGCCGGTGAGCCGCGTCGGGTCGACGCTGACATGGCTCGTGTCGCAGCCTTCGCGTGCGAGCGTCTCGACGAGGAAGCGACCGAGATGGTCGTCGCCGACGCGCGAGATCATGCCGGCGCGCAACCCGAGGCGCGCGCAGCCGAAGGCGGTGTTCGCCGAGGATCCGCCGAGGTACTTGGCGAAGCTCGTTACGTCCTCCAGCCGCGCGCCGATCTGCTGCGCGTAGAAGTCGACGGCGAAGCGCCCGAGGCACAGCACGTCGAAGTCGCGGCCGGCTGCGAAGGTCGTGGCGTTGCGCATCGGTGACGTTCCGGGGGGACGGGCGGGGTGCTGCGGTAGGATCGCGATTGTCCGCCGGACCGCTTTGCAACGCAAATTCCACCGATCGAACGGCCCGGAACGACGGTTCCGGACAGGGGGACGATGCCGGCGGTCCCGCGACGCGCCGCACCCCCGTGAAAACCCGCCTTTCGTCCGCCGACCTCGTCCTCACGCTCGCCGTCGTGATCGTCTGGGGCTTCGCGTTCGTTCCGATGCGGATCGGCCTCGACGAGGTGCCGCCGTTCATGCTCGCGGCGCTGCGCTTCCTCTGCGCCGGCGTGCCGGCGTTCCTGTTCGTCCGCCGGCCCGACATGCCCTGGAAGGGCGTGGTCGCCTACGGCTTCGTGATCGGCGTGTTCCAGTTCGGCCTTCTGTTTGTCGGCATCCGGCTCGGCATGCCGGCGGGGCTCGCGTCGCTCGTGATCCAGCTCCAGGTGTTCTTCACGATCGGGCTCGCGGTCGCGTTCGCGGGCGACCGGTTCAACGGATGGAATGCGCTGGGATCGATCGTCGCGACCGCGGGCATCGTCGTGCTGGGCCTCCACAGGATCGAGAGCGGCACGGGCGCGGCGCTCGCGGGATTCATCGCGGTCGTCGCGGCTGCGTTCGCGTGGGCGGTCGGCAACGTGATCGCCAAGCGCGCGGGCGCCGACCACGACGTCGACGCGTTCTCGCTCGTCGTCTGGTCGAGCCTCGTTCCTCCGCTGCCGCTCGCCGTCGCGTCGTTCGCGTTCGAGGGCGGGATCGACGCCTTGCGCGCGGTCGCGCACGCATCCTGGGTCGCGTGGGCTTGCGTGCTGTTCATGGCGTGGGGCGCGACGCTGTTCGCTTACGGCGCGTGGAACCGGTTGCTGCACACGTATCCGACGCCGCTGATCTCGCCGTTCGCATTGCTGATCCCGGTGTCGGGCATGGCGTCCGCGGCGCTCTTCCTGGGCGAGCAACTCGTCTCCGCGCAGGCCGTCGGCGTCGTGCTGGTGTTCGTGGGGCTCGCCGTCAACGTGGCTGGGCCCCTTCGGGCGGGACGAACGGCCCGTTGAGCCTCGGCGGCGCGTCAGGTCGGCTGGGCTCGCGGTCTCGGTGTATCGCTCCCCGCAGCGCCCGTGCGCGTCCAGTCGGCCTGCGCGACCGCATACCAGACGACCTCGCTTCCTTTCCATCGCGTCCGGCCGACCCGCGACAGCGCGAGACTCTGCATGACGCGCTCGGAGCGCAGGTTGGAAACCAGGGTCACGCTGACGAGGCGCGGTAGCTGCACGATGTCGAACGCGTAGTCGATGCACGCCCGAGCGGCTTCGGTGGCGTAGCCCCGGCCCCACACCGGGCGTGCGAGGAACCAGCCGATTTCGACGTTCGTGGGCCCCGCCGTCCAGTCCTCGAGGACGGTGAGGCCGACGTTTCCGAGCAGCGATCCCATTTCCTTGTGCTCGACCGCCCATTGGCCGAAGCCGTAGCGATGCCAGTGCCGGTTCATCGATGCGATCGCCCATCGCGCCTCGACCGCAACGAAGCGCGCGACTTGATTCGCGAGGGCGCGCCTCAGGCGAAAGCGGGGGCCGGAGCCCCAATGTCGCATGACCTCGGGATCGCGAAGGATGCGCGAGTAGGCGCGCACGTCGGCCTCGCGCCACGGCCGCAACACGAGCCGCTCGGTTTCGAGAACGGGGGCGGCCGGGTGGTATCGTTCCCGTGGCAAGCGCGCACTCATCTCCAGTCGCCCGCTCGCGCCAGGGCCTTCCGGGGCCGCTGGATCCGGCACACGGCGCGATGCGGAGAAATCCGGCGTTGCAACGACGACCCTTTGGAACCGCAGCACCGATGGATGACGTCGCAGGTCGCGCGACCGCAGCGGTAGCGTCGGACAGCGCGAACGGCATGGCCGACGGGCGGACGGTTGTCGCGCACGTCAATCAACTCTTCTTCGTTTCCACGCAGTCGTACATTTACCACTACCTGTCGCATCAGCGCCAGTTCCGTCCCATCTGCCTGACACGCGCCCCCGAGTCGCCGGCGATCCGTCCGGCGCTCCCCGCCGCGCTCGCGCGCGCATTCCACCTGTACGGCGCGGAGAACGGTGTCGGACAGGGCAACCCCGTCGTATGGTCGCTTGGGCTCCAGGTGCGGCGGCGTCTAGCGCATCTGCCGCCGCGCCTCGCCGAGCCGATGCTGGGCGCGCTGCACCGGACGCTCGTGCCGCGATTTCGCACCGACGCCGACCCGGAGCGCTATCTCGACTGGGCCTCGTCGATCCTGCAACGCGAGCGGGCGGCGATCATCCACGCCTACTTCGCACCGCTCGGCTGGCGCTTGCTGGCGCTCAAGCGAAGGCTTGGACTGCCTCTCGTCGTGACCTTCCTCGGCGACGACGTCGCGCCAAGCGTCGGACCCTGGTGGTCCTGGCTCATCGATACCGGGACCGGACGTCAGGACTGGCCCGCCCGGTTGCGCGAACTGTTCGCAGAGGGCGATCTGTTCCTCGTCGAAGGCCCGTTTCTGCGCCGGCGCCTCATCGACTTGGGGTGTCCCGCGAGCAAGGTCCGCGTGCAGCGCATCGCATTGCCGGTTGGCCGCATGGTGCCCAGGGGCCCGGCGGAGAACCGTTCGGACCACCCGTTCGTGATCCTCTTCGCCGGCAGGTTTTGCGAGCAGAAGGGGCTGCTGGATGCGCTGGAGGCGGTGCGCCTCCTCGATCGCGAAGGTCGCCGGATCCAGTTCCGCATCATCGGCGACGAGACGCTGACCGACGGGCGCGACGCCGCGCGCGTGTTCGCGTTCCTCCGCGAGCACCCGATGCGTGACTGCGTGCGAAGGCTCGGCTTTCTGAACCACGACGAATACCTGAGGGAGTTGGTCGGCGCGGACGTGTTCCTGCATCCCAGCGTGTTCGATCGCGACGGCGTCGGCGAGGGCGGCGCGCCGACCACGATCCTCGAGGCCCAGGCGCTCGGCGTACCGGTGGTGTCGACCTGGCACTGCGACATCCCGAACGTGACGTTGCCGGGCGAAAGCGCCCTCCTGGTTCCCGAGCACGACCACGCGGCGCTGGCCGACGCGCTACGACGGCTCGGCGACGACGCCGACGCCCGGACGCGCATGGGTCGCGCGGGACGCGGGTTCGTCGCGCGGTGGCACGACATCGAGCGCGAGGCGCCGCGGCTCGAGCAACGGTATCGGCAGTTGCTCGGCCTCGAGCCCGGTGACTTTCGCCGTGAGGACGACGGACGCCGTTACAGCGAGCCCGACCGGTAGTCGTCGACCAGGCGCTCGCACGCGCGGACCGTCAACGCCAGGATCGTGAGCGTCACGTTCTGGCTGCAACCGGAAGGGAAGCACGCGCCGTCGGCGACGATCACGTTGGGCGCGGACCAGCAGCGTCCCCAGCGGTCGACGACCGACGTCGCCGCATCGGATCCCATCGCCGCGCCGCCCAGCTCGTGCATCGCGCTCCCGGGCAGGAATGCGCCCGACTGCGCCATGAGCCGGTTCTTCCACAGGCGGTAGGTAAGCGTTTCGAGCGGCCTGCCCGACGGCGGGTTGCGGATCGCAAGGCCAGCGGCGTGCGCCATCGCGCGCAAGACTGCCAATGCATCGGCGATCATCGCGTGCTCGTTGGCCGACCACGCGAGCTCGATGCGCGCTGCCGGGATTCCCCATGCGTCGCGCCGCGCGCGATCGATGACGACGCGATTCTCGGGGCGCGACAGCATCTCGCCGTGCGCCATCAGGTACCACGAGGGGCCCCTGCCGATGCCGCCCTGGATCGCGTAACCGCGCAGGAATCCGGGGTGCGACTCCTCGACGTTGCGGAAACGCGGGATATAGATGCCGGTCGCGGTGCCGAAATCGTAAGGATCGGTTGACGCGGGAGCGTCGGTTTCGCCGCGCGCGGCGGGCGCAGGGCCCCCTACGCCGACGAGCAGGTGATCGGTGATCCCCAGGCCCAGCTTTCCCGCCGCATTGCCGAGACCGCCCGGATGGCGTGGACACGCGGAGTTGAGCAGGATCCGCACGCTCTCGACCGTGCTGGCGCACAGGACGACGGCCTTCGCGCTCGCGATGAATGCCTGCTTCGTCGTTCGGTCGATGCACGCGACACCGGTGGCCCTTCCGCTGACCGGATCGGTCCTGATGCTTCGCACCAGCGCATCGCCTCGCAACGTCATCCGCCCGGTCTGCTGCGCGGCGCGCAGCGTGGAGGGCGTCCGATCCCGGTCGCGGCGCGCGACGCGCGCGGCGATCACCCGTCGCCCCGGAAACGCGGCTTCCACCTTCGCCTTGAATGCCGTTTCCCCCCGCGTCATCGCGGATGGCCCGCCGACCACGGTGCCCGCCCGTGACGGGACTTCGTCAACGCATCCCGACACGCCGAGGAACGACTCCACCGTGTCGTAGGCGCGGGCGAGGTCGTCGTAAGCGAGCGGCCAGTCGTTGCCGTGGCCATCGCGGCTCGCGGCCCTGAGCTCGAGTTCCGACAGCCTCGCGACCACGCGGCCCCAGGTGTGCATGCGACCGCCGACCTGCCTGCCCCGGAACCAGTTGTAGGCCTTGTCCGCGGGCGTCGTGTACGGATGCTCGCGGTCGTCGACGAAGAAGCGTCGAGTCCTGGCGTTGAACGCCGGGCAACGCATCTGGATCGGCTGATGCGTGATTCCATGCACGAGACGCGCGGAAAGGCGGCCCTCGTTCGGCGCCGGCAACGGAAAGTCCTGCTCCACGCGGATCGGAGGGCCCGCCTCGAGGACCAGCACGGAGAGTCCGCTTTCGGTGAGCTCCTTCGCCGCCCAGCCCCCGGCGGCTCCGGAGCCCACGACGATCACGTCGACGGGCTTCGGCGTCTCCCGCGCATCCGCGTGCTCGCTCAGAGCAGCCTCCGGGCGGCGGCGGCGATCGCCGCGCCGACGTCGGCCGCCTGCTGCGCGGAGAGGTCGGGACTGACGTCGACGTGCACCGCCCGGCGCAAAAGGTCGATCGTCTTAGCGCACATGCCCGCTGAATACGCGATCCGGCGCGGATGGCTCACCCACGGCTCGCCCGCCCGCGACCACGAGTCCTGGCGCAGGATCGGCAGCCACGACGTGTAGACATGCAAGTCCACATGGTCGTGCGGGAGGAGCGCGAGGTCGTGGTAGAGGCGCGATGCGGGAACGTTGTCGTCGAGCAGCGCGGAGACCATGGGCGCCACGCGCTGCGCGTCGGGCAGGAAGAACACGAGCGACGTCGCGGTGTCGCCGTCGGCATCGTGGAGGGTCCTGAGCTTCGCTCCGCGCTCCTCCAGGGGGCCGCGAACGAGGTCGCGGATCACCGCCTTGCGGCTGCGCATGTCGGCGACGATCTCGTCCAGTCGCGCGAGCTGGGCGAGCAGCACCGCGGCGTGCAACTCCGACATCCTCAGGTTCACTCCCGCCAGCCAATCCGCCATCGCGACGCCGCGGTGCGCGCAGACGGCCGAGTCGTGATACATCGCGGCACGAAGGTGCGTGGCTTCCGCCGCGCTCGCGACCAGGCCGCCTTCGCCCGCGGTGATGATCTTGCTCGCCTGGAAGCTGAAGGCCGCGACATCCCCGAAGGTTCCCAGGCTTTGCCCGCGGAATCGGCCGCCGACCGCTTGCGCGACGTCCTCGACCAGCAGCAGCCCATGCTCGCGACACAGGGCGGCGATCGCGTCCATGCGCGCGGGCGCGCCGCGCATGTGAACGGCGACCACCGCGCGCGTGTGCGGCGATAGCCTGCCGCGCACGTCGTCGACGTCGAGCGTGAGTGAGTCGTCGACCTCGGCGATGATCGGCACGGCGCCCAGCGCAAGCGCGGAGCTCGCCGTCGAAACCCATGCATAGCCCGGGACGATCACCTCGTCGCCGGGTCCGACGCCGAGCGCGGCGAGCCCGGCGACCAGCGCGCTGCTGCCCGAATTGACCGCCAGCGCGTGCCGAATGCCGACGCGCTTTGCAAACGCCTGCTCGAATTCGCGCACCCGCGAACGCTGCAATGGATTGCGCGATGCGCCGTAGTAGCGGAACAGCCGTTTCGAGCGGATGACGTCGCGGACGGCGGCGACGGCTTCCTCCTCCTCGGCGTCGCCGAGGCGGACCCCGCCCGGTTGCATCGGCGGCACGGCCCCGCGCACCCGCGGTGCGCGCACGAGGCCACGCAACCACCGTCGGGCGACGTCGACGAGCTTGCGAACGTTGCGCCGGTGGATGCCCGTCATCGCTCCGCCGGATCCGACCTGCGCGCGCGGCGCCTCACGACAGGATCCCGCGCACGGCGCTCACGACGTCCGCGACATCGTCGTCGGTGAGACCGGCGGACAGCGGAAGGCTGACGGTGGACCTGCCGATGCGCATCGCGTTGGGAAAATCCTCGGGCCGCCAGCCGTAGCGTTTCCGGTAGTACGCGTGCTCCGGAAGACCGACGTAATGGACGCCCACGCCGATCCGGCGCGCGGTCATCGCGTCGAGGAAGTCGTCGCGCGACAGCCGCGCCTGCGCTTCGTCGACGAGCACCGTGTACAGGTGGAGCGCGTGCCGCGTCCCGGGCGCGGGAGGCGCGGGGAGGGTCAGCGGCAGATCGCGCAACGCGTCGTCGTAGCGACGCCAGATCGCCTCGCGGCGCCGCCAATTGGCTTCGACGCGCTTCAACTGATGGATCCCGATGGCCGCCTGGAGATCGGTCATGTTGCACTTGAACCCGGCCTCCATCACGTCGTAGTGGCGATATCCCTCGTCGTTGAACCGCTTCCACGCATCCTGGCTCATGCCGTGGAGCGCGAGCCGGCGCACCGCATCGGCATCCTCCTCGCGACGCGCCACCAGCATGCCGCCTTCGCCCGTGGTGACGTTCTTGGTGGCGTAGAAGCTGAAGCACCCGAACGCGCCGAACGTTCCGGTCGCTCGCCCGCCGAATTCTGCTTCGATGGCGTGGGCGCAGTCCTCGATCAGCGTGAGATCGTGGCGCTCCGCGAGGGCGCACAGCGCATCCATCGCGCACGGCCGCCCGGCGAAATGCACGGGGACGATGGCCCGCGTGTGCTCGGTAATGGCTTGCTCGACCGCCTCCGCCGTCATGTTCATCGACGAGGCGTCCACATCCACGAGCACCGGCGTGGCACCCGCATGGATGATGGGGTTCACGGTGGCGCAGAACGTCAGCGCCGACGTGATGACCTCGTCCCCGGGGCGAACGCCCGCCGCCAGCATGCCGAGATGCAGCGCAGCGGTGCACGAGCTCACGGCGACGGCATGCGCCGCGCCCTTGTACGCCTTGAAATCCTCCTCGAACCGCGCGGTGCGGGGTCCGGTCCCGATCCATCCGCTGCGGAGCGTGGCGACCACCTCCGCGATCTCCGCCTCCTCGATGACCGGGGCCCCGAAGACCAGGAAGCGATCACGGGGGCGGATGGGACGCGCGCTCATCGGGTGGTCGGGCGACTAGCGGAACACGACCGTCTTCGCGCCGTTCAGGAACACGCGCCGCTCGAGATGGAACTTGACGGCGCGCGCGAGCGCCTGGCATTCGACGTCGCGTCCGAGCGCGACGAGATCGTCGGCGCGCATGTTGTAATCGATGCGCGCGACTTCCTGGTCGATGATCGGTCCCTCGTCCAGGTCGGCGGTCACGTAGTGCGCGGTCGCGCCGATCAGCTTGACGCCCCGGTCGTACGCCTGGTGGTAGGGCTTCGCGCCCTTGAAGCTCGGCAGCAAGCCGTGGTGGATGTTGATCGCGCGGCCTGCGATCTCGCGCGCGAGATCGTCGGAGAGCACCTGCATGTAGCGCGCGAGGATCACGAGTTCGGACCCGGTGTCGGCGACGATCGCACGCAGCTCGCGCTCCTGCCGGATTCTGCTCGCCGCGGTCACCGGCAGGTGGTGGAACGGAGCGCCGTAGCTCGCGGCGAGCGGCTCGGCGTCGCGGTGGTTCGACACGATCGCCGCGACGGTCATCGGCAATGCGCCGATGCGCGTCCGGTACAGTAGGTCGTTGAGGCAATGATCCTGCTTCGACACCAGGATCACGACGTTCGGCTTCGCGTGCGCGTCGCGGATCGCCCACGCCATGCCGAAGCGCCGGGCGATCGGCGTGAACGCGTCGACGATGCCCTCCTGCGTGTCGCGCGCCTTCGGATTCGCGGCGAGGTAGTCGGCCAACCGCTCGGCCACGACGCGCATGAAGAAGCGCCCGGTGTCGACGTCGCCGAACTGCGCCGACTCGACGATGTTGCAGCCTTCGCTGGCGAGGAACGTGCCGACCGCGCCGACGATGCCGGGGCCATCGGTACACGACAGCGTCAGGATGAAGCGCGGCGTCGGCATGGAAAAGCCGCCGGCGCGCGGCGGTTCGGCCCAGCTTACAGGTACTTGGTGATCTCCTTGAACTCGCCGAGCGCAACATGAGCGCTAGGAGAGTTCCGGCGATTGGCGTGTTCCAAGCAATGATCAATATGATCGTGGATCAGGGCCTTCTTGGCGGCACACACGGCTCTCTCAACCGCGTGCAGTTGCTGCGCAACGTCCACGCACGGGCGATGGGACTCCATCATCTCAACGATGGTCCGCAAGTGCCCTTCGGCGCGCCTGAGGCGCTTCACGATGTCTGGATGGGAGAGATGAAACGCCGTTTTGGTTGCTTCCATGGTGGCCACTCTATCCTCATGGGGAGGATGCGGTCAATTGCGCGTTCTTCGCCATGAATGCTGACCGGTTCCAACCATTGCAATTTTATTTTAATTGCCACTATCCTGTCCCAGGGGATAGGATTAGACGCTCGGTTTGCCGCGCCTTGCGCCTGCGGCAAGGCGGACGCCCACCGTCATACGGGTTCGCCGAAGATGAATTCCCCCGCGTTGTCCGCAACTCCATCGCCCACCGTGGCACCCGGGTTTCGCACCCTCATGACTTCGGAACGATGGCGCGAGGTCGGCCGGATCGTGATTACGGGCGTCATCGCCTTGCTCCATTGGCGTGGACTCGTTCCGCTGCCCGGGCTTTGGGTGGCGATAGCGCTCGGATTGTATCCCCTCGTCAAGACCGGGGTGCGGGACCTGATTCATGAGCGAAAGATCGGAACCGAGATATTCGTCACGGTCGCGACCTTGGTCGCCGTTCTCGGCGGTGAGACAGTCGCTGGCGCCGTGCTCATGGTGATCATTCTCATCGCTGAATTCATCGCCGAGCTCAATACGGACCGCGCCCGGGCCTCGATCAGATCGTTGATCGGCTCGGTTCCACAAGTTGCGATCGTGCGAAATGCGATTGGCGAGCAGTCCGTCCCCGTGGCCGCCGTTCGGGTTGGTGACGTTGTGCTGGTGCGCAGCGGTGAGAGGATTCCGGTCGACGGGAGAGTCGTCGGGGGCAATGCCGCGGTGAACGAAGCGCCGATCACTGGTGAGAGCGTTCCCAAGGACAAGAGTGATGGCTCGAGCGTGTTTGCCGGTACGGTCGTCGAGTCCGGCGCTCTCGACATCCGGACAGAAAAGCTCGGAAGCGACACGACGTTCTCGAGGATCATCGCGCTCATTGAGGGCGCGGAAGCGCATCAAGCTCCGGTACAGAAGCTCGCCGACAAGGTGGCGGCGTGGCTCATACCCATCGTGTTTGTATTTCTCATCGGCGTGTATTGGGCCACGCACGACGTGCGGATGATCGTCACGCTTCTCATCTTCACCTCACCCGCCGAGCTGGGGCTCGCCACACCGCTCGTCATGATCGCGGCCATAGCGCGCGCGGCCCGTAGCGGCATCCTGATCAAGGGTGGCATCTACCTGGAGTCGCTCGCCAAGGTCGACGTCATGGTGTTCGACAAGACCGGAACACTGACGTCAAACAGCCCCAGAGTGGTCCGCGTAGAGCCGCGCTCCGCGGCGTTCACGGACACCGACATCCTGCGCTTGGCCGCAGCGGCGGACCGGCGTTCGGCACATCCGCTGGCCAGGGCCGTCGTCGACCACGCGAAGGGTCTTTCTCTCACGGTTTCGGAACCGGAAGCGTACCAGCAGGTGCAAGGGCGCGGCGCTCGAGCCACCGTGGAAGGCCACACGGTCCTCGTCGGGAACGCCGCACTGCTGCAAGAGAACGGAATACAGCTGCCGGAGACCGGCGCGCCCGGAGGGGAAACGCCAGTCCACGTCGCCATCGACGGCAACCTAGCCGGGATCATTCTCATTGCAGACACCCTGCGTCCGGGAGCTCGCGAAGCGTTGGCCGAACTCAAAGCTAGCGGCGTGAAACGCATTGTCATGCTGACCGGAGACAACGCCGCCACGGCGCAAGTCGTAGCGAAGGCGCTCGGTATTGACGAGGTTCATGCTGACCTCATGCCGGAAGATAAAGTGGCCGCGATAGCCGAGCTCCAGAAACAGGGCCATCGCGTAGCGATGGTCGGAGACGGAGTGAATGACGCCCCTGCCTTGGCGCGCGCGGATGTCGGGATTGCCATGGGCGGCGCCGGCACACAGGCGGCGCTGGAGGCCGCCGATATCGCGCTAATGACCGACGACCTATCGAAGATTGCCGGGGCACGCGCAATCGCACGAAGGGCTTATCGCACCGTACAGGAGAACCTGTTCGTCGGAGTCGGCGTGGTTCACGTCCTCGGTATTGGCGCGGCGCTGCTGGGGTGGATTGGACCAATCCAAGCCGCCATACTTCACCTCGGACCGGATATCCTCGTCTTCGTGAATTCGGTCAAGCTATTGAAGGTGCGCATACCCGGCGTCGATGCAATGGTCACGCCGGCGGTAGCCGCCGCACCGCATTGAATCAGCTGGCCGGGCTGGAAAGCAGCTTGCACGGGCAACACCAGAGCAGACCGCCGAGCTGTTGAAACCGCGCGCCGACGCACGTCAGACCCCGCATGATTCTTTCGGCGGCGTGCGCAAGCACAACGGCGCGCGCGACGAATGGACTCAGAACGACGCAGATCGACGGCCGGCGTGGATCGAGGCCGACGGGACCCACGGCGGGACGCTCATCGCATTACCGTCGAGCGATGAAGCCCTTGCCGCCCTGGGCAGGCATGCGGTGCGCACCGGCGACTTCCACACACCTGCGCAATCTGGCATGTGCGACACGGAACGTCGCCCGCGGGAGTGATGCAGCGGGGCAGGTGAACGACCTATCCGATGGCGCCGCATCACGCGCCCGCCTCGGCGCGCCGCGTGTACAGGGCATTCCTTCCCGACCGGTCACGCAAACGCGCAAAGCGAAAAGGAATCCAGCCCCCCGGAAATCTGCGGTCTGGTGAATGGTAGGCCGTGCAGGGGTCGAACCTGCGACAAACGGATTAAGAGTCCGCTGCTCTACCAGCTGAGCTAACGGCCCGCCGAGGAAACCCGATTCTAAACGCGCCCGCGAGGCTTGGTAGGCCGTGCTGGATTCGAACCAGCGACCAACGGATTAAAAGTCCGCTGCTCTACCAA
>JBDTNO010000068.1:0-14662 GCA_039933715.1 Betaproteobacteria bacterium
CATCCCACCCGCCCGACGCGTCGCGCATCCGCGGGTTACGCAGAGCTTCCCTAGCTGCCGCCGCGCAACCCGATGGGGGCGGACCCGGCGATCCGCTGAGCATCCCGGTGAAACCCGGTCCGGATCAAGGTTCGCAATCGGGTTCGGGATTCTCACGATGGTGCTCTCCCCGATGGCCCTGCCATTCCGCTCGCCGGTGGCAACCTGCCGCGCGGCAGGCCGCCTGTCGCGGCGGCACCACACGCTGCGCGCCGTCCGGGTCGGAATACGAACCGATCCGCCGTCCCCGGGCATGCGGGTGCTAGTCTCCCCGGATACTCCGCCACCGGCTCCCAGGATGAACATCGGGCTTCGAATCGTCGCGCTCGTCACGATCGGCGCGCAACTCGCGCTTTCCGGCACCGCGGTCGCGCAGCAGTGCGCCACACGTCCCGACATCCGCGTCTGCGGCACGAGCAATGCCACCGGCGCGAGCCTCTACTCGGGCGTCGGACCGTTCAACGAAGTGACGGGTTGCGCGCCCGACGGCAACACGCAGGCGCTGTTCGTGACCCGTACCGGCACCGTCGCCGGCAACGGCGCGGCGTGGCTCGCCTACCTCAATGCCGGCGGCAGGATCATCACCGAATACGATAGTTCGAACGACGTTTACAACGAGCTGTACGGCACCGTGTACGCGAATGGCGCGCAGTTCGGCGATTGCTCCGACAACGCGATGCCGTCGCAGAAGCTCAACCTGTCCGATCCGTTCTGGGTCGCGAACCCGATTCCGCCGACCGCCAGCAACGCCGAGGGCTGCGGCACTTCCGACCTGCAGGGGCTTGCGGCCGGCGAGCCGTTGGTCACCCCGCTTGGCGGGCTGGTCGATTTTCCCGGCTCGGTGACGTTCGCGCGTCGCCTCCAGGCTGCGGGCACGCTCTGGCTCGTGGACCAGGACTGGTCGGACGGTGGTCAGGACGCGAACTCGGCGACGTTCATGGGCGCGCTCGTCACCGCTTGTGGCGGCGCGGTACCGGCGGCGGCGTCGGTTCCGGTCCCGGTCGGCCATCCGCTGGCGCTCCTCGCGCTCGCGGCGCTCATCGCCGGGTTCGGGACGGCCCTCGCAAGGTTCCGGCGCGCGCGACCACAGCCGCGCTGACCGGCACGATCTGCGGCGGACCGCCGGACGAGTTCGCCGCCGGCAACGCCCCTTCCGCGCCGCGTCCGCGCCGATGCGCTTGCGCGTGCGCCTGCGCATGGTTCTCGGGATTCTGGCAGGATGCGCACGGACCGGCAGACGGTCCGAAGGTGCCCGGCCATACCGGGCGTTCCCCCGACCCCGACCCTCGAGAGCGACCATGGGCAACCGCGACAAGCAGAAGAAGGAACCGAAGAAGCCGAAGCAGCCGAAGAAGCCCTAGCGGCCGACGGCGGAGCCGCGTCGCGCCGCCGTCGCGGCGCGACGGTTCGCGCGCGCCCTATCCTTCTCTCGCGTCTCCCACAACGCGGGGCTGTCGATCGCCCGCTCGCGCGGTGGGCTGCCCACTGCGAGCGGGCGCACGGCCGGCCGGCGGATTCCGGGCATCGCGAACGACGCCGTGGCCCATGCGCGCTCCGGCGCGCGCGCGCACGAAGTACCGGATCCCGGGTTTCCGCGACGGGCCCTTCGTCGGCGCGTAGCCGCTCGCCGCTCCAACGGATCGAACCGACGGATGATCGCAGCGTTGCCGCGCGTCCCGCCGCGCGCGTCGGGCGGATGATGCGACCGATCGCGCAGGAGGTCGCGCTGCGGGAACCGCGCGCCCGAACCGGTGCCCGAAGCGCACAATGGCAGCCATGGGCACGACGAATGTTTCCGGCAGCGACGCCGCCTCGTTCGACGATCCGCTCGCGATGCTCGTCGCGTGCCATGGCCGGCTGCGCAAGCAGCTCGGCACGCTCGCTCGCCTCGAGCGCCACCTGCCCGAGCACGGCCACGACGCCGATGCGCGCGCCGCCGCGCGGTCGATCCTGCGCTACTTCGACACGGCCGCCCCCCATCACCATGAAGACGAGGAGGCGAGCCTCCTGCCGCGAGTCGTCGCGCACGCGCCCGAGGCGCGCGCGCTGTCGGACCGGATCACGCGCGAGCACGTCGGGCTCGCCGCGCTATGGCGCAGGCTCCGTCCTCTCCTGTCCGGCATCGCTGCCGGCCAGCGTGCGGTGCTGCCGCCGAAGCTCGTCCACGACATCGCCGCCGCCTACGACACGCATCTCGAAGGCGAGGAGTCGGAACTCTTCCCGCTCGCGCAGGAAATGCTGCGCCAGGACGAGATCGCCGCCATCGGGCGCGAGATGGCGGAGCGGCGCGGCGTCGACGCGGGTGCCGCGCTCGCGCGGTCAGCGTAGCCGGTCGACGAAGCGCACCAGCGCCTCGAGCACCGCGGCCGGCTGGTCGCGGTGCGGCGAATGGCGGCAATCGGCGAGACGGACGAGGTCGACATCCGGCGCGAGCCGCGCGATGCGCTCGACCTGTTCCATCGTCCCGTACTCGTCGTCCTGGCCCTGGATCGCGAGCACAGGACAGCGCACGCGGCTCGTTTCGCCCTCGATGTTCCACGTGCGGAAAGCCGGATCGAGCCAGATGTCGTTCCATCCGGTGAACGCCGCGTCGACTTCCTCGTGGTAGCGCGCGAGGCGCGCGCGGAGATCGGTCGTTCGCCACGCGACCCTCGCCTCCTCGATGCCCGCGACCGAGACGTCCTCGACGAGGACATGCGGCGCCATCAGCGCGAGTCCCGACACCGGGCGTCCCGACGCGCCGGCGTGGATGAGCGCGATCGAGCCGCCGTCGCTGTGGCCGAACAGGATCGGGCGCCCGATGCGAAGCGCGTCGAGCAGCGCCGGCAGCGCGACCAGCGCCTCGTCGTGCATGTAGCTTGCACGGCGCGGCAGCGGCGCGGCCGACGAACGCCCGTACCCGGCGCGCGAGTAAACCACGACGTCGCGTCCGGCGGCGTGCGCGACGCGATGCGGGAATTCGCGCCACATCGCCACCGAGCCCAGTCCTTCGTGGAGCATCACGATCGGCGCGACCGCGCCGCGGCCCACGCTGATGCGATCGACCTCGAGGCGTGCGCCGGGAACGTCGACGAACGACATCAGACCCCCAGGAACGCGAACAGCGCGGCCGGGTCCGCGCGCGCCTGCGCGCTGTCGCATTCGTAGGCGACGCGGCCCTTGACCAGAACGACGTTGCGATCGGTGATCGCGGTCACGTGCGCGTAGTTCTTGTCGACGATCACCGTCGCGATGCCGCCGGCGCGGATCTCGCCGACGATGCGCCAGATCTCCTTCGCGATCATCGGCGCGAGACCCTCGGTCGCCTCGTCGAGGATCAGGAGCGCCGGATTGGTCAGGAGCGCGCGACCGATCGTCAGCATCTGCTGCTCGCCGCCGGAGAGCTGGGCGCCGCCGTGGCCGAGCCGCTCCGCGAGGCGCGGGAACGTCGCGAGCACGCGCGCGTAGGTCCAGTCGCAACGCCCATCCGCCGCGGGGCGCGCCGCCATCTGCAGGTTCTCGCGCACCGACAGGTTGGGGAAGATGCCGCGTCCCTCGGGGACATAGGCGATCCCCTGGCGCGTGATGCGGAACGTCGGCCATGCGGTCGCGTCGTGGCCGCGCACGCGCACGGTGCCGCTGCGCGGCCGCACGAGCCCCAGCATGCTCCTGATCAGCGTCGACTTGCCCATCCCGTTGCGCCCCATCAGGCCGACCGCCTCGCCCTCGCGCACCGCGAAGTCGACGCCGTGCAGCACATGGCTCGCGCCGTAGTAACTATGGAGCTCGCTCGCCTCCAACAGCACGGATCCCCCCGAAGCGAACTCCGTTCGCTCCCCCCCAAGGGGCGGCGCACCCTCGGGACGACCCGTCGGGTGCGGTGATCCCCCCGAAGCGAACTCCGTTCGCTCCCCCCCAGGGGGCGGCGCACCCTCGGGACGACCCGTCGGGTGCTCAGCCATTTTCGTCCTGGCCGAGGTAGGCGCGACGCACATCGGCGCTCGCGCGGATCTGTTCGGGCGGGCCCGACTCCAGCACCTGCCCGTTCACCATCACCGTGATCAGGTCGGCGAGCGCGAACACCGCGTCCATGTCGTGTTCGACCAGCAGGATTGCATGCGACGCCGCGAGGCGCTTCAGCAGCGCGACCATGCGCGCGGATTCCTCCGCGCCCATCCCGGCGAGCGGCTCGTCGAGCAACAGCACCTCGGGCTCGGTCGCGAGCACCATCGCGATCTCGAGCTGGCGCTGCTCGCCGTGCGAGAGCGCGCCCGCCTGCCGCTCGGTGTTCTCGCCGAGACCGGCCAGCGCGAGGCCGGAGTGCGCGCGTTCGCGCGTCTTCGGATCGCGTGTTGCGTCGACGGCGATCGCGAACGGCCGCGGGTCGCGCGACTGCGCGGCGAGGCGCGCGTTCTCGAACACCGTGAACGCAGGGAAGATGTTGGTCTTCTGGTAGCTCCGCCCGATGCCCAGCCGCGCGCGCCGGTCCGCCGTCATGCCGGCGATCTCGATGCCCCGGAACCGGATGCTGCCCGACGTCGGCTTGAGGTCGCCGGACAGGAGATTGATCAGCGTCGACTTGCCGGCGCCGTTCGGACCGAGCAGCGCGTGCAACTGCCCGCGCGCGAGCGAGATCGCGACGCCGTCGCACGCGGCGAGGCCGCCGAAGCGTCGCGTGAGGCCGCTGGCCTCGAGCGTCGCTTCAGTCATCGCGCACGCCTCCGAACAGGCTGCGCCGCACGCGGCGCACGAGGTGGCCGAGCCCGCCCGGCATGAACAGCACGATCAGCACGATCGCGATCCCGAGCCAAAGCTGCCAATGGAGCGTGATCGTGCTGAAGAACTCCTGCATCATCGTCAACGCGAATGCGCCGACGATCGGGCCGTAAGGTGTGCCGGCGCCGCCGAGGATCACCATCAGGAGCACGTTGCCCGACTGGTGCCACGACAGGATCTCGGGATTCACGAAGCCGGTCTGCGCGGCGAGCAGGTAGCCGGCCAGGCCCGCGAGCGCGCCTGCGAGCGTGAACGCCGCGAGCTTGTACGCGGTCACCGGGAAACCCAATGCGCGCATGCGCTGCTCGTTCGCGCGTATGCCCTGCAGCGCGCGCCCGAACGGGGAGCGCAACACGAGCTGCAGGAACGCGAACACCAGCACGAGCACGACTAGCACCACGTAGTAGACCTGGTAGGGCTTGTCGAGATCGAACGGCACGAACCCGGCGATCGACGCGTCCGGCTTGACGTTCACGTAGCGGCCGTCCGAGCCGCCGCCGACGTTCGTGTCGTGGAACACGAAATAGAACATCTGCGCGAACGCGAGCGTCACCATGATGAAGTAGATGCCGCGCGTGCGCAGAACGAAGATGCCGACGAGGAACGCGCAGACCGCCGCGGCGGCGATCGCAATCGCAAGCGACGACCACAGCCCCGCGGCGGCGGCTTTCGGAGACAGGAGCGCGAGCGTGTACGCGCCGACGCCGAAGTACGCGGCATGGCCGAAGCTCACGAGGCCGGTCCAGCCGACGAGGAGGTCGAGCGACAGCGCGAAGATCGCCATGATCATGATCTTCGTCGTGAGCTCGACGTAGAACGTCGCGCCCGACAGCGGGAACAGCGCGATGAGCGCGAGCGCGCAAAGCGGCGCGATCAGCCGGTGGGGCATCGTCGCCTTGGTCACGCGCGCCGGAACAGGCCTTCGGGGCGCCAGAGCAGGATCGCCGCCATCAGCACGTAGACGGCGACTCCCGCGTACTCGGGCACGAGCACCTTGCCGAACGTGTCGACCAGCCCGATCAGCAGCGACGCGGCGAGCGCGCCCCATACCGATCCGATGCCGCCGATCACGACGACGACGAAGCAGATGATCAGCACCTGCTGCCCCATGCCCGGGTAGACCGACGAGACCGGAGCGGCGAGCATGCCGGCGAATGCGGCGAGCGCCACGCCGAACGCGAACACCAGCCGGAACACGAGGTTCACGTTGACGCCGAGCACGCCGACCATCTCGCGGTTCGACGCGCCCGCGCGGATCATCATCCCGAGGCGCGTGCGCTGGATCAGCACGTACATGCCCGCCGCGATCGCGAGGCACACGACCGACATCACGAGGCGGTAGACCGGGTAGGTCATCGTGTCGCCAAGCGCGATCGAGCCGCCGAAGGGCGCGGGCACCGCGACGCCGTGCACGTCGTTGCCGACGACGAGGCTTCGCAGCTCCTCGAAGATCAGGATGAGGCCGTAGGTCAGCAGCACCTGCTCCAGGTGGTCGCGCTTGTAGAGGTGCGAGAACAGCGCCCACTCGAGGAAGAGCCCGAGGATCACCGATAGCACGACGCCGAGCACGATCGCGACGGCGAGGCTGCCGGTCAGCGACGACAGCGTGAACGCCATGTACGCGCCGATCATGTAGAAGCTGCCGTGCGCGAGGTTGATGATCCCCATGATCCCGAAGATCAGCGTGAGGCCGCTCGCGACCAGGAACAGCAGCAAGCCGTACTGGAGCGCGTTGAGGAGCTGGATCGAGGCGATGGCCATGGCAGGAATCAGGAATCAGGGATCAGGAACGGGTCGACGGGGTTCGGAAGCCGCAGCGGGACGTCGACCGCAAAGGACGAGCGCGGTCGCGCGGAAACGTGGCGATTCGACTGATCCGACAGGTCCGGCCCTTCCGGCACATCGCCTCCCCTTGCCTGCGGCATCGGCCCGGCCGCAAGCGGATCCACGCTCCGGAGAACAACGGGGCGCGGCGGCGTCTCCGCCCCGCGCCCCGTTGGCTTCCCGACCTCGCGTCCGCGATCGCTCGGGTCGCGCGGCGTCACGACTTCGCGCGACGCCTCCCGTCCCTGATTGCAGATCCCGGATCCCCGAGCGTCACATCTTGCATCCGATCGCCGGGTCCTGGTAGGCCTTGATCGCGATCCCGATCGATTTGTTCTGCTGGTTCACGACTTGGCGCAGATAGTAGTCCTGGATCGGGTTGTTCGCCTTCGACAGTGAGAACGGCCCGCGCGGGCTGTCGATCTTCGCCGTCTGCATCGCCTTGATCAGCGCGTCGCGCTTCTTCATGTCCCCGCCCACCGCCTTCGTGCCTGCGGCGAGGAGCTGCCCCGCATCGTAGCCCTGCATCGCGTAGACGTCGGGCTCGACGTTGTACGCCTTCTTGTAGGCGGCTCGGAACGCATTGTTCTTCGGATTGTCGAGCTGGTCGGCATAGTGCAGCGTCGTCAGGAGGCCGTCGGCCGAAGCGCCCTGCGCCTCGAGCGTCCCGTCGGTCAGGAAGCCCGGCCCCAGCAGCGGGATCGACTTCTTGAGCCCGGCGGCGTCGTAGTCCTTGACGAGCTTGACCGCGCCGCCGCCCGCGAAGAACACGTAGACGGCATCGGGCTTCAGCGACGCGATCTCGGTCAGGAACGGCTGGAACTCGACCGTCGGGAACGGCAGCGAAAGCACCTTGACGACCTTGCCGCCGCCCTTCTCGAACGCCTCCTTGAAGCCGCCGACCGACTGGTCGCCCGCCGCGTACTTCCACGTCAGCGTCACGGCCGTCTTGTAGCCGCGGTCGGCGGCGACCTTGCCCATCGCGTAGCCTGCCGCGGAGTTCGCGAACGACGTGCGGAAGATGTTCGGCGCGCACATCGGCCCGGTGATCTCGTCCTGGCCGGCGTTCGGGATGATCAGCAGCGTGTTGTTGTCCTTCGCCGCCTTCGCGAGCGCCATGGCGACTCCCGAGTGCACGGTGCCGACGACCACGTCGACGTTGTCGCGCTTGATGAGCTTGTTCGCGTTCTCGGGCGCCTTCGCCGGATCGGACTCGTCGTCGACGGTGAAGTACTCGATGTCGCGACCGCCGAGCTTGCCGCCCTGCTCGGCGACCGCGAGCTTGAACCCGTTGGTGATCGCGTTGCCGAGCGCGGCGAAGGTCCCGGTGTAGGGCAGCATCAGCCCGACCTTCACCTTGTCCTGCGCGAGCGCCTGTGTCGCGACGAACGCGAGCGCGAAGGCGGCGGACAGCGCGCCCAAGAGCCGAGCGGAATGGTTCGATTGCCTCATGGACTTCTCCTCGATGCATGCCGCCGGCGGGCGGCCCGATGTCATGAAAGCCTGGCCCTCAGCTTGAACCGCTGGATCTTCCCCGTCGCCGTCTTGGGCAGCTCGTCCAGGAACTCGACCCAGCGCGGGAACTTGTAGGGCGCCAACTGCAATTTAACATGCTGGCGAAGCTCGTCCGCCAGCGCGTCGCTGCGGGCATGGCCCGTCTTCAGCACGACGTACGCCATCGGCTTCACGAGCCGGTCGGCGTCCTCGCGGCCGACCACGGCCGCTTCGAGCACCGCCTCGTGCGTGACCAGCGCCGACTCGACCTCGACCGGCGACACATAGATGCCGCCGACCTTCAGCATGTCGTCGGTGCGGCCCGAATAGACGTAGCGGCCGTCGGCCGGGTCGACCCGGTATTTGTCGCCGCTCTTCATCCACGGGCCGTGGAAGGTCGCGAGCGACTTCGCGCGGTTGTTCCAGTAACCGGTCGCCGCCGTCGGGCCCTTCACCTGGAGCTCGCCGACCTCACCGGGCGCGACCGGAACCCCGTCGTCGTCGACCACGCGCAGCTCGTATCCTGGCACCGTGCGCCCGCTCGTCCCGTAGCGGACATCGCCCGGTCGATTCGACAGGTAGACGTGCAGCATCTCGGTCGACCCGATGCCGTCGAGCACGTCGATGCCGAAGTGCGCGGCGAAGCGCTTGCCGATGTGCTCGGGCAACGCCTCGCCCGCCGAGATCGCCACGCGCATCGCCACCGCGTCGCGTGCGGGCAGCGCCGGGCTCGCGAGCATCGCGGCGAAAAGCGTCGGCACGCCGTAGAAGACGGTCGGGCGGCGCTCGACGAGACGCTTGAACACGGCATCCGGCGTCGGGCGCTCCGCCATCAGCACGGCCGTCGCGCCGTAGGTCATCGGATAGGTGAGCGCGTTGCCGAGCCCGTACGCGAAGAACAGCTTCGCCGCCGAGAACACGACGTCGTCCTCGCGCAAGCCGACGATCGGACCGCCGTGCAGGTACGCGGTCGTCGCGAGGCTCGCGTGCACGTGCATCGTCCCTTTGGGCGCGCCGGTGGAGCCGGACGAATAGAGCCAGAAGGCGACGTCGTCGCGCGTCGTGTCCGCCGCGCCGAAAGGCTCCGATCCCGATGCGAGCAGCGCGTCGAACGACGCCGCCCCGGCCGGAAGCGCAGCGGGCGTCCCCGACACGACGACGTGCACGAGCGACGGCAGATTGCCGAGCAGCGGCAGGAACGCGGGCAAGAGCGGCGCCGAGACGACGAGCGCGCGCGCACGGCTGTCGCGCAGCATGAATTCGTAGTCCGCGGTCGTGAGCAGCGTGTTCGCGGCGATCGGGATGATGCCCGCCTTGATCGCGCCGAGGAACGCCGTCGGGAAGTCGATCGTGTCGAGCAGGCAGAGGAGCACGCGTTCCTCGGGCCGCATCCCGAGGCGCGTGAGCGCGCTCGCGAACCGGTCGACGCGCTTCGCGAGCTCGCCGTAGCTCGTCGCGCCGCGATCGTCGATGAACGCGGTCTTGTGCGCGCGGCCCGCGGCGAGGTTGCGCTCGACGAGATCGTGGGCCGCGTTGTAGATCCGCGGAATGTCGATGCGGGGCGGCGAGGCCCCGAAGTCGGCGTGCGAGAGACCGGGCAACGCGGTTCTCCGGAGGACCGCAGCGGCGCTGGCCGTCACGCCGGCGGCGTGAACGCGATCGCGCCGTCCGGCAACAGGTAGAGGACCCGCGCGCGGCCACCGCTCACCGTCGGACAGTGCGCGGAGCCCGGGCCATAGACGACCCATCCCGCCCCATGGCCGTCGAAGCGCGCATCCGCATCGACGGGCATGACGAGGTCGATCTCGCCGTTCGGGTGGCGATGGTGCGGGCCGACGACATCGGCCATCTCGACGACGTCGACCGAGAATCCATGCGTCGGAGCGCCGGCTTTCACGACCCGACCGTAGCGGATGCCGCCTGCCTCGCGGCTGCACATCCAGCCTTCGCGGATGCCTTCGCGGCACGCCGATGCGATCGCGGCGACTGTCGCGCCGTCCGCGGGAAACGTCCGGTTCAGATCGCGCGCGAGCACCGCATCGAGCGGCCGGCCGGCGGCGCGGCCGGTGACCTCCGCGACCAGAGAGGTAAACGGTTCGATTGGCATCGGAACAAGGATTTCCGTCGATCGATGCACTCTAGGTCCGGGCCCCGGGACTGTCAAGCACTATGGAGCATGTCCAAATACATTACCTATGCCATTGATCATACGTAGAAATAGATGGATGAACGTCTTCGTTTCAAGAACTCGCCGGGATCGGTTGCATCGCGTCATGCATTGAAATGCTTGCAACGGACTTGCCATGCGTTATAGTGCGGCAAAAGCGCTCACCCAATGTCCGCCAACCTTTCCGCCGTCAACCGGCGTACCGACGACGAAACCGCGTCGTTCCTCGCCGGCCTCGGTCGCCGTGTGCGCGAAGCGCGCGAGCGACGCGGACTGTCGCGACGGGCGCTTTCCGTCGACGCCCAGGTTTCCGAGCGCTATCTGGCGCAAATGGAGGGTGGAGACGGCAATGTCTCGATCGTCCTGTTGCGCCGTGTCGCCGCCGCGCTCGACGCGACGCTCTACGAACTGCTCGGCGACGATGCGCCCGAGCAACGGCTGATTCGCCGCTTCCTCGCCCAGCTTCCGGCGCACCGGCTCGAGGAAGCGCTTTTCCGCCTGATGCGCGAGTTCGGCCGCGACGACGCCTCGCGGCGCACGCGCATCGCGCTCGTGGGTCTCCGGGGCGCGGGCAAGACGACGCTGGGCGCCGCGCTCGCGCGCGAACTGCACTGGCCGTTCGTCGAGCTCGACCGCGAGATCGAGCGCGAGGCCGCGGTGACTCTCTCCGAGCTCTTCATGCTCTACGGACAGGCCGGCTACCGGCGCATCGAGCGCCGCTGCCTCGAGCGCGTGCTCGACGCCCACGACCGCTTCGTCGTCGCCGTGGGCGGCGGCATCGTGTCCGAGCCCGACACCTACCATCTGCTGCTCGACCGCTGCTGCACGGTATGGGTGAAAGCCGCGCCGGAAGAGCATATGGCTCGCGTCGTCGCGCAAGGCGACTTTCGGCCGATGGAGGGCCACGCCGAGGCGATGGACGACCTCAAGCGCATCCTCGCCGCGCGCGAGCCGCTCTACCGCAAGGCCGATGCGGTCGTCGACACGTCGGGCCTGGACGCGGCGCACTCGCTCGCCGAACTGAAGGAGCTCGTGCGCGCCTGATGCGCGTCGATCCCGGAGAAACCCGATGGCAGAAACCGCTCTCGAGCTCGCGCCCGCCACCGCGCCGGCTCCCCTCGTCACCTACGACACGGATCCGGGCCGCTACCGGCACTGGAAGCTCGACGTCGATGGCACGACGGCGACGCTGCGGATGGACGTCGACGAGAACGCGGGCCTTCGGCCCGGCTACCGGCTCAAGCTCAACAGCTACGACCTCGGCGTCGACATCGAGCTCCACGACGCGCTGCAGCGGATCCGCTTCGAGCACCCGTCGGTGCGCGTCGTCGTGCTGGCGAGCGCGAAGGAGCGCGTGTTCAGCTCGGGCGCGAACATCTTCATGCTCGGGCTCTCGTCGCACGCCTGGAAGGTCAACTTCTGCAAGTTCACGAACGAGACGCGCAATGGCATCGAGGACGCGAGCCGCCACTCGGGGTTGAAGTTCGTCGCCGCGTGCAACGGGACGACGGCCGGCGGGGGCTACGAGCTGGCGCTCGCCTGCGATGAAATCCTGCTCGTCGACGACCGCAGCTCGGCGGTGAGCCTGCCCGAAGTGCCGCTCCTGGGCGTGCTGCCCGGCACCGGCGGCCTCACGCGCCTCACCGACAAGCGCCGCGTCCGTCGCGACCACGCCGACCTCTTCTGCACGCTCGTCGAGGGCGTGCGCGCGCCGCGCGCCAAGGAATGGCGCCTCGTCGACGACCATGCGAAACCGCAGCAGTTCGCCGAACTGGTCAAGCGCCGCGCCGAGGCGCTCGCCGCGACGAGCGACCGGCCCGCCAACGCCCGGGGCGTGTCGTTGACGCCGCTCGTGCGCACGATCGACGCGACCGGCTACCGTTACCCGAACGTCGACGTCCGCTTCGATCGCGCGGCGCGCGTGGCGACGATCACCGTCAAGGCGCCCGCGCGCGCGGAGCCCGGCGACCTCGACGCGATCGTCGCCAGCGGCGCCGACTGGTGGCCGCTCGCGATGGCGCGCGAGCTCGACGACGCGATCCTGATGCTGCGCGCCAACGAGCTCGAGCTCGGCACCTGGATCCTGAAAACCGGGGGCGACGCGTCGCGGGTGCTCGCCTGCGATGCGGCGCTCGATCGGCACGCCGGACACTGGTTCGTGCGCGAAACGATCGGCATGCTCCGCCGCACGTTCGCGCGGCTCGACGTCACCTCGCGGTCGATCTACGCGCTGGTCGAGCCCGGATCGTGCTTCGCGGGCACGCTCGCCGAGCTCCTGCTCGCCGCCGACCGCGGCTACATGCTCGCGCTGCCCGGCGATCCCGCCCGTGCGCCGCGGATCGCGCTCGCCGCGGCGAACTTCGGCCGCTACCCGATGGTGAACGGACGCGCGCGCCTCGCCGCGCGCTACTACGACCAGGAGGCGCCGCTCGACGCGGCCCGCGCGTCGATCGGCCGTTCGCTCGATGCCGCCGACGCACTCGCCCTCGGTCTCGTCACCACCGCCCCGGACGACCTCGACTGGGTCGACGAAGTGCGGCTCGCGATCGAGGAGCGCGCGAGCCTTTCGCCCGATGCGCTGACCGGCCTCGAGGCGAACCTCCGCTTCGGTCCGGGCGAGACGATGGAGACGCGCGTCTTCGGGCGGCTTTCCGCCTGGCAGAACTGGATCTTCATCCGCCCGAACGCGACCGGCGAGGCCGGGGCGCTCAAGGTGTTCGGGACCGGAAGTCCGGCACGGTTCGACCGCGGGCGCGTCTGACGCCCGCCGCATCCACGGAATCGCCATGAACATCGACACCAGCGGGAACATCCCCAACAACGTCGGCCTCGCCGACAACCGAACGCTCCAGCGCGCGCTCGAGCACTGGCAGCCCGGCTTCCGGTCCTGGTGGTCGGACATGGGCCCCACGGGCACCGCGACGCACGACGTCTACCTGCGCACCGCGACGTCGGTCGATCCCAAGGGCTGGGCGCATTTCGACTACGTGAAGATGCCCGACTACCGGTGGGGGATCTTCCTCGCGCCGGCCGATCCCGAGCGAAAGGTCGCGTTCGGCGCGCACCGCGGCGAGCCGGCGTGGCAGGAGGTGCCGGGCGAGCATCGGGCGAACCTGCGCCGGCTCATCGTCACGCAGGGCGACACCGAGCCGGCGTCGGTCGAGCAGCAGCGCCAGCTCGGCCTCACCGCGCCTTCGCTCTACGACCTTCGCAACCTCTTCCAGGTGAACGTCGAGGAAGGCCGCCATCTGTGGGCGATGGTCTACCTGCTGCACGCGCACTTCGGGCGCGACGGGCGCGAGGAAGCCGAGGCGCTGCTCGAGCGGCGCTCGGGCGACGCCGACAATCCGCGCATCCTCGGCGCGTTCAACGAAGCGACGCCGGACTGGCTCGCCTTCTTCATGTTCACCTATTTCACCGACCGCGACGGCAAGTTCCAGCTCGCGTCGCTCGCGGAATCCGGGTTCGACCCGCTCGCCCGCACCACGCGCTTCATGCTGACCGAAGAAGCGCACCACATGTTCGTCGGCGAGTCGGGCGTCGCGCGGATCGTGCAGCGCACCTGCGACGCGATGAACGAGCTCCGCACCGACGATCCGGCGACGCTTCGCGCAACCGGCGTCATCGACCTCCCGACGATCCAGCGCTACCTCAATTTCCATTTCTCGGTGACGATGGATCTCTTCGGCGCCGACGTGTCGTCGAACGCGGCGACGTTCTACACGAGCGGGCTCAAGGGACGCTTCGACGAGACGAAGCTCGACGACGACCATGCGCTCGTCGACCGCGCCTATCCGGTGCTCGTGATCCGCGACGGCGCGCTCGCGACCGCGGAAGCGCCGATGCTGAACGCGCTCAACGAAAGGCTCCGCGACGACTTCATCCGCGACGCGACGGCGGGCGTCGAGCGCTGGAATCGCCTGATCGAGAAGGCGGGGCTGCCGACGCGGCTCACCGTGCCGCACAAGGCGTTCCATCGCAAGATCGGCCCGCTCTCCGCCGCGCTCATCACGCCCGACGGCCGGATCGTCGACGCGGCGACCTGGGCCGGGCACGAGCGCGAGTGGCTGCCGTCGCCCGAGGATCGCGCGTTCGTCGCGTCGCTGATGGGGCGAGTCGTCGAGCCGGGCCGCTACGCGAACTGGATCGCGCCGCCGGCGCGCGGCATCAACAACCAGCCGGCGGATTTCGCGTACGTCCGGTTCGGGTGACCCGAATGACCCCCCCGAAGCGTGCTGCGCACGCCTCCCCCCGAGGGGGCCCGCACCCTTGGGGCGGCCCGGCGGTTGCGGTGATCCCCCCGAAGCGTGCTGCGCACGCCTCCCCCCGAGGGGGCCCGCACCCTTGGGGCGGCCCGGCGGTTGCGGTGATCCCCCCGAAGCG
>JBDTNO010000069.1:0-14634 GCA_039933715.1 Betaproteobacteria bacterium
CAGCGGGAGGCGCCGCCGCCCGGCGCGATCGGGACAGCGCGGGGCGGCTGGATGAACAGGATCGCCTCGGCGCCCGCCTTGCGCGCAGCCTCGATGACCGGCGCGCCGTCGACGGTGATCGCACCGGCATCCAGCGACATGCCGCCACGCAAGCCGTCGCCGGTCGACGTCGTGACCCCGCGCACCGAAAGGCGCGCGGCGAACGCGTCCTCCCATGCCTTGCGCGTGGCGGCGTCGGGATCGATCGCGACAACCGCGACGCGGCCGAGTGTCGAGGTCGCCTGCACCGAGCTGTCCTGAATCTCGCGCAGCAGCGTCCGCTCGGTGAGCGTCGCGCACGCGGCCAAGGCGGCCACGGCCGCGAGCGTCGCGGCGAATTTCCCGCCTCCCGTCATGCCACGCCCTTGGGTGTCAGCCGGTGCGACGTGATCGCGCCGACGATGAGGTCGGCGAGCCGACCGGCATCCTTGCGGAAGGATGCGGGATCGTAGGTCTCGGTCACGCCGGTCCACACGAGCTTCGTCGTGGAGACGTCGAAGAGCGAGGTCTCGACCGTCGCGATGCGCGTCTGGTAGACATCGGGCACTCCGTACCAGCGCCCGTACCAGCCGTACCATCCGGGACCCATCGGACCGGGACCCATCGTCGTGCGCACCTCGGTCTCGGTACGCACGCCCTTGAAGCGCACGAGCATCAAGCCGTCGGCGCCGGCGCGCGTCACCGCCGCCTCCATCTGCGCTTCGCTCGCCCTGCCGTCGGGCAGGAAGCGGTAGCCCCGGATGCCGTCGACGCCGACCGAACGGAGTTTTTCGGCGAGCATGTCCTCGAAGATGCGCTGCTGCGCGAGATCGCCGGTCACCGCCACGACGAGCACCTTCGAGAACGGCACCGTGCGCACCGCCGGGTCGAACCACGAGTCCCTCATCGTCGTCGTCGCACAGGCCGTGAGGGCGAGCGCGAGCGCGGCGAGCCACGAGCTTCTCCATGCAGGAATCATCGTCATCCTCCGTCCGGCGCGCACAGCGTGGCACCTTGCGCGCGATCGATTGTATCGTGCGGCGCGCCAGGCTATTTGTGGCGAAACGACGGCTTCCGCTTCTCGACGAACGCGCGCATGCCTTCCTTCTGGTCGTCGAGCGCGAACGTCGAATGGAACTCGCGCCGCTCGAAGAGCAACCCTTCGGCGAGCGACGATTCGTACGCGCGGTTCACCGCCTCCTTCACCTTCATGACGGCCGGCAGCGAGTATGACGCGATCTGCGCGGCCACCGCGAGCGCCTCGTCGAGCAGCTTCTCGGCCGGCACGACGCGCGAGACGAGCCCCGCCTTCTCCGCCTCGGCCGCGTCGATCATGCGGCCGGTGAGGCACCAGTCCATCGCCTTCGCCTTGCCGACCGCGCGCGGCAGCCGCTGCGTCCCGCCGAAGCCCGGCATCGTGCCGATCGTGATCTCGGGCTGGCCGAACTTCGCGGTGTCGGCGGCGATGATGAAGTCGCACGCCATCGCGAGCTCGCATCCGCCGCCGAGCGCGTAGCCGGCGACCGCCGCGATCACCGGCTTCCTCGTGGTCCGCACCGCTTCCCAGTTGCGCGTGATGTAGTTGTCGGCGAGCACCTTCGCGTAGCTCCACTCGGCCATCGCGCCGATGTCGGCGCCCGCCGCGAACGCCTTCGCGCTTCCGGTGATGACGATCACCGAGATCGCAGGATCGGCGTCGTAGCCGGCGAGCGCCGCCTTCAATTCGTCGGCGATCGCGTCGTTCAGCGCGTTGAGCCGCTGCGGGCGGTGGAGCGTGATGATGGCGACGCGGTCGCGGGTTTCGGTGAGGAGGTTCTCGTAGGTCATCTGGGGCTTCGGCGCAAAGGGGCGGAGCGACCGATGATAGCGCGCTACGCTAGGGTGCTGAGTCAGAAGTTCGCTTGGTCGTTCGCGGCGAAATCGGCCGCCATGCTGCCTTGCTCGACCTCACCGTACCCCGCGGTACGCTATCGGCCGAGCGCCTTGCCTGGCAGCCGATTTCATCCGCTCCTTGAGCGCCGGAATTTCTGACTCAGCACACTAGGGTTTCGACGGATCGAAGTGCCTGGCAAGTCCCTGCCAACACCGGGTGTAGTCGCCCTGCAGCGGCGCATGCTCGAGCGCGAAGCGCGTCGGCAGGATCGGCAGCCGCGTCTCGAACATGAACGCCATCGTGTCGCGGATCACGGTCGGCACCGACAGGTCGGCGTGGCTCGCCGCCTCGAACGTCGCCGCGTCGGGGCCGTGCCCCGCGAAGCAGTTGTGCAGGCTCGCGCCTCCGGGAACGAAGCCGTCCGCCTTCGCGTCGTAGGTTCCCTGCACGAGGCCCATGAACTCGGAGGCGACGTTGCGGTGGAACCACGGCGGGCGGAACGTGTGCTGCATCGCGAGGATGCGCGGCGGGAAGATCGCGAAGTCGATCGTGTCGACGCCGGGCGTGTCGCTCTGCGACTGCAACACCAGGAAGATCGACGGATCGGGGTGGTCGTAGCTGATCGAGCCGAGCGCGTTGAAACGCTTGAGGTCGTAGCGGTACGGCACGTGCGTGCCGTGCCACGCGACGACGTCGAGCGGTGAGTGGCCGATGCGCGCCGACCAGAGGTTGCCGGCGAACTTCGCGACGAGCTCGAAGTCGCCTTCGCGATCCTCGTAGCGCGCGACCGGGATCTCGAAGTCGCGCGCGTTCGCGAGGCCGTTCGATCCGATGACGCCGAGGTCGGGTAGCCGGAACGGCGCGCCGTAGTTCTCGCACACGTAGCCGCGCGCGACTCCGTCGGGCAACGCGACGGCGAAGCGCAGTCCACGCGGGATCACCGCGATCTCGGTCGGCGCGACGTCGAGCGTCCCGAGCTCGGTCGCGATGTGCATCCGGCCCTGCTCGGGAACGATCAGCAATTCGCCGTCCGCGTCGTAGAAAAAGCGCCCGGACATCGGGCGGTTCGCCGCGTAGACATGGATCCCGCAACCGGTCATCGCCGTCGGCGAACCGTTGCCCGCCATCGTGCACAGCCCGTCGACGAAATCGGTCGGCTCCGAGGGCATCGGCAACGGGTCCCACCGAAGCTGGTTGGGCGGCGTCGGAACGTCGCCGAAGCTGCTCGCGAAGCGGCCGTTGTCGGCGCGGCGGAACGGCTCGTGGACGACGCCAGGGCGGATCCGATAGGTCCACGTGCGGCGGATCGCGTGCCGCGCCGCCGTGAACGCGGTGCCCGAAAGCTGCTCGGCGTAAAGGCCGTAAGGGCACCGCTGCGGAGAGTTCTGGCCGATCGGCAACGCCCCGGGAAGCGCCTCGGTCGCGTGCTCGTTGCCGAAGCCGGTCATGTAAGCGAGCGCGCTGGCTCCGCCCAGAAGCGACGTGGAGCGGGCCTTCGAAGTCGTGTCGCGCGTCATCGGTCGTCCCGTGGATGCAATCCGGCGGGCGCCAAGTCCTCGCGCGCCGCGGCGATCGCCTGGTCGAGCACGTCGGCGTCGCCGATGTGGTTGGCGAGCAGCAGGATCAGCTTCGCGTTGACCGTCGCGCTCTGCGCGTCGTCGAGGTCGCGGTGCGCGGCGACGAGCCGCTCGTAGAAGTCGTCGGGCCGGTCGAGGTTCGGTGCGGTCACCAGCGTCGTCATCGGTCCTCCGTTCGCGCCACGGCCCGCGCGACCGCGCGTTCCACCGCGCCGAGGTCGAACGCGCGCCAGCGCGCGCAGACGTGCTGGTCGGGACGCAGCAGGTAGCAGGTCCCCGGACGCGCAGCATAACGCGCCGCCACGAAGCCTTCCGTGTCGGCGACGCTCGACGCCCCGCGGGTCGACGGCACGCCCACCTGAACGACGCGCACCGGCACTGTTCGCCGCGCCAGCGCGTCCACGTCGGCTTCCGCGAGCCGCTCGAACGCGAGCAGCGTGAAGCCCGGGCCGAGGGTCCCCAGCAGCCACGGACCCGCTTCGCCTTCGACCGGCGCGTCAACGGCGGGCGCGCCAGGAACCATCGCGCCGGCTCCGCACGGAAAGTCCGCATCGCGATCGTCGGTGTTCAGCGCGGACGACGCGAGCACCGTCGGCGTCGACAGCCGGCCGCTGTTGACGAGCCGCCGCGCGAACGGATGGCGCTTCGCGAGCGCGAGCACCGCGTCGCGGAACGTGCGCGAGGCGCGGCCTTTCGGCGTGATGAAATCGGTCGAGCGCGTCGAGTGCGCGAGATTCTCGTCCGCCGCCAGCGTGCGCTCGGCATCGTAGCTGTCGAGCAATGCGTCGGTCGCATCGCCGCCGATCACGAGCGCGAGCTTCCAGGCGAGGTTGTCCGCATCCTGGAAGCCGCTGTTCGCGCCGCGGGCGCCGAACGGCGACACGAGGTGCGCGGCGTCTCCGGCGAAAAGCGCGCGTCCATGCCGGAATCGACTCATCCGCCGGCACTGGAACGTGTAGACGCTCGCCCATTCGATCTCGAAGCGCGCCTCGGGGCCCAGCATCGCACGCAAACGCGGCAGGATGCGCTCGGGCTTGCGCTCCTCGTCGGGATCGGCGTCGGGGCCGAGCTGGAAGTCGATGCGCCACACGTCGTCGGCCTGGCGATGCAGCAGCACCGATTGGCCGGGGTGGAACGGCGGATCGAACCAGAACCAGCGCTCGGACGGGAAGCTCGATTGCATCCGGATATCGGCGATCAGGAACCGGTCGCGGAACGCCTGTCCCTCGCTCTCGAGGCCCAGCATCCCGCGCACCGGGCTCCGCGCGCCGTCGCACGCGACCAGCCATGCGCAGGGCAACGCGTAATCGCCGTCCGGCGTGTCGACGGTCACGTCGACGCGATCGCGTCCGACGCGCACGCCGGTCACCCGGTTCTTCCAGCGGACCTCGACGCCGGACACCGCCAGCGCGCGCCGCACCAGCGCTTCCTCGAGATGGTATTGCTGGAGGTTCACCATCCCCGGCCGGTGATGTCCCGGCTCCTGCACCAGCGCGAAATCGAACACCAGCGCGTCGCGATGGAACACCTTGCCGACGTTCCAGCGCACGCCCTTCGCGCAGATCGTCTCGGCGCAGCCGAGCCGGTCGAGGATTTCGAGCGTCCGCTGCGCGTAGCAGATTGCGCGCGAGCCGACCGACACCGTGTCGTCGTCGTCGAGCACGACGACCGGCACGCCGCGCTGCCCGAGGTCGATCGCCAGAGCGAGCCCGACCGGTCCCGCGCCCACGACGACCACCGGCTTCACCGGCGACGCAGCGTCCTGGTCGGGCGAGCGGCGGTAGGCGTAGCGGGGTTGGACGTAGGAGGTCATCGAGGAACAAAGGCGGCGGTCGGTGGTCGCTGTTCGGTGAACGCGTGTCCACATCGACCGCGGCACGCACGTCGGAAGCGACTCGTCCTCGGCCGCGCACCGCCGACCGCCGCCTTTCGACTTTCGCTTTATCCCTCCAGCGTCTCCCACAGCTCCTTGTCCCGCTGCGCGGTCCAGATGCGCGGATCGGGATAGCGCGTCGCCTCGTCGTAGGCGCGCGACACGTCGAACGGCAGGCAGTGGTCGAAAATCACCCAGTGCCCGAAGCGCGGCTTCAGTCGCTCATAGGTGTCGCGGTAGACGCTGCGGAGGTCCTTGCCCGCTTGCGCGCCCGCGCGCACCGCCGCGTACATCTCGGTGACGAACGCGCGCGTGCCGTCGAGCCCCGCCTCGACCGCGGCCGGATTCATCAGCGCGGCGCCGCGACCCGGCACCAGTTTCTCCGGCTTCATCGCGGCGATCGCGTCGAGCGTCGCCGGCCATTCGCCGAGGTACGCGTCGCCGGTGTAGGGCGTCGCGTCGAACTCGACCAGGTCGCCCGAGAACAGGATGCGATCGTCGGGCAGCCAGACCACCGTGTCTCCCTTGGTGTGCCCGCGCCCGAGCTGGAGGATCTCGACGCGCAGCGTCCCGAGCATCAGCGTCAGCCGACGCTCGAACACGATCGTCGGCCACGTCAGCCCCGGCACCGACTCGACGGCGCGGAAGAGGCGCGGGAAGCGCGCGATCTCGCTCTTCATGTCGGCCTCGCCGCGCTCGACGATGAGGTCGTAGGTATCGCGGCTCGCGATCACGTGCTCAGGCGCGTAGCCGGACGCGCCCAGCACGCGCACCGCATGGTAGTGCGTGAGGACGACATGGCGGATCGGCTTGTCGGTGACCTCGCGGATGCGCCGGATCACGTCCTGCGCCATCACCGGCGTGGCCTGCGTGTCGATCACCATCACCGCGTCGTCGCCGATCACGATGCCGGTGTTGGGGTCGCCTTCCGCCGTGTACGCGTAGGCGTGCGCCGAGAGCCGGTCGAACGAGACCCGCTTCTCCTCGACGTCGGCGTGCGATGCGAATGCCTTGGTGCTCATCGTGGATCCTTCGGACCGTGGCGGACGAAGCGCGCCGGTCGTCGCGCCACCGCGGCTCGCGCCGCACGGCACCGCCGTCGTCAGGATAGCACCGGTGGGCGATCGTCCGCGAGGCGATCGCCCGGGTCCGTCGAGCGTCTCAGCCGCCGTATTTCTTCAGCAACGCGCGCGCGTCGTCCAGCAGCGCCTGTCCGTTCGCGCCCTTGGCGTTGATCTCGCCGACCCATTCGCGCGCGACCGGATCGGTCGCCTTCACCCAGCGCTCGTACTCGGCCGGCGACAACGTGTCGAACACGCCGTTCGCCTCGCGCGCGAGCTTCTTCGCCGGCTCGGTCGTGGCGTCGAACACGGTGCCGATGTGCTTGGAGAACTCGATCCCGGTGTTCGCGTCGAGGATCGCCCGGAGGTCGGCCGGCATCGAATCGTATTTCGCCGGGTTCATCGCGATCACGAAGATCGAGTTCGACGTCTTCGCGATGCCCGGCGCCGTGTCGAGATGGTATTTGGCGACCTCGTGGAGCTTCAGCGCCGGCGCGACCTCCCACGGGACCATCGCGCCGTCGATCACCGATTTCGACAGTGCCTCGACGACCTGCGGGACCGGCATCTGCACCGGCGTCGCTCCGATCGCCGACAGGAACTTCGTGCCGATGCGCGTCGGCGCGCGCACCTTGAGGCCCTTGAGGTCGTCGAGCGACGTCACGCGCTTGCCGGTGAAGTGCAGCAGCGACCCGTCGTGCACGTGCGCCGCGAGGAGCCTGACTCCGCGAAACTCGTCGGCCGAGTGCTTCTGGATGTATTCCCAGAGCGCCGGGCTGCCGCTCTCCGCGGACTTGGCCATGAACGGCAGCTCGAACACCTCGGACTTGTTGAAGCGCCCGGCCTGGTAGGTGGGGATCGTCCAGATGATGTCGGCCACGCCGTCGCGCGCCTGGTCGAAGAGCTGCGGCGGCGAGCCGCCGAGCTGCATCGCCGGGTAGATCTGGCACTTGATGCGGCCGTTGCTTTCCTTGCCGAGCTTCTCGCACCACGGCTCGAACACCTGCGCCTGGATCGTGCCCCGCGGCGGCAGGAAGTGGTGGATCTTCAGCGTGACTTCCTGCGCCAGCGCCGCGCCCGAAGCGAGCGCGGCGGTCAGGACGGCGGCGAGCGTTGCGGTTCTCATGACGACTCCTCTCATGGATTCGCGGGACCTTCGTCGCACCCCGCATCGACCCGTTGACAGCATGAAGCAAACCAGCCGGCAGATCGTACGCGCCGCGCCGTCGAGCATCGCACACCCGGCGGCCGGCGTTTCATTCGACGCGCTTGCGGATCGCCGGCGGCACCTCGACGGCCTGGATGCGGGCCGGGTCGTCCGGGTGCCGGCGCGCGAACACGCGCACCTCGCGTCCTTCGGCCAGCACCGTGTCGCCGCGCCTGATGCGATGACTCATCACGAAGCTCTTGCCGCGCCATTCGGCGATCGTCGTCTCGACGGCGATCCGCTCGCCGTAAGTCGCCGGTCGCTCGAAGCGGGCGGACGCTTCGACGAGCGGCGTGCCGATGATGCCGTCGCTGCGCTCGGTCTCGTGCCACGAGGGCACGCCCGCGGCGGCGAAGAAATGGCGCGACGCGGCGTCCATCCAGCGGAAGAAGTTCGGATAGAACACGATGCGCGCCGGGTCACAGTCGCCGAACTCGACGGTGAACTCGGTCGTGTGGACGAAGGGCATGGAGGCGCCGTCGCTTCAGCGGGAGCCGGGCGCGTTCGCGACCGGCGACTGTTTGTTCATCCAGCGGATCGGCTGCGCGACGACCGGCCGCGCCGGCGCGCCATGGCGAACCAGAGCCGCGTCGAGCCCAAGGCCGCTTTCGTCGGCGAGCGCCGCTTCGCGGGCGTCGCGGATCGCCCGTGCGCGATCGGCGGGCGTCGCGAACGGTCCGGCCGCGAGGTGGTCGAGGAGATGCGCGAGGTTGCGCTTGCCGCGAAGGTTGGTCGCGCCGTAGCCTTTCACGAGGCGCCCGGCGAGCGCGATCTCGTAGCCGGTCGCCCAGTCTTGCGCGAGCGCCGCGACGATCGCGTCGAGCCACCGCTCGATCGCCGCCTGCTCTTCCGCGTAACGCGCGCCGCGGCGACGCCAGCCGCGCAGGCTCGCGAGCACGCGCAGCGCCACCATCCCGCCGACCGCGTCGGTGCGAACGGTGAGCGGCAGCGCGAACGCCGCGCGACCGCGCGCCTGGCGCCGGCGATCCCATGCCGCGAGGCGTCGCGCGAGCCACGGCGGCAGGAGGCCCGCGATCTCGGGAATGCCCGGCTTGAAATAGTCGGCGACGCGCACGACGTCGCCGTCGCGCGCGCCGGCCTCGCGCCGCACGCGGACATGGCGGCTCGCGCGTCCCTTGAGGTCGGCGACCCGCACGATGTCGTCGAACGCCATCCACAAGGCGAGGAAGCGCGCGGTCTCGCGCGTGACCGCCACGCCGTGACCGGCGCGCGGATCCGTGGCGGCTTCCACGTCGCGCACGCGAGAAAGACGCGCGAGGTACAGCCGCGCATAGGCGTCGTCCTGGAAGTCGACGACGCGCTCGATGCCGTGCGCGACGATGTCACGACACGATGCCGGAAACGCGGCGAGCTCGTGGGCGAAAGCGCTCGCGACCGTCGCGGGCGCGCGCGATGCGACCCCCGTCGTCTTCAGCGGCGTCGCGGGCAACGCGAGCGCGGTACGCGTCGCCTCGAACCCGCGCGAGAACCCGCGACGGCTCGCATCGGCTCCCGCGCCCGACGCGTCGACGACGACGAGGCACGCATCGGCGCCGAACGGCAGCGCCCCGCTGGCCGCGATCGCCCCGAGCATCACCGCGCTGACGATCGTGCCCGAATCGCGTGCCGCGGCGTCCATGTCGAAGCCGACGAACTGGCGGCTTCGCGCGCGCGCGACGTCGACCAGCCGCTCGGAGGCGTATCGGCCGTCGCCGAGCGCCATCTTCTCGGCGGTGGTGAACGTGCGGCTCGTCGACGTGATCAACATTGTTCGCGCCTCGTCGACGTAGCCGGCCTGCACCATCCGGCCGCCTTCGAGCAGCTCGGAGGCGACCAGCAGGTCGATCGCGCCCGGAACCGGCAGCAGCGAAAGCACCGGCTCGCGTCCGCCGAGCGCCGCGCGCGGTACCGGAAAGATCTCGATGTAGTAGGTGGTCGCGCCGGTGCGCTGCGCGACGCCGGGGATCGACGTGCTCTGCGCGGGGAAGCCGGCGCGCGACGCGGCATCGACCAGCCATTCGGCGAGCACGCCACCGCCCTGCCCGCCGAGCGCGGCGACCAGGATCGTCACCGGCCGCGTGTCCCCGTAGGCCGCAACGGGCGTCATGCGGCATCCTTGCGCAGCACGCGCGCGAACGTGCCGCGCACCGCCGCCGCCGCACGGTCGCGCCAGTGCGGATGGCGGATCACTTCAGCACGGTAGAACGACGGGCACAGCGTCGCCGCGTGCGCGTTCTCGCCGCACAGCCCGCAGCCGACGCAGCCGTCGAGCACCGTCGCGACCGGATCGACCTTGAGCGGGTCGCCGCTGTCCTTGACCGACAGCGTCGGGCAGCCCGAAAGCCGGATGCACGAATGGTCGCCCGAGCAGGTGTCCTCGTCGACGCCGTACTTGACGCGCACCGTGCGCTTGCCCTCGCGCTCGAGCTTCGCGCGCCGCGGCTTCACGCGGCGCTGGCGCTCGAGCTGGCATTCGCCCTCCGCGATGATCACCTTGAGGCCGGCGAATTCGGTCGTGAACGCTTCCTCGAGCGTCGCGCGCATCGCCTCGACGCGGTAGCTGTCGACGACGCGCATCCAACCCACGCCCAATCCCTCGAGCGTGCGCTCGATCACCTGGTTGCTCGCGACGACGCTCCGTCCCTGGTCGCCGCTCGCGGCCTTCGCGGCGTCGGAGGGGGTCGACAGGATCTCCTGCGTGCCGGTCGCCGACGTGTAGCCGTTCTTCATGATCACGAGCACCGCGTCGTCGTGGTTGAACAGCGCCGACTGCACGCCGGTGACCACGCCGTTGTGCCAGAAACCGCCGTCGCCCATGATCGCGAGCGTGCGCTTGCGCATCGCGTGCGAGACGCCGGCGCGGCTCGCGAGGCTCATCCCGTAACCCAGGATCGAGTGGCCCTGCGAGAACGGCTCGAACGTCGCGAACGAGTGGCAGCCGATGTCGGCGGCCACGTGCACCGGGCCGATCGTCTCGCGCGCTAGCTTCATCGCCGCGAACACCGGGCGCTCCGGGCAGCCGATGCAGAACTGCGGCGGTCGCGCGGGCAGCGGCATCGCGAGCGCCTGCCCGACCTCGTCGCGCCGGCGCGCGACGCTCGCGAGCCACGCGCGGCCCTCGCGCAGCGCGAGCTCCGGCGCATGGCGTCCGAGGAACGCGACCAGGCCCTGCGCGAGCGCCTCGACCGTGTATTCGCCGGCCGCCGGCAACGGCCCCTTGCCTTCGATGTCGCAGACCGCCGACGCGCGCCGAAGGATCGCGAGGATCGCGTCCTCCACGAACGCGGGGCTCCCTTCCTCGACGACGAGCACCGCGCGCTTGCCGGCGCAGAACGCGAGGATCTCCTCGGGCACCAACGGATGCACGACGTTGAGCGCGAGGATCGGCACGGTCGCCGCGCCGAACGCGTCGGCGAGCCCCAGCGCGCCGAGCGCGCGCACGAGCGAGTTGTAGAGCCCGCCCAGCACGACGACGCCGAGGTCGTCGCGTGCGCCGTCGAACACCTCGTTGAGGCGCCGCTCGACGATGCGCCTCCGCGCCGCGGGCAGGCGCTCGTCGACCTTGGTCTTCTCCTGGCGGAAAGTGACCGGCGGATGCGCGAGCTTCGCGTAGTCGAACGGCGCGGGCCCGTCCATCGGATGCCGGCTGGAGACCGCCGGCGCGACGTTGTCGCGGCATGCGAAGCGGCCGCGCACGTGGCAGGCGCGGATGCGAAGCTGGAGGATCGCGGGAAGGCTCGCCGCCTCGGACAGCGCGAACGCCTCGTCGACCATGCGCACCATGTGCGCGAGTTCCGGCCGCGGGTCGAGGAACAGCAGCGAGGACTTGAGCGCGTAGGCGAGCGTGCGCTCCTGGATGACGCTCGCGCCCTCGCCGTAGTCCTCGCCGACGATGATGAGCGCCCCGCCGGTCACGCCGGGAGACGCGAGGTTCGACAGCGCGTCCGCCGCGACGTTGGTGCCGACGATCGACTTCCACGTCACCGCGCCGCGCAGCGGGTAGTGGATCGACGCCCCGAGCATCGCCGCCGCCGACGCCTCGTTCGAGCAGGCTTCGACGTGGACGCCGAGCTCGGCGAGGTAGTCCTTCGCCTGCACGAGCACGTCGAGCAGATGCGAAACCGGCGCGCCCTGGTAGCCGCCCACGTAGGCGACGCCCGCCTCGAGCAGGCCCTTGGTGATCGCGAGGATGCCTTCGCCTTCGAAGACCTCGCCGTTGCCGCGGCGCAGCATGCCGACTTCGCGGCTGAAGGAGACTTCCATGGTCGGCGGGCGGCGGCAGCGGGGGGGTCGGAGGGCGGCGGTCCGCGCTCACTCTAGGGGCGCCGCGATTATCTGTCCATGCCATGTTTCCCATATAGAATATTCATGCAATGAATAATATGGGCACCGACCTCAATTTGCTGAAGGTCTTCCTCGCGATTCACGCGGAAGGAAGCGTCGGCCGCGCGGCGTTGCGCCTGGGCGTTTCGCAACCGACGGTGAGCCACGCGCTCGGAAAGCTTCGCGAGGGCTACGGCGACGCGCTGTTCGTGCGGCATGCGGGAGGTGTCGTGCCGACATCGCGCGCGGACCGGCTCGCGGTCGCGGTGCGCGAGGCGATGGGCCTCCTCGACGCAGCGGCGGGCGAAGGAGAGCGCTACGACCCTTCGCGCTCCGAGCGCACATTCCGTCTCCACCTGACCGACATCGGCGAGACCGTGTTCCTGCCGCGGCTGATGGCCGTCCTCGCGAAGGAGGCGCCGCGCGTACGAATCGACGCGCATCAGGTGGACCACGCGGACCTCGCGCCATCGCTCGACAACGGCCGCATCGACCTCGCGGTCGGCTCGATGCCGTCGCTCGACGTCGAGCGCGCGGTCCTCTTGCACGAGCGCTACGTCGTGGCGATGCGGCGCGGCCATCCGCTCGCGCATGCGCGGCCGAGCGTGGCCGCGCTCGCGCGGCTCGACTACGTGCTCGTGCGCGCGCACCCGGCGACGGCGCGCGCGCTGCGCGATCTCGGCCTCGATGGCCGGATCCGCCTGTCGATCCCCCATTTCATGGTGCTGCCGCGCATCCTCGCGGAGACCGACCTCGCGGTCGTGATGCCGTCGAGGCTGTACGCGGTGTTCGCCCGGATGGGGCGCTATACGGTCTGGCGGCCGCGCGTCGGCATGCCGTCGTTCGACGTCGCCGTGCACTGGTCCGCGCGCTTCGCCACCGACCCGGGGCTCGCGTGGCTGCGGGGACGGGTCGTGGACCTCTTCCGAGAGTGAGCCTTCGGGATCGGAACTTTTAGCCCGGCCCCGGGGGCCACGTCACTTCGGCCGCCGGTCGACGACCCGCTTCGCCTTCCCGACCGAGCGCTCGATGCCGCCCGGTGCGACGACGCGCACCTCGCAGCTCACGCCGATCAGCGACTTGACGAGGTGTTGCAGCGCGCTGCCCGCGCGCTCGCCGTCCGCACCGCCCGCACCGGGTGCGCGCTCGACCAGGACCGTCATCTCATCCAGGATGTGGGGCCGCACGATCTCGATCTGGTACTGCGGCACGAGCTCGGGGTGGCGCAGGATCAGTTCCTCGACCTGCGTCGGGAACACCATGACGCCGCGGATCTTGATCATGTCGTCGGAGCGGCCGGTGATCTTCTCGATGCGCCGCATCGGGCGCGCGGTCGGCGGCAGGAGGCGCGTCAGGTCGCGCGTGCGATAGCGCACGACCGGCATCGCCTCCTTGGTGAGCGACGTGAAGACGAGCTCGCCCTTTTCGCCCTCGGGCAGCACGGCGCCGGTGTCCGGATCGATGATCTCCGGATAGAAGTGGTCCTCCCAGATCGTGAGGCCGTCCTTCGACTCGATGCATTCCTGCCCGACGCCCGGGCCGATCACCTCGGAGAGGCCGTAGATGTCGAGCGCGTCGATGTCGAGCTTCGCCTCGATCGCCGTGCGCATCGCGGGCGTCCACGGCTCGGCGCCGAAGATTCCGATCGAAAGCGAGGTCGCGCGCGGATCGCCCCCCTGCCGCTCCAACTCCTCGGCGATCGCCAGCATGTAGGACGGCGTCACCATGATGATGTCGGGCCTGAAGTCGGCGATCAGCTGCACCTGCTTCTCGGTCTGGCCGCCCGACATCGGAATCACCGTGCAACCGAGCTTCTCGGCGCCGTAATGCGCGCCGAGGCCGCCGGTGAAGAGCCCGTAGCCGTACGCGACGTGGATGATGTCGCCGCGACGCCCGCCCGCAGCGTGGATCGACCGTGCCATCACGGTGGCCCAGGTGTCGATGTCCTTGGCCGTGTAGCCGACCACCGTGGGCTTGCCGGTCGTGCCGGACGACGCGTGCACGCGCGCGACCTCGGTGCGCGGCACCGCGAACATGCCGAACGGATAGTTGGCGCGCAGGTCCGCCTTGCTCGTCGTCGGGAATTTCGCGAGGTCGGCGAGCGTGCGCAGATCGTCCGGCCCGACGCCGGCCGCGTCGAACGCCTTCCGGTAGTGCGGCACGTTGCGGTACGCGTGCGCGAGCGACCAGCGCATCCGCTCGAGCTGCAAATGCATGAGCTCGTCCCGGCTCGCGCGCTCGATCGGCTCGAGGTCCTTGGGACGCGGGACTTTCGCCGGCATCGTCTACTCCCCGTGATCGCGTGCGGGGCGCCGCGCGCTTGCCGTCATGACGGCGCGTCGATCACGTGGCCCTTGACGCGGGTGCTCCTGCCGCGGAACAGCGCGATCGCCTCGCCGCGCTGGTTGACCACCTCGACGTCGTAGACGCCGGTCCGCCCCGCCGCGCTGCGCTCGGTCGCGCGCGCCGCCAGCACGTCGCCCTCGCGTGCCGGCGCGAGGAAGTCGATCCCGCATCCCGAGGCGACGGTGACGAGGTTGTAGCTGTTGCACGCGTACGCGAACGCGCTGTCGGCGAGCGTGAAGATGAAGCCGCCGTGGCAGATCGCATGGCCGTTCAGCATGTCCGCGCCCACCGTCATCGTCACCTCGGCGCGACCGGGCGCGACCGACACGATGCGCATGCCGAGCTTATGCGACGCG
>JBDTNO010000070.1:0-14585 GCA_039933715.1 Betaproteobacteria bacterium
GGACATCGCCCTTTCACGGCGGTAACCGGGGTTCGAATCCCCGTGGGGACGCCATACCCGGATGCATCGGAACGACGGCCTGCCGCCCAACCGGCGCGCCAGGCCCGATGCGCCAATCCCACCTTACCGCGCCGACCGCTCCTTGACGACGTCCGCACCCGCAGGCACCGGCCCCGGCGATCGGGAATCGGTCACCGGGGTTCTCAAGGCCGCATACGACGCGTTCCTTTACGTCGGGCGGCCGTGTTCGGCGTGCCATCCGGAGCGCATCGCGACGATTGCGACGCTGATGGGGCTCGACGCGCCGGATCCCGCGACGGCGCGCGTGCTCGACATCGGTTGCGGCGACGGCGGCAACCTGGTGCCGATGGCGGCCGCGTTGCCGAGCGGCTCGTTCGTCGGCATCGACCTCTCGCCACGCTCGATCGACGAGGCGGACGCGCTGGCGCGCGATCTCGGCCTGTCCAACATCGCGTTCCACGCGGCCGATCTGCGCGACCTTCCCGCGGACGCGGGCACGTTCGACTACATCGTCGCCCACGGCTTCTACTCGTGGGTGCCCGAGCCGGTGCGCGTCGCGTTGTTCGAAACGATCCGTTCGCGTCTTTCCCCGCGCGGCGTCGCGTTCGTCAGCCACAACGTGCTTCCCGGCTGCGGGCTGCGCCGGATGGTGTGGGACGTGCTGAAGCCGCACGTCGCCGGGATCGTCGATCCGCTCGCGCGCATCGCCGCGGCGCGCGCCATGGCCGCGCGCATGGCCGAAGCGATGGCGGAGCAACCGGGCCTTGCGGCGGCGATCGCCATCGAGTTCCGCGAGATCGCCGATCGTCCCGGTTTCGGCGTACTTCACGACGACCTCGCACCGGTCAATCACCCGGTCCTGGTGCGCGACCTCGCCGCCGAATCGGCGCGACACGGGTTGTCGTGGCTCGGCGACGCCGACCTCTTCAGGCACGTAGCGCCCGCGTTCGGCCCGGAGATGAACGCGTGGCTTGCGACGAACGATCGCATGACGCAGGAACATGTGGTCGACCACGTGCGCTTGCGCCGCTACCGCGAGTCGCTGTTCGTCCAGGAAGAGCAGCCGATCGGTCGGGCGCCGGACGCGAGTCGCCTCGCGGACATGCATGTCGCGGCGACGAATTCGACGGTCGAGCGACATGACGGCTTGCAGGCGCGCGCGACGCAGTCGCTGCAGCTGGCGTTGGTGGACCGGCTGGTCGACGCCCATCCCGGCACCGTCCCGGTCGCGGAACTGGTGCCCTGGATCGCCGGGCGCGCCGGCGCCGCATCGCCGTTCACGCGCCCCGAGAACACGCTCCTGTTGCTCCTGAACGCCGCCTACGCCGGCGTCCTCGTTCCGGTGGCGACGGCGGCGCGCACCGCGATGACGCCGGGGGAGAAGCCCCGTGCGTTCGCACCGGCCCGCTGGCAGGCGACGCGCCATGATTTCGTCGTCAACCTGCGGCACGACGGCGTCGCATTCGCCGACCCGGTGATGCGCCGGGTGCTGCCGCTGCTCGATGGCACGCGCGACCGCGTGGCGCTGGTTGCCGCGCTCACGGCGATCGCGCCCGGCATGCGCGATCCGAGTCGCGCGCTCGACGAGTACCTCGCGCATTTCGTCAAGCTGGGTTTGCTCGAGGCATGAACGCGACCGCATTGCACGAGGGCATCAAGGCCGCGTACGAGGACGTCGCTTACGTCGGGCGTCCCAATCACCACAGTCACGTCGACCGGATCGCGGCGATCGCGACGCTGTTCGGGCTTTCACCGCCCGATCCTGCGCGGGCGCGGATCCTCGAGGTGGGTTGCGGCGACGCGGCGAACCTCCTGCCGATGGCGGCGCGGTTCCCCGGGGCGCGCTTCGTGGGTTGCGACTACTCGGCGCTGCTGATGGGGCAAGCGCGCGCGATGGCCGCCGATCTCCGGCTGTCGAACGTCGAGTTCGTGGAAGGCGATCTTCGGGACGTCGCCGCGTCGCTCGGCACGTTCGACTACGTGATCGGTCACGGTTTCTATTCGTGGGTTCCAACCGACGTGCGCAACGCGTTCGTCGCGATGCTGGGACGCCAGCTCGCCCCGGGCGGCCTCGGGTTCGTCAGCTACAACGCGCTGCCGGGCTGCTTCATCCGGCGCATCGGCTGGGATGCGCTGCGTCTGGCGGTCGCCGGCATTCCGTCGGCGCGCGATCGGCTGGCGGCGAGCCGTCGGGAGTTGCGCGATCTCGCGGATGCCTGGTCATCGATGCCCGGGGTTCCCGGGCATCTCGGCCGCGAATATGGGGCGGCAGCCGATCGCAGCGACAGCGCGCTCTACCACGATGACCTGTCGGCGATGAACCATGCCGTGTATTTCTCCTCGTTTGTCCAGGAAATCGGGCGGCAGGGCCTGGGCTTCCTCGCCGAGGCGGAGCTCGGCACGATGAGCATGGCGGGACTTCCCGAGCGGATGCGCGCGCTGGTGGCCGAAGCGGATCCGCTTGCGCGCGAGCAGATGCTCGATTTCGCGCGCGTGCGGCGCTTCCGCCAGTCGATCGTCGCGCGCACGGCCGATGTCCAGCGCGCGGGACTCGTTCCCTCGGCGGTGACGCGACTGCACCTGTCGGCCGTGACGGGGGTCGTGCAGAAACGCTCGTCGGGCGCGGAACGAAGCGTCGAAGGACCGCTGATCGACCTTCTCGTCGATGCGTATCCGGCAAGTGTCCCCGGCGCCGAGGCGATCGAGCACCTTCAACGGCGCGGCTGGACGAGCGACGATGCGCGTACGACCGTCGTGCGCGGCTGCTTTTCCGGCGCCGTCGATCTCCACGCCTCGCCGCTACCGCTGGTGACGCGCGCGAGCGCGCGGCCGCGGATTCCCGCGCTCGCACGCTGGCAGGCCGCGCGTGGCGATTCGGTGACGAGCATTCGCCATGCGCCGGTGCGCGTCGACGAGGCGAACGCACGCGCGCTGGTCATCGCGTGCGACGGGACGCGCGACCGCGAAGCGCTCGTGCGCGCCGCCGCGATGACGGCGAGCGATGCGGGCGAAGTCGTCGATCACTACCTCGAGCGCTTCGCATCCGCCGGACTCTTCGAGGCCTGACCCGCTGGAGGACCGTTTCCGATGACCGACCCCACGACGCTCGCGCGGCGCATCGCCGCGCACTGGGACGCCGAGATCGTTCCCGAGCTGACCGAGTACATCCGCGTGCCGGCCAAGTCGCCGCACTTCGACCCCGACTGGGAGGCGCACGGCCATATCGAGCGCGTGATCCGCGCGGCCGAGCGATGGGTGCGCGCGCAAGGCGTGCGCGGACTCGAAGTCGAGATCGTGCGAATCCCCGGACGCACCCCGGTGCTGTATTTCGACGTTCCCGCGACCGGCGATGCCGGCGGTGGGCGTACGGTGCTGCTCTACGGGCACCTCGACAAGCAGCCCGAGATGGTGGGCTGGCACGAGGATTACGGGCCTTGGTCGCCGCGCTACGAGGACGGCAAGCTGTACGGGCGCGGCGGCGCAGACGACGGCTACGCGGTGTACGCGTCGCTCGCCGCGCTGAAGGCGCTCGGCGAACTGGGGTTGCCGCATGCGCGCTGCGTCGGCGTGATCGAGACCTGCGAGGAGTCCGGCAGCTACGATCTTCCCCCGTACCTCGCGTTGCTCGCGCCGCGCATGGGGCGCGTCGACTTCGTCGTCGGCCTCGACTCCGGCGCGGGCGATTTCGAGCGGCTCTGGCTCACGACGTCGCTGCGCGGGCTCGCGTCGGGAACGCTGAGCGTCGAAGTGCTGACCGAAGGCGTGCATTCGGGCGACGCGAGCGGTGTCGTGCCGTCGTCGTTCCGCATCGCGCGAACACTGCTCGATCGCCTCGAGGACAGCGCGACCGGTCGCGTCCTGCCGACGGCGTTCCACGCGCCGATCCCGGAGGAGCGCATCGCGCAGGCACGCGTCGCGTCGGGCGTCCTCGGCGAGACGATGATCCGGCGCTTCCCGTGGTCGGGGCGCACGCGTCCGATGGTCGACGAGCCGACCGAGGTCGTGCTGAACCGCACCTGGCGCCCGGCGCTGTCGATCATCGGCGCCGACGGCCTGCCGCCGATCGCCGATGCCGGCAACGTGCTGCGTCCGGTCACGCGTCTCAAGCTGTCGCTCCGCCTGCCGCCGACGGTCGACAGCGAGCGCGCGACGGGCGAGATGCGCAAGCTGCTCGAAAGCGATCCGCCGCTCGGGGCGACCGTGCGTTTCGAATCCGATTCGGCCGCGACGGGCTGGAACGCGCCGGCGACCGCGCCGTGGCTCGCGCGGGCGGTGGACGCCGCATCGCACGCGAACTACGCGCAGCCGTCCGGTGCGATCGGCGAGGGCGGCACGATCCCGTTCATGGGGATGCTCGGCCGGGAATTCCCCGAGGCGCAATTCCTGATCACCGGCGTGCTCGGCCCGAAGTCGAACGCGCACGGGCCCAACGAGTTCCTGCACATTCCCTACGCGAAGAAGCTCACCGCGTCGGTCGCGCAGATCCTCGTCGCGCACGCGCAACAGGCACGCTGACGCCGCGCTGCGTTCGTCGCGCCGACGTTGCGCGTCGGCGGGCGCCGCGCTAAAATCGAAGCGTCGGGAAACATCGGGGGGCCGTTCGGCTCCCGTCCCCGACGCCACGGCGGCGTGACGCGCCGCTCTGCTGACCTTCCGCGCGGGTTCACGCGCACCTCAGCGAACGACCCGACCGGCGTGCGAGCCGCTCCCAGGCCCGCGCCCGTACGCCGCCGGAGCGTCGAAACGCGCGTCCGGGCGCCTCGAGGGCCGTCGGAGACGCCCATGCGCAATGCCTCGCACGTCGACCTCACGCAACGCTTCGGCTTCGCCAGCGCATTCGCGTTGACGCTGCACAACGGACAGCGCCGCAAAGGCAGCGGTGTTCCCTACTACGCCCACCTGATGGCCGTGGCGGCTAGCGTGCTCGATCACGGCGGCGACGAGGACATGGCGATCGCGGCGCTGCTTCACGACGCCGTCGAGGACCAGGGCGGCCGGCGGATCCTCGAGATGATCCGGGAGCGCTACGGCAAGGGCGTCGCCGACATCGTGCTCGCGGTGAGCGACTGCGTCGAGGCGCCCAAGCCGCCGTGGGCGAAGCGCAAGGCCGACTACATCGCGCGTCTCGTGCATGCGTCGGTGGGCGCAAAGCTCGTCGCCGCGGCCGACAAGCTGCACAACCTGCGATGCACGGTGGCCGACGTGCGGTCGGACGGAGTCTCCGCGATGCTCAAGTTCAACGCGCCGGCCGCCGACATCGTCGCCTACTACGATGCGTGCATCGCGGCGGTCGCGGACGGCATTCCGGCGACGCTGCGCTCCGAGCTCGACTGGACGCTGGCCGAGCTCCGGATGCTGCTGGCGATGCCTCGTCCGGTCCCTTTCCCGCATGCCAGGACGCATTGAAACCGTGCGACACTCGCTGCGATGAGCGCGAGGGGCGGAGTGGCGGACCGGTTGCCGCGGGTCGTCGTCGTGGGCACCGGCGGCACGATCGCGAGCCAGGGATCGACACCGGCGCAGACGGTCGGCTACGGGCGGGCATCGCTCGGCGCGGACGCGCTGATCGCGTCGGTGCCCGCGATCACGACGGTCGCCGACGTCCGCGGCGAGCAGCTGTTCCAGATGCTTTCCGGTCACCTGACGAGCGCGAACTGGATCGCGCTCGCGCGCCGCGTCAACGACCTCGCCGCGCTCGACGACGTCGACGGCATCGTCGTCACGCATGGCACCGATGCGCTCGAGGAGACCGCGTACTGGCTCACGCTCACCGCGCGCACGCGAAAGCCGGTCGTGTTGACCGGCGCGATGCGCCCGGCGAGCGCGCTGTCGGCCGACGGGCCGATGAACCTCTACAACGCGATCGCGCTGGCGGCGAGCCGTTCGGCCGTCGGCATGGGCGTGCTCGTCGCGATGAACGACGCGATCCACGCGGCGCGCGACGCGATGAAGATGCGCACGGCGAGCCCCGACGCGTTCGGCTCGCCGGAGTTCGGGGCGCTCGGTCGCATGCAGGACGGCGTCGCGCAGTTCCACCGCCGGCCGCTGCGGAGGCACACGGCGGACTCGCCGTTCGACGTGGGCAGGCTCGATGCGCTGCCGCGCGTCGACGTCGTGTACGGCCATGTCGGCGCGACGCGCGTCCCGATCGACGCGCTGGTCGCGGCAGGCACGCGCGGCATCGTCAACGCAGGCTTCGGGCAGGGCGACATGACGCCCGACGTGCTGGAAGGCTTGCAGGCAGCGCGGCGGCAAGGCGTGCAGGTCGTGCGCGCGTCACGAGTTCCGGCCGGGACCGTCGTCGCCGATGGCGCGCTGAAGGACGATGCGCTGGACTTCGTCGCCGCGGACACGCTCAATCCGCAGAAGGCGCGCGTTTTGCTGATGCTCGCGCTGACCGTCACCGGCGACCGGCGCGAGATCCAGCGCATCTTCCACGAGTATTGATCGGCGTTGATCGATGCGCGCGCCCGGTGCGCAGCGCGGCGCCGCGCTGACAGGCCCTAGTTCGCGTCCGCGATCGCGACCTGCCGCGGCACCGGCACGAACGACGCCGGCGATTTCGCGTACAGGCGCAGCAGGAGCCGGCACACGTCGAGGTCGAACGACGGCCGCACCGGCGAACCGATCAGCGTGGCAAGCTCGCCTTCGTCGCGCGCCGTGCCGATCCAGTGCCAGTCCCGGACGACGTGGACGTCGACGCGCGTTCCGTCCGTCGAAGCCTCGCGCACCAGCGCAGGTCCGTTCCACGGCCAGCGCGGAATCGCTTCCGCGGCAACGGCGGCCCGCAGGCGCTCGTCATGCGCGGTGGCGGTCTCGGCGCCCTCGCATGCGCCGTCGCAGCGGCGCAATTGCCGCGCGAAACACGGTCCGGCGCGCCGCTCGAGCCCGAGGCGGTTCCAGCACAGCCGATGCGCGCCCGCGAGCATTTGCAAGCGCGCGCGCATCGCACGCCGCGATGCGTAGGGACCGTAGGCGCCCGGGACCGACGCGGGATCCACCGACGCGGCGCGCACGAACGCGGGGCGCGCGTCGTCGTCGAGCGTCATCACGCCCGCATCCTCCTTGCGGCGCAGCGCGCGGTTGTGCGCGGGCAGCATCGACTTGATCAGCGTCGATTCGCGCAACAACGCGCCGAACTCGCCCGCCGTGGTCTCGAACTCGATGCGGCGGATCTCGGCGGAAAGCCGTCCGTCGGACTCCGCCTGCCAGTCGCCGCAGAAGTGCGCGGCGACCCGCTCGCGCAGGTTGACGCTCTTGCCGACGTAGAGCGGCAGCGGGTTCTCGCCGTAGAACAGGTAGACGCCCGGCGCGTCGGGGATCGCGTCGAGGACGTCCGGCGCGAGCTGCGGCGGGAGGCTGGGGATCCGCAGGAGCCGCTTGACCGCGGCCTCGATGTCGGCGGCGGGACGCGTCGCGTAGAGCTTCTGCACGAAGAGCCAGAGCGCGCGCGCGTCGCCGAGCGCGCGGTGACGATCGCCGGGGTCGAGCGCATGCCGCGCGATCACCGCATCGAGGCCGTGGCCGTCGGCGCCCGGGTCGAGGCGGCGCGACAGCCGCACCGTGCAGAGCACGCGCGGCGAGAACGGCAGGCCGACACGCGCGAACTCGTGCTTGAGGAAGCCGAAGTCGAAGCGCGCGTTGTGCGCGATGAACAGGCACCCGTCGATTCGCCGCGCCACCTCGCGCGCCACCGACGAGAACGTGGGCGCCTGGCGGACCATCGCATCGGTGATGCCGGTCATCGCCTGGATCGCGGCCGGGATCGGGACGCCCGGATCGACGAGCGACGACCATTCGTCGACCCGGACCTCGCCGCGTTCCGGATCGGTATCGACGCGCACCACGCCGACCTCGGTGACCCGGTCCTCGCCCGCCCGCATCCCGGTCGTTTCCAGGTCGACGAAGGCGAGGGCGGAGGCGAAAAGGCGCATGGGAGAAGGCCGAAGGCGGCGATAGACCAGGGACGGTAAGCGGTTGGAACCGGTTGACGGGCGATAGGGGATGAGCCAACGGTCCAAGGGCACCAGACGGTTGGGCCCATGGCGCGATTCCCCGTCCTGCACGAACCGCTATCGCCTGGTCGCCGGTCTTAACCCCTTGACCCCCGAACGATCGTTCGTTATCGTAGCACCATGTCGAACGATCGTTCCTACCTCGAGGCGCTGCAGGATTACTATGCGCGCCACCGGGCGCTGCCGTCGTACGCGTCGATCGGGGGGCTGCTCGGGCTCAAGTCGAAATCGTCGGTGGCGGCGCTGGTCGCGCGGCTGAAGCTCGCCGGTTACCTCGATTCGACGCCCGATCGCCGACTCGCGCCGACGCGCCGCTTCTTCGCGCGGCCGCTCGCCGACGCGACGGTGCGCGCGGGATTGCCTGAGCGAGTCGAGGACGCGTCGGCCGACGCGCTCACGATCGACGATTACCTGATCGAGCATCCATCGCAGACCGTGCTCGTCCGCGTCAAGGGCGACTCGATGGTCGACGCGGGCATCCTCGACGGCGATCTCGTCGTCGTCGAGAAGCAGCCGTCAGCGAAGAAGGGCGACATCGTCGTCGCGATCGTCGACGGCCAGTTCACGCTCAAGCGACTCGACGTCGACCGCGGCCAGTTCATCCTGCGCGCCGAGAACAAGGCCTACGCGCCGATCCGTCCGGAGGGTGCGCTCGAGGTGTTCGGCGTCATGGTCGGCCTCGTACGGAAGATGTAGCCTGGAGCAGACGGGCGACCCATGCCGACGAGCAAGTCCACCTGTCCGTCCTGCAAGCAGATGGCCGGGGTGAACATCGCCTACGGCTATCCCAGTCCGGAGGGGCACGAGAAGGCCGCGCGCGGCGAGATCGTTTTCGGCGGCTGCATTGTCCGGGACGACGCGCCCGAGCGTGCGTGCACGCATTGCGGCCACCGATGGAGCATCGAGCGCGGGCCGACCCTCCAGGATCCCGCCGAGGCGAAGCCTTCGCCCTCGTGAGACCCGGGACCACGGCTGTTCTGAACTGAAACCGAGCCCTAGGCGCTAACCCCTAACGCCCCGCGACCCGATCTCGTCCCGCGGCCTTGGCGCGATAGAGCGCCGTGTCGGCGGCCCCGATCATGGCGTCCGGCCCGGCAAGCGAAGTGTCCGTGCACCAGCCGATGCTGGCGGTGATCGCCAGACCCGGGGCGATACCCGACCAGTCGTGCCCGGCGATCGCCGCGCGCACCTTCTCGCACACGGCCGCCGCGGCATCGGCCCCGGTCTCGACGAACGCGAGCACGAATTCCTCGCCGCCATAGCGTGCGACCAGGTCGGTGTGCCGCACCTGGGCCATCAGGATCTTCGCGACTTCCTTCAGCACCGCGTCGCCGACCGCATGCGTCCAGCGGTCGTTGACGTCCTTGAAGTGGTCGAGGTCGGCGATCGCCACGGCGAGCGGCCGGCTGTAGCGCACGGCGCGCGCGAACTCGTCGCCGAGCCGCTGGTCGAGCCACCTGCGATTCGCGAGTCCGGTCAGCGCATCCTCGCGCGTCTGCCGCTCGAGTTCGACCACGAGGCGCGACTTCTGCGCGTCCGAGGCCGCGAGGTCGAGGTTGAGCGCGGCAAGTCGCTGGTTCGCCTTCGCGAGCTCTTCCTGCTTGGCGCGCATCAAGTCGGCCTCGCGCTGCGCGGCGGTGACCTGGTAGCGGATCGAGAGCATCTTGAGGCGACGGTCGGACGCTTCCGAGATCAGCAGACGCTCCAGCTCGCGGCTCGCGCGAAGGTGCTTGACCGCGTCGGCCGCGTCGCCGCAGCGCTCGCAGAGGTCGGCGAGCGCGTCGTGCGCCTCCACCTCGTAGGCGCGCAAGCCGCCGTGCTCGGCGACGTCAAGCGCGGTCGCGAGGTGCATGCGCGCCTCGTCCGCGCGCCCGGTGCGGTCGCACACCCGCCCGAGGCCGAGCGACGCGTTGACCACGCCCTCGCCGTAGCCGCTCGCCGTCGAGCGTTCGAGCGCGTCGCGCAGCATCGTCTCCGCCTCGTCGAGGCGGTTCATCCGCTCGAGCGTCGCGCCGAGATTGTTGAGCGCGCCGGCCTGGCCGAGCGTCGCGCCGGCCGCCTGGAACGCCGACAGCGCCGAGTGCAGCGTCTCGAGCGATTCGTCGAGCCGGCCGAGGTTCTTGAGGTTGATGCCGATATTGTTGAGCGTGCGCGCGCGCTCGAGCGGATCGGCGCCGGGCAGCGCCAGGCTCCGCTCGTACCAGTCGAGCCCGACGTCGGGACGGCCGGCGCGCGAATGAACGACGCCGACCGTGCGCATCGCGGCCGCCTGCGATGCGGAGTCGCCGGCATCTTCGGCGATCGCGAGCGCGCGCAGGTGATGCGCGAGCGCCTGCGGTGCATCGCCGAGCGTGTCGTAGACCTGGCCGATGCCGCGCAGTGCATCGGCGCGTCCCGCGTCGTCGTGCACGGCCTGGAACACGGCGAGCGCTTCGCGGTAGGCCTCGAGCGCGCCGGTCTCGTTGAGCGCGAGCTCGGCGGCGCGGCCCTCGAGATAGCGGGCGCGGGCACGCGCGCCGGTGTCCGACACCTGGGTCGCGAGCGCCGTGGCCTCGGCAGCGAGGCGTGCGGCGTTGCGCGCGTCGTGTACGAGCGCTTCGCGGGATTGCGAAAGGAGCGCGGCGAGGCGATCCGAGGCCGGCAGTGGCCGGGCAGGGGACGGGGTGGCGGCGCCGGTCATGCCGCGACCTCCACGCGCGCGACTTCGACGAGGCAGTCGTAGAACGTCGCCGCGCGGCCGAGGTCGGTCAGCGCCTGGCTGGTGACGGCGTTCGCGTTCTGGCCGTCGGGCGAGAGCTTGCGCCACCAGATCGACGGCGCGACGACCACGCCATGGCGCGCGCGCGCGCTCACCTCGGCCTTGGCCTGGAACGCGCCGCGGTCGTTGTGGATGCGCACGGTGTCGCCCGAGGCAATCCGGCGTGTCGCTGCATCGTCGGGATGGATGACGAGCCGGGGGCCGCGCTCCTCGTCGACGAACGCCGGAAGGTTCGCGAACGTCGAGTTGAGGAAGTTGCGCGCGGGCGGCGAGATGAACGCGAGCGGATAGCGCGCCGCCAGCGCGGGATTGGAATCGGGCGACTCGCGCGGCAGGATCACCTCGGGCAACGCGTCATGGCCCGCCGCCGCGGTCGACGCGCTCTCGAATTCGCATCTCCCCGACGGAGTCGGGAAGCCGCCGTGGGCGAACGGCGCATACGATTCGGGCAGCGCGAGCCTGCGGAATCCCGAGCGCTTCACCTCGTCCCAGTCCCAGCCGGCCATGCGCTCGTCGCCGGCGCGAAACGCCGCGCGCGCGAGGTCGTCGTCGCTGTCGGCAAGGCAGGGCTCGTCGAAACCCATCGCCGCGGCGAGGCGCCGGAACAGCTCGGTGTTCGGGACCGCTTCGCCGAGCGGGGCGATCGAGGGATTGTTCGCCTGGATGTGCAGGTGGCCATACGAATGGTGGACGTCCAGGTGCTCGAGCGGGGAGGTGGCGGGCAGCAGGATGTCGGCGCAGTCGGCGGTGTCGGTCCGGAAGAGCTCGTGGACGACGACGAACAGGTCGTCGCGCGCGAAGCCGCGGGCGACTTTCGCCGACTCCGGCGCCACGGCGACCGGGTTGCTGTTGTAGACGAAGATTGCGCGCACCGGCGGATCGGCCGCCAGCAGCGCGTCGCCGATCGTCGACATGTTGATCGTGCGCGGCCGGCCGCGGATCAGGTCGGGGCGCTCGAGCGCCGCGCCATCGACCGGGTAGGTGCCCGACGACGACAGGAGCGCCCCGCCGGCGCGATCACGCCACGCGCCGATCAGCGCGGGGATGCAGGCGGCCGCGCGGATCGCGTTGCCGCCCCCGGCGTGGCGCTGCATCCCGTAATTGAGCCGGATCGCCGCGGGCTTGATCGTGCCGAGGTCGTGCGCGAGCCGCTCGATCTGCGCGACCGGAATCCGGCATACCGCCGCCGCGCGCTCCGGCGGCCAGTCGCCCGCGCGGGCGGCGAGCGCGTCATACCCGAGCGTGTAGCGATCGACATACTCGCGATCGACGTGGCCGTCGCGGATCAGCGCATGCATGAGTCCGTACGCGAGCGCGGCGTCGGTGCCCGGCATCACGGCAAGGTGCTCGTGGCATTTCTCGGCCGTCGCCGTGCGGTACGGGTCGATCGCGACCAGTCGCGCTCCGCGTCGCTTCGCCTCCTGCGCGCGCCTCCAGAAATGCAGGTTCGACGTGATCGCGTTGCTGCCCCAGATCACAATGAGGCGGCTGTCGACGCACGCCTCGATGTCCATGCCGATCGACGCGCCGATGACCGCCGACCAGCCGGCCTTGCCCGCGCTCGAGCAGATCGTGCGATCGAGGAGGGAGGCGCCGAGCCGGTGGAAGAAGCGGCGGTCCATCGAGCCGTACTGCAGCAGGCCCATGTTGCCCGCGTACGAATAGGGCAGGATTGTCTCGGGCCCTTCGGCGGACGAGGCGAGCGCACGGAAGCGCTCGACGATCGTTCCGATCGCCTCTTCCCACGAGATGCGCTCGAAGCGGCCCGCACCCTTGGGCCCGACACGGCGCATCGGATGGAGCACGCGATCGGGCGAATACGTGCGCTCGAGGTAGCGCCCGACCTTCGTGCACAGCACGCCTTGCGTCGGCGGATGGTCGCTCGCGCCGCGCACGGCGATCGCGCGGCCGTCCTCGACCGTCACCAGCATCGCGCAGGTGTCCGGGCAGTCGTGCGGGCAGGCGCCGCGGACTATGCGGCGGCCGCTTCGGCCGGCGTCGGGAGGCATGGAGGCGTCTTCGCGGAGAGTGTCGATTGTAAGGGAGTGCCGCCGCTGCCGTGGGTTACGCTTGCGCGATGCCGAGCCTTCCCACTGTCGCGTTCGCCGACGGCACGCGCGTGCCGGCCCTCGGACTCGGGACCTGGCGGATGGGTGAGCGCGCGGGCGCCACCGGGACCGAGGTCGACGCGCTGAGGCACGGGTTCGACCTGGGCCTCACGCTCGTCGACACGGCCGAGATGTACGGGGACGGCGGAAGCGAGAAAGTCGTGGGCGAGGCGATCCGCGGCCGGCGCGATGCGATCTTTGTGGTGTCCAAGGTTTACCCGCACCGGGCCGGGCGGCGCTCGGCGATCGCCGCCTGCGAGCAGTCGCTGGCGCGGCTCGGCATCGAGCGGCTCGATTTGTACCTGCTGCACTGGCGGGGCTACATCCGGCTCGAGGAGACGGTCGAGGCGTTCGAGCGCCTGAAACGCGACGGCAAGATCGCCCGCTTCGGCGTTTCGAACTTCGACGTCGACGACCTCGACGACCTCGACGGGCTCGCGGGCATCGACGCGGGCGTCGCGTGCGCGGCGAACCAGGTGCTGTTCCATCTCGCCGAGCGCGGCATCGAGCGGGGCGCGCTCCCGCGTTGCCGCGAGTGGCCGATGCCGGTGATCGCCTACTCGCCGTTCGACGAAGGACGCCTGCTCAAGCATGCGGCGCTGGTTCGCATCGCGGCCGAAGCGGGCGCCACGCCGGCCACGCTCGCGCTCGCATGGCTGATCCGCCATGACGGCGTCATCGCGATCCCGAAAGCGGCGAAGCGCGCGCACGTGGACGCGATCCGCGCGGCCGCCGATTTCGCGCTGACGCCGGACGTCGCCGCCGCGCTCGAAAGCGCGTTTCCGTCGCCGAAACGCCGGACGCCGCTCGCGATGATTTGACGCGGCGGCGAAGCGCGCCGCCGCATCGGCATCGTAGCTGTCCGACCGCTCGTCGGATCGGCACACCGTCCTGTTCGAAAAATCAAGCACTTGCACGCGCTCGCACGCTTCCGCTCGGTGCGGTGGCACGCTTGCTGCTCAGTCGTCGGTGAAGGCAAAAACACCGCGAACCCGACAGGAGAACGTTGTGAACTACACGCACTACGACTATCTCGATCTCGCTCCCGGCGCATCGATCGCGCGCGTCGAGGCCGCGTACGCGCAGGTGCTCCAGCGCTTCCACTTCGGCCGCACCGACGCGGGCCAGGACCTCTCGGCACTCGTGCGGATGATCCATTCGGCCTACCGCGTGCTGTCGGACCCGGAAGCGCGCCACGCCTACGACGACCAGCTGTCGCGCGAAGCCGCGCTGGCCGACGCCGAGCTCAAGGCCGAGCTCGATGCGCAGGCCGCCAAGCCGACGCGCCACGCGCAGGACGTGCCTGCCGCGCTGCGCCTCGCGCTCAACCAGCTCGCCGCCTGACGTCCCGGCGTTCCCTTTACCCGGTCGCCGCAATCAGTTTTCGACTGCCAACACAGCGATGCGGTCGGCGGCCGTTTTTTCTTCGATGCGCGCGAGGTCCCGCCGTCTCCAGGACGGACCGCTGGGATCCCGCGCGCGCCGTCCCAGGACGCGCACCGCGTGCCCGGGCCGCCAGCTCCGCGTGATTTCCGGCTGCGCGCCCGCGCGCTCCTGCGCGGCGGCGCGCACCGTTGCACGCGGCGCGCGACCCGTGCGGGCGCTTCCGGCCGGTTTCGTTCCGATGCTCCGCCACTGACGAGGGCTTTCGACCGTGGATCGCTGCCTCCATTGCCAGTATTA
>JBDTNO010000071.1:0-14560 GCA_039933715.1 Betaproteobacteria bacterium
GTACATCGTGCCGATGTCCTTGTGGTTGGTCGTCGTGACCCAGCGCATGATCCCGCCGGGGCGGTATCCGTGCTCGTGCTCGTGCTCGTGCTCGTGGTCGTGTCCGGCGGCGTGCTCGTGCGGGATGCTGCTCATGATGTCTCCTCGGCCGGGAACGGACGCTTGCGCCCGGCCACTTCATTTACCCCCGGATCGCGGGCGACGCCCGTCGATTCGAGGCGGAAAGGCAACCAAAGCGCATGTCAGTTGCGCGCGGCCTGGATCGCCGCGGGCTGGATCGCCTGGCCGGTCCGGTTGCCCCAGGCGTTCCGCGTGTAGGTGATGACCGAGGCGAGATCGGCGTTCGACAGCCCCTTGAACGGCGCCATCGCGGTGCCCGGCTTGCCGTCGAGCACCAGGTGGATCTGGTCGGCTGGCGGGCCGAGCACGATCTTCGAGCCGTCGAGCGCCGGGAACGCGCCCGGGATGCCCTTGCCGGTCGGCTGGTGGCACGCGGCGCAGTTCGCGGCGAACACCTTCTCGCCGGTCGCGACGAGGTCCTTCACGTCCCAGACCTTCGCGGGATCATCGGACGGCGCGGCGACCTTCTGCTTCTGGGCGGCCGCCCACTTCGCGTAGTCCTCCTTCGATTTCACCTCGACCACGATCGGCATGAAGCCGTGCTCCTTGCCGCACAGCTCGGCGCACTGGCCGCGGTAGGTGCCGGTCTTCTCGGCGCGGAACCACGAGTCGCGCACGAAGCCCGGGATCGCGTCCTGCTTGACGCCGAGCGCGGGCACCCACCACGCGTGCAGCACGTCGCCCGCGGTGATGAGCACGCGCACCTTGGTGTCGATCGGCACGACCATCGGGTTGTCGACCTCGAGCAGGTAGTGCTCGCCCTTCGGCTCGCGATTCTCGATCTGCGCGATCGGAGTGGTCAGCGCCGAGTAGAAGCCGAAACCGTCCTGCAGGTAGTCGTAGTTCCACTTCCACTGGTAGCCGGTGACCTTGATCGTGAGCTCGGACGCCGTCGTGTCCTTCATCGCGAGGATCGTCCTGGTGGCCGGATACGCCATGAACAGCAGGATCAGGAACGGGATCACCGTCCAGACGATCTCGACGAGCGTGTTCTCGTGGAACTGCTCGGCCACGTGGCCGACCGACTTCCGGTGCTTCCACAGCGAATAGAACATCACGCCGAACACGCCGACGAAGATGACCGCGCACACCCAGAAGATGAACATGTGCAGGTCGTACTGCTGCTTCGCCATCTGCGTGACCGGCGTCTGAAGGTTGTACTCGCGCGCCGCGTGCGCGATGGCCGGCAGGCCCGCGGCCGCGATCGTCGCGGCGGCGAGGCGCGTGCCCCGGCTCCCCCTGGAAGTGCGCTCCATGTGTGCTCTACCCCTGCTTGGCAGCTCGAATCCCGCGATGCCCGGCGATCAGCGGACCGCCGCGAGCATTCCCCTGATCGTGCGTGCGAGCGCGACGCGCTCGGCGGCGGGCAGCGCGTCGCCGAAGCGCACCGCGTCGCGCCCGCTCCTCAGCACGAGCCGCGGCTCGTGCGCGAATCCTTCCTCGTCGACCTCGACCCGCAACCAATGCCGCGAAAGCTCGCGGCGGGTCGCGTGCCCCGCGCGCTCGTGCTCGACCAGCACGCGGTCGCCATCGAGCGTGAGCCGGTCGCAGTCCGCCGCGCGCCGCTCGATCCACAGAAACGCCGCCGCGAGGCCCAGAAGCTCCAGCAGCGAGTACGGGAGCACCGGCCACACGCCGCCGGCGGCGAAGCCGAACGCCATCGCGAGGCTGCCGGCCGCCAGCGCGCCGTAGACGGTCCAGCGCTGGCGCGGCGCGAGCGACGCGTTGCGTCGGGCGACGACGGTCGACGCGTCGGTGGGCGGGAGGCTGGCCGTGAAGGACATCGCGGGAACCGGGTTTCGTTTCGTCGCGGCCGGCGCGCGAGCCGACCCGCGCCGCCGACGCGCGGAACGCGAAATCTTAGCACGGTTCGGTGCGCCGACCCACCGGCGCGGAGCCGCGCGCGCCGGGCGTCAGGCGATGCGAAGGCGCGACAGCGCGTGCGCCGGCAACGCGCTCGTGCCCCAGGCGATGTCGGCGACGAGGGGCGCGGGAAGGCGCGCCGCGAGCGCGGCGATGCTCGCGTCGGCGAACGGCATCGAACGATCGATCCGGTTCGCGACCCAGCCGGCGAGCACGAGGCCGCGCGACCGCACCGCGAGCTCCGCCGCCAACGCGTGGTGGAGGCAGCCGAGCCGCACGCCGACGACCAGCACGACCGGGAGCGAGAGGCGCTTCGCGATGTCGAGCATGTCGCCGCGCGCGCCGAGCGGCACGAGCGGCCCTCCGGCGCCCTCGACCACCACGAAATCCGACACCGTCGCGAGGCGCGCATGCGCGGCCGCGATGCGGTCGAGGTCGATCGCGACGCCCGCCTCCTCCGCCGCGACGTGCGGCGCGATCGCGCGCGCGAATGCATAAGGATTGCGATCCGCGAGCGGCGCGTCCACGTTGCCGGCCGCTTGCAGCAGGGCGACGTCGGCGTTGACCGTCGCGCCCGCGTCGATTCCCGCCGACACCGGCTTCATGCCGACCGCGCGTCGTCCGCCCGCCGCCAGCGCGAGCAGCAGCGCGACGGCGACGAAGGTCTTGCCGATGCCGGTGTCGGTGCCGGTAACGAAGAGGCCGTGCGTCATCGCGGGATTGCCGGCGATCGGCGGTCGGCGGCCGGGAACCCGCGATCCGCGTCGCGCGGAAGCGCCAGGACGACACGCCGCGCGGGATTCGCGGCATCCGGCGGGTCGGTGTCGTTGGCCACGGTGTCCGGCCGCTTACCGCCGACCGCCGCCTTTCACGACTTTCACGATCGGCAATCCTTCCGCCGACTTCCTCGGCTCGGCCTTCCACGCATGGCCGTAGACGACCTCGAAGGTCGCCGGAATCCGTCCGTCCCGCGCGATCGCGAGCAACGCGTCTTCCAGCGCGCCGCGGCGTCGCCGGCCGGTGAGGCCGCGCGGCCGCCCCCGCGTCTGGTTGGTCGCGCCGATCGCCTTCAACTCGGCGAGCAGCGCGGCGGGGCTGCCGTAGCTGACGGTCACCATCTCCATGTCCATCACCGGGTCGGCGAAGCCCGCGTGCACGAGGAGGTCGCCGAGGTCGTGCATGTCGATGAACCGGTTGACGTGCGTGTAGCCGTCGACACTCGCGAACGCGCGCGCGAGCTCCTTCAGCGTGTCCGGCCCGAACGTCGTGAACGTCAGCAGGCCGTCGACCGCGAGCACGCGGCGAAACTCCGCGAACGCGCCGCGCGGATCGTCGACCCATTGCAGCACCAGGTTCGACCACACGAGGTCGACGCTCGCCGCGCGCAGGGGCAGCGCGCCCACGTCCGCGCAGACGAACGCCGGCGCGGCCCCCTTGCGCGCGAGCGGGCCGAGAACGCGCTGCGCGAGCGAGCGTCCGCCTAGCCAGCGCGCGCGCGCCGCGTCGATCATTCCGCTCGCGGCGTCCAGCGCGATCACGCGCGCGGCCGGGTACCGGGCGGCCAGCGCGCGCAACGCATCGCCGGTCCCGCATCCCGCGTCGAGGATCCCGCGGGGCGCGAGCTTGACGACGTCGAGGCGCGCCGCGAGCCGGCCTCCGATCTCGCGCTGGAGCACCGCCGCGGCGTCGTAGCCCGCCGCAGCGCGGCCGAACGCGCGGCGCACGGCGCGCACATCGAGCGCGCGCGGATCCGCCGGCGCCGTCTCAGTCACCATCGACGAACGCGTCGAGCGCGCGATCGAACGCCGCCCGATGCGAGAGGAACGGCGCGTGCGCCGCGCCCTGGACCACGACGTGGCGCGCGCGCGGCATCGCGGCGGCGAGCCATGCGCCTGCGGCGGATGGCGCGAGCAGGTCGCGCTCGCCCGACACGACGAGCGCAGGCGGCGCGAGCGATCGCGCCTCTTCGCGGAGGTCGCTCGTCGCGAGGATCGAGAGCGCGTCGGCGAGCGCCGCGCGCGACGGCTCGCCGCGCGCATCGAGCTCCAGCCGCATCGCCGCCAGCGTCGCGCGACCCTGCTCGCTCCCGTGCACCTGCAGCGCGAGGAAGCGCTGCATCGTCGAGCGCCACGACGCCGCGAACTCGTCGCCGAAGCGCATCAGCGTATGCGCGGTCATCGCGTGGGGCCAGTCCGGCCCGGCGACGAAGCGCGGCGTCGTCGCGACGAGCACGAGTCGCCCGATGCGCTCGCTCGCCCGCGCGGACCAGCGCATCGCGACGAGGCCGCCGAGCGACCAGCCGAGCACGTTGAGCGGCTCGCGCTCGCCGGCGAACGCTCCGGCGACCGCGTCGGCGAGCGTGTCGAGCGTCGCATGCGGCAGCGGCGCCGAATGCCCGTGCCCCGGCAGGTCGACCGCATGCACGCGAAAGCGCCGGGCGAGCGCGGGCATGAGCGGCGCGAAGAGCCCGGCGTGCAGTCCCCAGCCGTGGAGCAGCACCAGCGGGGGGCCCTCGCCCACCGACTCGACATGGACCCGCGGCGCGATGCCGGCGCGCGCGACGTTCTCGCACGTGCCGGGCGCGGTGGAAGCGTCGCTCATCGCCAATCGCGCGCGACGGCCGCGAGCGCTTCGACGAGCGTGTCGATGTCCGCGTCGCGATGCGCGGCGGACAGAGAAACGCGAAGGCGCGCGCTGCCTGGCGCCACCGTCGGCGGCCGGATCGCCGGGACGAACAGGCCCCGCGCCTCGAGAGCATCGGACAAGCGCATCGCGTCAAAAGCGGCGCCGACGACGAGCGGCTGGATCGCGGTGCGCGACGGCCTCAGCGTCCAGGGCAGCGAGGCGGCCCCCGCCCTGAAGCGAGCGATGTTCCGCGCGAGCGTCGCACGCCGCGCGTCGCCGTCGCGCAGCAGAGAGAGGCTCGCGCGGAGCGTCTCGGCCAGGAGCGGCGGCGCGGCAGTCGAGTAGAGGTAAGGACGCGCGAACTGCACGATCGTCTCGATCACCGCCGGGTGCGCGGCGACGAACGCGCCCGCGACGCCGGCGGCCTTGCCGAGCGTCCCCATCAGCACGATGCGCTCCGACGCGAGACCCAGCTCGGCGAGCGTGCCGCGGCCGCGCCCGAGGACGCCGAACCCGTGCGCGTCGTCGACGACGAGCCATGCGTCGTGCTTCTCGGCGAGCGAGAGGAGCCCTTCGAGCGGCGCGAGGTCGCCGTCCATGCTGAATACCGCGTCGGTCGCGATCAGCTTCCGACGCGCGCGCGAAGCCGCGAGCCGTCGCGCGAGCGCACCAAGGTCGCCGTGCGCGTAACGGACGAGGCGCGCCCGTGCGAGCAGCGCGCCGTCGTTGAGGCACGCGTGGTTCCAGCGATCCGCATGCACCTCGGACCCGCGATCCGCGAGCGCCGAGACGATCGCGAGGTTGGCGAGGTACCCGGTCGAGAACGTCAGCGCCGTCGCACCGGGACACGGCGCGACCCATGCGGCCAGCTCGCGCTCGAGCGCCTCGTGCGGCGAGAAGTGGCCGCAGACGAGGGGCGACGCGGTCGAGCCCACGCCCCAGCGCATCGCGGCATCGGCGGCCACGCGGGCGAGCGCCGGATCTCCGGCGAGGCCCAGGTAGTCGTTGCTCGCGAAGCCGAGGAGCTCGCGACCATCGACGACCGTGCGCGGGCCGGCGCGCGCGCCGACGACGCGCCGCCTCCGGTGCATGCCCTTCGCCACTCTCGCGTCGAGCGAGCGCTCCAGCGCCTGGATCAGCGGATCGGACATGCGGACGCCCCTGCGCCGCGTCGCGGGCTTCGAGCGCCGCGTCGCGCTACGCCGGCGTGAGCCCGAGCTTCGCGAACAGCGCGCGGTCGGCGTCGACGTCGGGATTGCCGGTCACCAGCAGGCGCTCGCCGTGGAAGACCGAGTTCGCGCCCGCTAGGAAGCACAGCGCCTGCACCGCCTCGCCGAGCTCGCGTCGTCCGGCCGACAGCCGCACCATCGCCCGCGGCATCGCGATGCGTGCCGCGGCGATCGTGCGCACGAACTCCAGCGGGTCGATCGCGCTCGCGCCGCCGAGCGCGCTCGCGAGCGGCGTCCCCTCCACCTGCACCAGGTGATTGATCGGCACCGACTCGGGCGGCGGATCGAGGCTCGCGAGCAGCGCGATCAGCGCGGCGCGCGCGCGGCGCGACTCGCCCATGCCGACGATCCCGCCGCAGCACACGCGCATGCCCGCGTCGCGCACGCGCCCGATCGTTTCGAGGCGATCGCGCTGCGTGCGCGTCGTGACGACCTCGCCGTAGAAGTCGGGGGACGTATCGAGGTTGTGGTTGTAGAAGTCGAGGCCCGCATCGGCGAGCGCGCGCGCCTGGCCTTCCTTCAGCATCCCGAGCGTGCAGCAGGCCTCGAGCCCGAGCGCCTTCACGCCGCGCACCATGTCGAGGACCGGCTCGAGGTCGCGATCCTTCGGGCCGCGCCACGCGGCGCCGAGGCAGAAGCGCGTCGCGCCCGCCTCCTTCGCGGCGCGCGCCGCACCGAGGACCTCGTCGAGCCCCAGCATCGCCTCGTTCGCGACGCCCGTGTGGTAGCGCGCCGCCTGCGGGCAATAGCCGCAATCCTCCGGGCATCCTCCCGTCTTGATCGACAGGAGCGTCGACAACTGGACCGCGTTGGGCGCGTGATGCGCGCGATGCACCTGTTGCGCGCGGAACAGGAGATCCGCGAACGAAAGCGCGAAGAGCGCGTCGACGTCGTCGGCGCTCCAGCGCGCGCGCTCGCGCGGCGCGACGGCGCCAGCGTGAGCGGCAGGGTGGAGTGCAGGCTCGTCGAGCATCGGTTTTTAAGGGTCGGTCGAACGGTGGAGCGGCGCTTGCCGCGCCGCGCCTCTACAATGCGCGGCGAGTGTCGAGGCCGCCCCATGCGCTTGTCAAATTCACCGAACGCAGCGCTTTACAACTGGCGCGGCGCCGCGTCGCGCAGCGTGCGCGCGGGGCTCGGCGCCGCGTTCCCGCAACGCTGCGCGTTGTGCGCATGCGCCGCCGGCCCGTCGTGCCTGTGCGTTGGATGCGAGGACGCGCTCGGCGCCTTCGCGCCGGCGTGCCCGCGTTGCGCGCTTCTCGTGCCGGGTGGGCAGATTTGCGGGCGCTGCCTCGCGCATCCGCCGGCGTTCGACGCGGCGGTCGCCGCGGGCCCCTACGCGTACCCGCTCGACCGGCTCGTCCGGCGCCTCAAGTACGGCGCCGACCTGCCGCTCGCGACGGTGCTGGGCGCGCGGCTCGCGCGCGCGGCGGAGCGTGCCGGGGCGGTCGCACGCGTCGATGCGATCGTGCCGATGCCGCTCGCGCCTGAACGCCAGCGGATGCGCGGCTGCAACCAGGCGCGAGAGATCGCCAAGGCGGTCTCGCGAGCGACCGGGCTGCCGCTCGCGCGCGGTCTCGTGCGGATGCGGCACGGCAAGCCGCAGGCCTCGCTGGCATGGCGCGACCGCGTGCGCAACGTCCGTCGCGCGTTTGCCGCGTCGCGGCCGTTCGACGGTCAGCGGCTCGCGCTCGTCGACGACGTGATGACGAGCGGAGCGACCGCGGCGGCCGCGGCAGCGGCGTTGCGCAAGGCGGGCGCGGTCCGCGTCGAGGCGTGGGTCGTCGCGCGCACGCCGGTGGGGTGACGCGGCCATGTTCACGATCGTGCTCGTGCATCCGGAGATCCCGCCGAACACCGGCAACGTGATCCGGCTCGCCGCGAACACCGGGTGCGATCTCCACCTGGTCGAGCCGCTCGGCTTCACGCTCGGCGATCGCGAGCTCAAGCGCGCGGGCCTCGACTATCACGAGTACGCGCGTCTCGTCGTGCATCGCGACTTCGCCGCGTGCCGCGCGGCGCTCGATGCGCCGCGACCCCGGCGCTGGTTCGCGTTCACGACGCGCGCGACGCGCACGCTCTACGAGGGCGCGTTCGCGCCGCGGGACGCGCTGGTGTTCGGTTGCGAGACGTCGGGGCTTCCGGACGACGTCCTCGCCGCGTTTGCCGACGACCGGCGCCTGCGCATCCCGATGCGCGCCGGCATGCGTAGCCTCAACCTGTCGAACGCGGTCGCGGTGGCCGTGTACGAGGGGTGGCGGCAAAACGGGTTCGGTTGATCGGATCCGAAGCGCGCTGCCGATGTCCGGCATTCGCGTCCCGGCTCGCTGCGATCTGGAATCCGACTTCCGAATTCCGGCATCCGCCATCGGCGCCTAGCGTTCCTCCCCCCTGGGCTCCCGCCGGAGCAGCGCCTCGACCGCCTCGCGAACCGGCCAGGCGCCCTCCAGCACGCGCGCGATCGCCTCGGTGATCGGCATCTCGATCGCGTGGCGATGCGCGAGAACACGGGCGGCGCGCGCGGCGTGCACGCCTTCGGCGACGTGGCCGAGCCTCGCGAGGATCGCGTCGAGCGGCTGGCCGCGCGCGAGGGCGAGGCCGACCTGGCGGTTGCGCGACGCGTCGCCGGTGCAGGTCAGCACGAGGTCGCCAAGCCCGGCGAGTCCCATCAGCGTCTCGCGCCGCCCGCCTTCCGCGACCGCCAGGCGCGAGATCTCCGCGAGCCCGCGCGTGATCAGCGCGGCGCGCGCGTTGTGTCCGTAGCCGAGGCCGTCCGAGAGTCCCGCCGCGATCGCGAGTACGTTCTTGACCGCGCCGCCGACCTCGACGCCCACCAGGTCGTCGGTTTCGTACACGCGCAGCATGTCGCCACGCAACAACTCCGCTGCGCGCGCGGCGAGCGCGGGATCGGTCGCGGCCGCGGCGAGCGCCGTCGGCAATCCGCGCGCGACCTCGTCGGCGAAGCTCGGCCCCGACAGCACGCCGACGGGCGACGGCCAGCGCGGCGCGACGAGGCGGTGCGCGAGCGCGGCGCCGTCATCGCCGACGGCGACGAATCCCTTCGACAGCCAGACGAGCGGCGCGCGTAGGTCGAAGGCGACGAGGGCGTCGACGAGGCCCTCGAGCGCGCCGATCGGCGTTGCGACGAGGATGAGCTCGGCATGGCGCGCGGCGCCGGCGCCGGCGGCGATTTCCAGCGCGTCCGGCAACGCGATCCCGGGCAGGTAGCGCTCGTTGCGGCGCTCGCGGCGGAGCGCATCGGCGTGCTCGCGCGTGCGCGCGATCAGCACGACCCGCGGTCGCGCATGCGCGCGCGACGCGAGATGGCAGGCGACCGCGGTGCCCCATGCACCGGCGCCGAACACGGCGACTTCCGCGCGCGGGTCCGGCATCCGACGCGGCGGCCCGCCGACCGGCTACAGGCCGAAGACCTGCGAGACGCGCGCGAAGCCGGCCGCGCCGTCGCGGTGCCGCACCTTCACCCATCCGGGCGAAGCGGTATTGCCGGCGGAGCTCGCGGGCTCGGCAAGCTCGAGAAGCACGTTGGGCTCGGCGCGGAACACGATCGGCGCCGACTCGTCCGCGGTGGCGCGCACGTCGGCACCGGACGCGCGCACCTGGAGCACGCGCTTGTCGGAAAGCGACTTGTTGGGGATCCAGCCGATCGTGCCGCCGAGGTCGCGGACCTTCGTCCACGCATCGACGTTCACGAGCACCTCGAGCGGCACGTCGCGGCCGAAGACGAACTGCGGTCGTGCCTTCGCCGACGGCGCATCGTAGAGGACGGTCGGCGCCTCGGCGGTCGCGCGGAAATCGGCGGCGAGGAGCGGAGCGGCGGCCGCGGCGAGGGCGGCGAGCACGATCGCGGCCGCGCGCCCGGTCATCGTCAGGCTGCGACGACGGGCGCGACGGCGTCCGACTTCTGCGCCAGTTGCTGCGCGTAGAGCGATTCGAAGTTGATCGGCTGCAACTGGACCGGCGGGAAGCCGGCGTTCATCGTCGCGTTCGCGATCGCCTGGCGGGCGTAGGGGAACAACATCGCCGGGCAGTGCATCGCGAGGATCGGCTCCAGCGAGGTCTCGTTCGCGCCCTGGATCGCGAAGATCCCCGCCTGCGCCACCTCGACCAGGAACACCGTGCGGTCTCCCGACGTCGCGGTGACGGTCAGCGTCATCACGCATTCGTAGACGTCGGGCTCGATCTGGTCGGCGCGCGTGCGAAGGCCGATCTCGATCGTCGGCGGTTCGTTCAGCCGGAACGTCTGCGGCGCGCCCGGGTTCTCGAGCGACAGGTCCTTCACGTAGATCTTCTCGACCGAGACCTGCACCGAGGTTGGGGAGGCGAGCAAACTGGCCATGGCGTTCCTGTGGGCTTGGCGTGAAAAGCCTTCGATTATACCGATTCGGGCGTCGCGGCCCCCTCGCGCGCGGCCGCGCCGAGCGCCCGGTTTCAGCGCCCGAGCAGCGGATCGAGGCGCCCGGCGCGATCGAGCGCGACGAGGTCGTCGTAGCCGCCCACGTGGAAATCGCCGATGTAGATCTGGGGGACCGTGCGCCGGCCCGTGCGGTCCATCATCTCCTGCCGGCGGTCGGGGTCGAGGTCCACGCGGATCTTGTCGATCGCCTGGACGCCTTTCGAGAGCAGCAGCCGTTCGGCCTGCGTGCAGTAGGGGCAGACGCCCGTCGAGTACATTTTCACCGCCGCCACGTCACTTCTCCACCGGCAGTCCCGCGGCGCGCCAGGCCGCGAGCCCGCCGGTCAGGTTGTAGAGGTCCTTGAATCCCGCCTTCGTCAGAGCGTCTCCCGCGGCGCGGCTCTTCTGGCCCCGCGTGCAATAGACGAGGACCGGACGCGACGCATGCCTGGCGATCTCGCCGGTGCGCCGTCCGAGCTCGGACAGCGGAATATGCACGGCGCTCGGCAGCTTGCCGTCGGCGAATTCCTTCGCCTCGCGCACGTCTAGCACCAGCGCGTCGCGGTTGATGAGCTGCGTCGCCACGTGCGTGCCGGCTTCCTTCATCGACGAGAGGCGCCGCTGCAGGAGCGGCCACACGAGCATCGCGCCGGACGCGGCCGCGACCGCGATCAGCATCCAGTTCTTCTCGGCGAAATCCAGGTACGTCATCGGGCGTGCGCCTCGTGCGGTCAAAGGTAGAATCATAGCAAGAGCGCCGCATCGGTTCCCCGCTCGACCGTCACCGCCCCGATGACCGTTCCCGCCGCCGCCACGCCGACGCCCCGCCCGGTCGTGCTGCTGATCCTCGACGGATTCGGCTCGCGACCCGACGCGCCCGACAACGCGATCACGCGCGCGCGCATGCCGAACTGGAACGCGCTGCTCTCGCACGCCGCGCACGGGACGATCGACGCGTCCGAGCATCACGTAGGACTTCCCGACGGCCAGATGGGCAACTCGGAGGTCGGCCACCTCAACATCGGGGCGGGGCGCGTCGTCTACCAGGACCTGACGCGCATCGACCACGCGATCGCGACCGGCGCGTTCGCGTCCAACCCGGTGCTGCGCGACGCGCTCGCGCGCGCGGGCCGCGGCGCCGTCCACGTGCTGGGGCTCCTCTCGCCGGGCGGCGTGCACAGCCACGAGAAGCATCTCGCCGCGATGGTCGGGATGGCCGCGGGCGCCGGCGTGGAGCGCGTCTTCGTGCATGCGTTCCTCGACGGGCGCGACACGCCGCCGAAGAGCGCGTCCGCGTCGATCGCCTTCATCGAGGCCGAGTGCGCGAAGCATGCGGGCGCGCGCATCGCGACCGTGACCGGCCGCTACTACGCGATGGACCGCGACCAGCGCTGGGAGCGCGTCGAGCCCGCCTACGCCGCGCTCGTCGACGGTCGCGCGCCGTTCACCGCGCGTTCGGCGCGTGCCGCGCTCGACGCCGCCTACGCGCGCGGCGAGACCGACGAGTTCGTGCAGGCGACCGCGATCCTCGACGCCGACGGGCGCGCCGCGCCGATGGACGACGGCGACGTCGTCGTGTTCATGAACTTCCGCGCCGACCGCGCGCGCCAGATCACCCGCGCGCTGACCGATCCTTCGTTCGACGGCTTCGCGCGCGCCCGCGTGCCGCGCTTCGCCGCGTTCGTCTGCCTGACACGCTACGGCGACGCGTTCGCGCGGCTGCCGGCGGCGTTCGGGCCGCAGAGCGTGGAAAACGGCTTCGGCGCGTGGCTCGCGGGGCACGGGAAGACGCAGCTTCGCATCGCCGAGACCGAGAAGTACGCGCACGTCACCTATTTCTTCAACGGCGGGATCGAGTCCGTCTACCCGGGCGAGGATCGGATCCTCGTGCCGTCGCCGAAGGTCGCGACCTACGACCAGAAGCCCGAGATGAGCGCGGTCGAGGTGACCGACCGGCTGTGCGCCGCGATCGCGAGCGGCCGTTACGACGCGATCGTCTGCAACTACGCGAACGGGGACATGGTCGGCCACACCGGCAAGTTCGACGCGGCCGTGCGCGCGGTCGAGACGCTCGACGCCTGCGTCGGGCGCGTCGTCGATGCCACGCGCCGTGCCGGGGGCGAGGTCGTCATCACCGCCGACCACGGCAACGTCGAGAGGATGTACGACGCGTCGACCGGGCAGCCGCACACCGCGCACACGCTTTACGTGGTCCCGTTCGTCTACGTCGGAAGGCCCGCCACCGTGCGGCCGGGCGGCGCGCTTCAGGACATCGCGCCCACGCTCCTCGCGCTGATGCGGCTTCCGAAGCCCGCCGAGATGACCGGGCAGCCGCTGGTGGCGCCGGCCTAGGGAAGCTCTGCGTAACTTCACGGCGCGCGCGGACTCGCATGCACGAACTTCTCGAACCCCCGACTTGGCGTTCGCTCGTCCGCCCGACGCGTCGCCCATCCGCGGGTTACGCAGAGCTTCCCTATCGGTTCGCGGAGCGTGGGCCGGGCTCGCACCGATTCGCGGAGTCGGTCGGAGGACTGGATCGACGTCCCGGCACGACGCACGGTTTCGGTGTGTGTACTCACTATGATGCGGCTCGCCGCGTCGAGCGCCTCTTATGGGGCTCCCCGCCAAGGATCCTGCGACGTTGAAGGCCGAGCGCGAGGCGGTCCGGATTCGGGCCGAGCGCACACGCCAGGGGCTGGCGGCCTTTGAATCGCAGCGGCAGGATGCGGTCGACGCGATCGCCGACGCGGACCGGGCGCTATCGGACACCCGCAAGCGCCAGGTCGACGCCGAGCGGGCGCGCGACGAGGCGCGGCGGGCGCAGTCGGCGAAGGCGCTGCGTGCCGACCAGTCGCGCCTGGCGAGGCTGGTCGCGGGCCGCAACCTCGACCAACCGGCCGAACCGCTCAAGCTCTGGCCGTCCGGACGCGACCCGTCCGAGGTCGCCCGGATGTCGACCTGGCTCGCGGCGATCGGCCGCGCGCGACTCGACGCGATCGGGCGCTGGCGCGTCGACCGCGAGCGTCATGCGGCGCTCGCGTCCGACGCCGAGGCGGCGCGGCGGACGCACGACGAGTCGGTGCAGGACGCCGCGCACGAGGCGGCCTCGGTCGATGCGACGCGGCGCGAGCACGCCGCGGCCCTCGCCCGCGTGTCGACCGACCTCCGCCGCCAGCGCGTCTCGTTTGCGGGCGCTGATCGAGCGACTGGCCCGCGCGGTTCCGCCGCGCGAGGCGCATCGCGACGCTCCGCCGTCGGACAAGTCCCGTCGCCCCCGTCCGCGCGCGGGTTCGGCGCGCTGCGCGCACTCGATTTACCGGTCCACGGGGAACTTGCCGGACGGTTCGGCGCACCAAGGGACGGCTCGGGCGCTCCCTGGCGCGGATGGTTCATCGCCAGTGCCGCGGGTGCGGACGTGCGGGCCGTCGCCGCCGGTCAGGTCGTGTGGGCCGACTGGCGGAGGGGGTTCGGCAACCTCTTGATTCTGGACCATGGCGACGGCTACATGACACTCTACGGCCACAACGAGGCGCTGTTCGCCAGCGTTGGCGCGACGATTGCTCCAGGAGCAGCGATCGCGCAGGCGGGCACGTCCGGTGGCGCGGAAATGCCGGGCGTATACTTTGAAATCAGGTACGACCGGCGGGCGGTCGATCCCGCGCCGTGGTTCGCGCGGGAAGCCGCGCGCCAAAGAGGAACCCGATGACCAACGGATGGAAGAAGGCGGGATTGATCGGGCTCGGCACCGTGCTCGGCGCGCTCCTGACGCTGAATTTCTCGGCGATCGCCCAGCGCGAAGCCAAGCTCCCGATCCCGTACGAGGACCTGCAGCTCCTGTCCGCGGTATTCGGCCGGATCAAGAGCGACTACGTCGAGAACGTCTCCGACGAAAAGCTCATCCGCGAGGCCATCAACGGAATGGTCCACGGGCTCGACCCGCACTCCGACTTCCTCGACGCCGACGCGTTCCGCGAGCTGCAGGTCAGCACGCAGGGCAAGTTCGGCGGGCTCGGGATCGAGGTCGGCATCGAGGACGGCGTCGTGCGCGTCGTCTCGCCGATCGAGGACACGCCGGCGTTCCGCGCCGGCATCCGGACCGGCGACCTGATCGTCAAGATCGACGAGACCGCGACGCGCGGCATGCCGCTCAACAAGGCGGTCGAGCTGATGCGCGGCAAGCCCGGCACGGCGATCTCGCTGACGATCCTGCGCAAGGACGCCGAGAGCCTCCTGACGTTCCCGCTGATGCGCGAGGAGATCAACGTCAAGAGCGTGCGCGCGAAGATGCTCGAGCCGGGCTACGGCTACGTGC
>JBDTNO010000072.1:0-14434 GCA_039933715.1 Betaproteobacteria bacterium
CCCACCCGCCCGACGCGTCGCGCATCCGCGGGTTACGCAGAGCTTCCCTAGCGGCCGCCGCGGGCGGCTAGCTTCCGTCGCGCGGCGCGTCGATCGCTTCGCGCGCGCGGGCCACGGCGTCGACGCTCGGCGCCGTTTCGGGCGAATCCGCGACGCTCCGGCGACGCCGCACCACCGTGAGCCAGGCGATCGCGCCGGTGGCGAGCAGCGCGAACGGCCCGAACCACAGGATCCACGTCGTGCCCTTGACCGGAGGCCGGTAGAGCACGAAGTCGCCGTACCGCGCCACGAGGAACGCGCGGATCTCGTCGTCGGACTTGCCGGAGACCGCGAGCGCACGCACTTCGCGGCGAAGGTCCTCGGCGAGCGGCGCGTTCGAGTCGGCGAGCGTCTGGTTCTGGCAGACGAGGCAGCGCAGGTCGGCTTCGAGGCGCTTCAGGCGCTCCTCGAACGCGAGGCTGGGCGCGGGCTGCGCGAAAGCGCACCGCGCGACGATGGCGACCACGACGGCGAGCCTCGCGAGCGGCGCGGGGCTCACGCCTGGCGCAGCTTCTGCACGAGCGGCAGGATCGTCTTCTGCAACGCCTCGATGCTCACCGGGCCGATGTGCTTGTAGCGGATGAGGCCGGCCTTGTCGATGACGAACGTCTCCGGCACGCCGTACACGCCCCAGTCGATCCCCACGCGGCCGTCGGCGTCGACCACCGACAGCGTGTACGGGTCGCCGTGCTGCGCGAGCCATGCGAGGCCTTCGGCGCGCTGGTCCTTGTAGTTGAGCCCGACGATCGGGACGACCTTGGCCTTCGCGAGCTCGAGCAGGACCGGATGCTCGACGCGACAGGAGACGCACCACGATGCCCAGACGTTGAGCAGCCACACCTGTCCCTTGAAGTCCGCGGTCGCGACCATCCGCTGCGGGTCACGCAGGTCCTTGAGCGAGAACGCGGGCGCGGGCCGGTCGACCAGGGGCGAGGGCACCTCGCGCGGATCGCGGAAGAGCCCGACGAACAGGAACGCGACGAGGATCGCGAAGAGCGCGAGCGGAATCGCCAGGATTCCGATCCGGCGCGCGGCGCGATTCGTCATGCGCGCACCGCGACGACGATCTGCGCGACGCGCTCCCTGATCGAGATTCGATAGCGGCGATCGGCGACGGCGAGGACACCGCCCAATGCCATCAGGAGACATCCGCCCCAGATCCAGTCGACGAACGGCTTCACGTAGATGCGCACGCCCCAGGCCCCCGCGTTGCCTTCGGGCGTAACGGGCTCGCCGAGCGACACGTACAAGTCGCCGGTGAGTCGCGTGTCGATCGCCGCCTCGGTCATCGACTGGCCGCCCGCCACGTAGACGCGCTTCTCCGGATGCAGCACTTCCTTGAGCACGCCATCGCGCCGCACCTCGACCGTGCCCACGAGCGACTGGTAGTTCGGTCCCGGGCGCGCCTCGACGCCCTTGAACGCGAACGCATAGCCGCCGACCTCCGCGCTCTGCCCCGGCTCGAGGCGCACATCGCGCTCGACCTCGTAGCCCTTGACGAGCGTGACGCCGACGATGAACACCGCGATGCCGAGATGCGCGACGAGCATCCCGTACCACGACGACGCGTTGGCGCGAAGCTTCCCGGCCAGCGTCGGCTGCGGCGCGCTGCGCAGGCGCTGCACGACCGCAGCGACCGTCGCGCACACGACCCACAGCGCGAGGAACAGCCCGAACGCGACCAGCGCCGACCAGCGGCCGAGCGCGAACGGCAGCACGAGCGCTGCGACGACCGCGACGCCGAGCGCCCAGCGGAGACGCGTCCACAGCGAAGGCAGCTCGGCGCGCCGCCAGCTCGCGAACGGCCCGATGCCCATCAGGAACACCAGCGGCGCCATCAGCGGCACGAACACCGCCTCGAAGTAAGGCGGGCCGACTGAGATCTTGCCGGCGCCTAGCGCGTCGAGGAACAACGGATAGAGCGTGCCGAGCAGCACGCTCGCCATCGCGACGACGAGCAGGATGTTGTTCGCGAGCAGCATCGACTCCCGCGAAACCGGCGCGAAGGCCGCGCCGCCGCCGACCGCGCCGGCACGCGCCGCGAACAGCGCGAGCGATCCGCCGATCACGATGACGAGGAACGCGAGCACGAAGATGCCGCGCGCCGGGTCGGTCGCGAACGCGTGCACCGAGGTCAGCACGCCCGAGCGGACCAGGAACGTGCCGAGCAGCGAAAGCGAGAACGCGACGATCGCGAGGAGCACGGTCCAGCTCTTGAACGTGCCGCGCTTCTCGGTCACCGCGAGCGAATGGATGAGCGCGGTGCCGACGAGCCAGGGCATGAACGACGCATTCTCGACCGGGTCCCAGAACCACCAGCCGCCCCAGCCGAGCTCGTAGTAGGCCCATGCGCTGCCGAGCATGATGCCGAGCGTCAGGAAGCACCAGGCAACCGTCGTCCAGGGCCGCGACCAGCGCGCCCAGCTCGCGTCGAGCCGGCCGGACAGGAGCGCGGCGATCGCGAACGCGAACGCGACCGAGAACCCGACGTAGCCCATGTACAGGAGCGGCGGATGCACGACCATGCCCGGATCCTGCAGCAGCGGGTTGAGGTCGCGGCCCTCGGGCGCCGGCGGGACGAGGCGCTCGAACGGATTCGACGTCAGGAGCAGGAACGCGAGGAAGCCCACCGCGACCAGCCCCATCACGGCGAGCACGCGCGCGAGCATTGCAGCGGGCAGGTTGCGCGAGCGCAAGCCGACCGCTGCCGACCATCCGGCCAGCATCAGCGCCCACAACAGCAGCGAGCCTTCGTGCGATCCCCAGGCCGCCGCGAACTTGTATTGCGGCGGCAGCGTCGAGTACGAGTTCTGCGCGACGTTGAGGACCGAGAAGTCCGACGCGAGGAAGCTCGCGGCGAGGCACGCAAACGCGAGGGCGACCAGCGCGAACTGCACGAGCGCCGCGCGCCGCGCGAACGCCATCAGCGCGGCGTCGCCGCGAGCGACGCCCACGAACGGCACGATGCCCTGCGCGAGCGCGACGATGAACGCGAGCGCGAGCGCGAGCTGGCCGATCTCGGGGATCATCGGAAACGCCTGGCGCGCGTCCGCGTCATCGCTGGTTCTGCGTCATGCGACCGCCCTTCTGCGCCTGCTCGATCGCGGCGGCCGCCTCGGGCGGCATGTAGTTCTCGTCGTGCTTCGCGAGCACCTCGGTCGCATGAAAGACGCCGTCGGGACCGAGCGCTCCCTGCGCGACCACACCCTTGCCCTCCTTGAAGAGGTCGGGCAGGAGGCCCGAGTAGGCGACCGGCACCTTGTGCACGGTGTCGGTCACGAAGAACGTGATCGCGAGCGAGCCCGAGTCGCGCTTGAGGCTGCCGGGCTCGACCAGCCCGCCGATGCGGAACGGCCGCCCGGCCGGCGCCTCCCGGGCGAGAACCTGCGAGGGCGAGAAGAAGAACACGAGATTGGACTGGAACGCATTCAGCACGAGCGCGACGGCGATGCCCAGCGTCGCGAGTCCGGCGACGATCCACGCGAAGCGGCGGTGGCGCGCCTTCATCGCGCGATGCCGTTGCGCGACGCGACCGCCTCGTCGCCGCCCGCCTGCACGCGCGCGCGCCGGCGGCGTGCGCGCAACAGGGCCATCTCCGCGACGATCGCGGCCGCGCACATTCCGTACGCGGTCCAGACGTAGAGGCCATAGCCGCCCATCGCTAGAAACTCGCTCACGCCGCGCCCTCCGACGCGACGCGCGCGTCGAGCCACGCGGTGCCGCGTTCGCGCTCGAGGATGATCGCGGCGACGCGCCAAAGCGCGGCAGCGATGCACCACGCCCACGCCGCGAGCGCCATCAGCAGCATGCCGGTCAGCATCGTCGCGGCCATCGCCGGCGCGGCGGTGAGGCTGACCGACGCGCCCTGGTGCAGCGTATTCCACCAGCGCACCGAAAAATAGATGATCGGGACGTTGACCGCACCCACGAGCGCCAGCAGCGCGCAGGCGCGGTCGGCGCGCCGCGGGTCGTCGATCGCGCCGCGCAGCGCGATGACGCCGAGATAGAGGAAGAGAAGGATCAGCGTCGAGGTCATGCGCGCGTCCCACGCCCAGTAGGTTCCCCAGGTCGGGCGGCCCCAGAACGCGCCGGTCCACAGCGCGAGGAACGCCATCAGCGCGCCGCTCGGCGCGAGCGCCTCGGCCATCATCGCCGACAGCCGCGTGTTGAACGCGAGCGCCATCGCGCTCCATGCCGCCATCACAAGGTAGACGAACATCGCCGTCCACGCGGCGGGCACGTGCGCGTAGATGATCCGGTACGCCTCGCCCTGCGTCGCGTCGGTCGGCGCGACGGCGAAGCCCACCCACAGGCCGGCGAGCGCGAGGAGCGCGGCGGCGGCGGCGAACCATGGGGCGAGTCGTTCGGCGACCGGGAGGAAGGTTGCCGGCGACGCGTAGCGGAACCAGGGGATCGTCATGCTGCGAGTGCTCTTTCAATCGAGCGCGATGCGGACCGCCGCGGCGGCGGCGAACGGGCTGGCCCATGCCGCCGCGATCAGCCCCGCGCCCAGCAGCGACAGGTTCGCGTCGAATCCGGCGCCGGCGCGGAACGCGTCGACGGCCCCGGCGCCGAAGATCAGCACCGGAACGTAGAGCGGCAGCACCAGCAGCGCGAGGAGGGCGCCCGAGCCGCGCACACCCAGCGTGAGCGCGGCACCGATCGCACCGATCAGCGACAGGATCGGCGTCCCGATCGCGAGGCTCGCGACCAGCACGCCGATCGACGCGCCGTCGAGGCCGTAGGGCAGCGCGGCCAGCGGCGCCAGCAGCACGACCGGCAGACCCGTCGTCAGCCAATGCGCGAGTATTTTACCCGATACGATCGCCGGCAGCGGCCACGGCGACATCGCCATCTGCTCCAGCGTTCCGTCGGCCTGGTCGGAGGCGAACAGGCGCGGCAGCGACAGGAGCGACGCGAGCAGCGCCGCGATCCAAAGCACGCCGGGTCCCATCGTCGCGAGCAGCGCGCGGTCGGGAGCCATCGCGAGCGGGAACAGCGTGGCGACGATCGCGTAGAAGAGGAGCTGGACCGCGAGCTCGGAGCGCGTGCGCATCGCGAGCGAAAGGTCGCGCGCGAGCGCCCAACCGATCCCCGCGAAGGCGCCGCCCGGCGCTTCCACATCGCGAACTTGCGCGACGCTCGCCATCAGGGTCGGCTCGCGCACCCGGGGCACCCGCGCCCGTGCCGCGCTGGCCGCAGGGACAGGCGCGAGTGCGGATGTATGCTTGATGCACACGACAAGCGAGCAACAACGCCCTGCGGCCAGCTTGGCATGCGCCCTCCGGGTGATCGTTTGGAAACGGCCGCCCTCGTCGTTGCCCATCCTCGCCATCCTGGCGCTATGGGCTTTCGGTGTGCGCCTCGATGGCGGCCGGTTCCAAAAGTCACGCGAGCGTACCGGCTGCCCTGACAGGCCCTTAGTCGAGCGAAAGCGATTGCACGTGCGCCGGCGGCAGGCCGAGCGGCGCGTGCGTCGAGACGACCGCGGCGCCGCCGCGTTCGAGGTGCGCGGCGACGAGGCCCGCGAGCAGCGCCGCGCCCGCCGCGTCGAGCGCGGTCACCGGCTCGTCGAGGATCCAGAGGCGGCGCCGCGACAGCTCGAGCCGCGCGAGGGTGACGCGCCTCCGCTGGCCCTGCGAGAGAACGCGCGCGACGAGGCGCTTGCGCGAGCCCAGCGCCGCGCGATCGAGCGCGGCGTCGATCTCTTCGCTATCGACGCGCGCGCCCGACAGCGCGACCAGCGCCACGAGGTTCTCGCGCGCCGAGCATTCGTCCTTCAGCGCGGGCGCGTGGCCGGCGAACGTCACGGCGGCGCGCAACGCCGGCGAGAACGCGCGCACCGGCTCGCCGTCGAGGCGGATCTCGCCGGTCTCCGGCAGCGAAAGACCCGCCAGCATGCGCAGCAGCGTCGTCTTGCCGCGGCCATTGGCGCCGGTCACGACCAGCGCGGACCCCGCGCCGACCGCGCATCGCAGGCCCGCGAACAGCCACGCGTTGCCGCGCTTCGCGCCAAGGTCGTGCGCTTCGAGCATCGGGGTGCGGTCAGGGACGCCGGGAAGAGGCGCCGGCGCGGGATTGCGCCGGTGGCGAATTATAGCGTTCGACGTCCGGCAGACGCGCGCGGGGCGCGGACGCTATGATGCGGTCTTCCGGCGACACTCCGCCGGACGACGCGAAACGGCTTTCGACCCGCCCATGAGATCCGCGCTCCGCTATCTCTCGCCATGCCAGGCGTTGCGGTCGCTCGCCGCTTGGTGCGGCGCGCTCGCGGGCGCGTTGCTGCTGGCGACGGCCGGGCCGGCGGTGGCGCAAAGCCCGGGCGACCTCGACGGCAAGATGTCGTTCGCGCCGTCGACGATCCAGTCGGGCAAGCCGACGAAGATCCGCGTGCGCCTCGACAACACGAACGACGGCACGATCACCAACATCGCGTTCGACCTTTTGTTCGTCCCCGGCATGCGCATGGTCGGAACGCTCGATCCGTTCCAGTGCGGCGGCAACGTGGACCCGGTGAACGGTGGCATCACGATGCGGGGCGCCTCGCTCGGCAGCTCCGATAGCTGCGATATCGCGGTCGACGTGACCGTCGACAGCGACACGACTCGCGACGTGACGCTCTCGATCGGGCCGATCACGTCGCGCGGCGGCGGCACGATCCAGCGGCTCACGGCGACGCTCACGGTGCTGGGCGGCATCCCGCCGAAGATCACGTCGCCGCCGCTACCGCCGACCGGCATGCTCGGCATCGATTATTTCCATCAGGTCACGGTGACCGGGACCGCGCCGGTGGTGGTGACCGCCGAGGGCCTGCCGCCCGGACTTTCCTACGACGATGCCACGCGGCGTGTCACCGGCGCGCCGACGCTCTCCGGCGTGTACCTGGTGACGCTGCGCGCGACCAACGGAGTCGCGCCGCCCGACGCGCAGGTGTCGCAGGTCGAGATCCGCAATCCGCCGCTGCAGATCGTGACGCCGCCGCCGCTCGCGCCACCGCTCGTCATCCTCGCTCCGGTAACGCTCGTCGTCGAAGCGACCGGCGGCCTCAAGCCCTACCGGTTCGACCTCGCGGCCGGTGCGTTGCCGCCCGGCCTCGCGCTGGCGGAAGACGGGAAGATCGTGGGCGCGCCGACGACGCCGGGCACTTACGCGTTCACGGTGCGCGTGCGCGACGTGCTGCAGCAGGTCGACGTGCGCGCGTACGAGCTCGTCGTGATGAAGATCGCGACGACGTTGAAGCTGGGAATCGCGCCGAATCCCGCGGTCGCCGGGCAGGTCGTCGTGCTGACAGCGAATGTCGAGGCGTCGATCGGCCCGCCGCCGCCGGGGACGATCGAGGCGTGGATCGCGGGTCCCGGCACGCGTTGTCCCGACCCGTTCGAAAGCGGATCCGATCCGATCACGCCGATCCACCAGAACGCGGCGCTCGCGGGCGGCGTCGCGCAACTCTCGTTCCCCGACCTTTCGATCGGACGATTCCGCGTCTGCGCGCGCTACGGCGGCGGCGCGCAGCACGAAGTCTCGACGCTCGGACCCGTCGATCTCTTCGTGATCAAGGGCATCCTGCTGCCGGCGCCCAAGATGTTGCTCGAAGCCCCCTCGCATGCATGGGCCGGCGGCAAGATCGCCGGACGCGTGACGCTCGAGACGGCGGGAACCGCGATCCGTCCCAGCGGAGCGGTGCGCGTACGCGCGGGGCATCGCGACCTCGGCGATCTCGCGCTCGTCGATGGTGTCGCCTCGTTCTCGGTCGCAGCGCCGGATGGCCCGGGCGTCGTCGCGATCACCGCGAGCTACGCGGGCGACGGGGCCTTCTCGCCGGCGGTGTCCGCGCCGGCGTACGTGATGGTGTCGAAGGCGGTCGTCGGCGAGCCGATCCCGGCGACCGGCGCCGCGCTGCTCGCGCTCCTCGCGTTCGCACTCGCGTCGCTCGGCGCCGTGCGCCTGCGGCGCCGCCGCTGACGACGCACGCCGCGCACGGTGGCGCGACCGTTCGCCGCGCGCTTCGCGCAGGTCGTCGCCGGCGCGCCGCGCTGGGCGATCGGCCTCGCGATCGTCACGCTGTCGGTCCTCGTCACGCTCGGCGGTGCGGAGCGCGTTCCCGCGCTCGCGAAGCTCGAGGCGATGTCCTACGACACGCGCCTCGCAGCGAGCCAGAACGCCATGCGCGACCCGCAGGTCGCGATCGTCGACATCGACGAGGCGAGCCTGGGCCGTGTCGGGCGCTGGCCGTGGCCGCGCGACACGATCGCGCGGCTCACGTCGGCGCTGTTCGAGCGTCACCAGGCGCGCCTCGTCGCGTTCGACGTGCTGTTTCCGGAGCCGGACCTCTCGGGCAACGCGGCCGCTCTCGACGAGCTGGCCCGGCACGGACTGCGCGACACGGCCGAGGCGCGCGCCGCGTTGGCGGCGCTGAAGTCGCGCGCCGACCACGACGGCCAGTTCGCCACCGCGCTGTCGGGACGCCTGACGGTCCTCGCGTTCGGGTTCACCGCGGGGACGCAGGCGAGCGGGCTTTTGCCGCCGCTCGCGTTCACGACGGCGGACCTCGGCGCGCACGTCATCCCGATCGCGCCGGAGACCGGCTATACGGCGAACCTCCCGATGCTGCAACGCGCCGCGACGTCGGGCGGGCACCTGGACCCGACGTTCGACGCGGACGGCGTCGTGCGCCGCGTTCCGATGGTCAAGCGCTACGGCGATGCCTACTATCCGGCGCTCGCGCTCGCCACGGTTGCGGTCGCGGTCGAGGCGAAGCGCATCCGGCCGGTGTTCGACGCGAACGGCGACCTGGAGGCGATCGACGCGGGCGGCTTGCGCGTGCCGGTCGCGCACGACGGCACCGCGCTGGTGCCGTACCGCGGCCCTCCGGGCAGCTATCGCGCGTTCTCGGCCGCCGACATCCTCGACGGTCGGATCGCACCCGACGCATTCGCCGGCGCGATCGTGCTCGTCGGCACGAGTGCGAAGGGGCTGCAGGACCTGCGCTCGACGCCGCTCGCGCCCGACTTTCCCGGCGTCGAGATCCACGCGAGCCTCGTCACCGGCATGCTGGACGGCGACATGCGCAGCGTTCCGGCGGGCGCGCGCGAAACGACCGCGCTGATCGTGCTCGTCGTAGGGCTCGTCGCGGTGTTCGCGCTGCCGTGGCGGCGGCCGGTCGCGAGCGTCGTCGGCATCGCGCTGCTTGCGCTGGCGGTCGTCGGCGCCGCGCTCGCCTTCTGGTTCCGGCAGAACGCCGTGGTCAGCGTCGCGCCCGCGCTCGCGATGCTGCTCCTGCTGCTCGTGTGGAACCTGATCTCTGGCTTCCTGCGCGAGGCGCGCGACACGCGCGCGCTCGCCGACATGTTCGGTGAATACGTGCCGCCCGAGCGCGTCGCGCAGATGCGCCGCAGCGGCGAGCGCTTCACGATGGAAGGCGAGAGCCGCGAGATGAGCGTGCTGTTCTCCGACGTGCGCGATTTCACCGCGCTCTCCGAGCGGTTGCCGCCGCGGGAGCTCTCCGCGCTGCTGAACGACTATCTGTCGACGATGACGGCGGCGATCCATGCGCGGCGCGGGACCGTCGACAAGTATGTCGGCGACGCGATCATGGCGTTCTGGGGCGCGCCGCTGGCCAATCCCGGCCACGCGGCCGACGCCGTGCACGCGGCGCTCGCGATGCAGCGCGCGATGCCGGGGATCCGGAAGGTCTACGAGGCGCGCGGCTGGCCGATGTTGGCGATGGGCGTGGGCGTCAACACGGGACCGATGAGCATCGGAGACATGGGCTCGCGCTTCCGCAAGGCGTACACGGTGCTCGGCGACGCGGTGAACCTCGCCTCGCGCCTCGAGGGACTGACCAAGGCGTACTGCGTGCCGATCCTGTGCGGCGCGGAGACCCGCGCGCTCGTCGGCGACGTCGTATGGCGCGAGATCGACCGCGTGCGCGTCAAGGGGCGCACGCAGGCGGTCTCGATCCACGAGCCGCTCGGCGATTCCGGCGACGTTGCGGCGCTCGCGCGGGCGAAGCGCTGGGCCGCCGTGCTCGACGCCTACCGTGCGCGTGCGTTCAACCGGGCGCTCGTGCTGCTTGCGGCGATCGCGGCCGGCGATCCGGATGCCCGCCTTGCCGTGCTCTTCGCGTCGCGATGCGCGGCGTTCGCGTCCACGCCGCCCGAGCCGTCTTGGGACGGTGCGTGGAACTTCGCCGAGAAGTGAGCGGCTGCGCGCGACGCGCGCCCCTCCGCCCTGTTCAATTCCGTCAGCAGCTTCCGGGCGCCGCGCAGCGCCGGTAGGCCGACACGCCTTCGATCACGCCGTTGCGCGTGTTGAAGTAGTAGTCGAGGCCGAGGCCGGATGCGCCGGGGCCGGCGAGGAAGCCCGCGAAGTTCCCGGCGACGAGCGCCTGGCATCCGGCGCCCGCGCAGGTCGTCGTCGCGCCGGTGCCCGCGGTCGAGAACAGCGGGCCGAGCAGGCTCGCGGTCCCGCTCATCGTGTAGACGGCATTGGTGAAGCCGACCTGCAGGTTGTTGAGCGAGACCTGCGCGTTGTTGAAGTTGACCGCGACGCGGCCGCCGGACAGCAGGTTGCCCACCTCGCCGGTCGCCGAATCGGTCGGACGCGTGCCTCCGACGGGCGCGTACTCGACGATGCCCGCGGTCGGCAGGTCGGTGGCCACGACACCGTACACGTAATGGAGGTTGCCGCCGTCGTTGTGCACGATCTGGCCATTGGGCAACTGTTGCGTGATCGTCGATCCCGCACCTTCCCAGCGGCCCCAGTTGAGGCTCGCGCCGTTCGACGGATGGCTGCCCAGGTCGACGACGCTCGCGCCGCCGAGCGTCGCGACCAGCGTCCCGGTGTCGATCGCGATGAGCCTGCCCAGCGGATCGAGGCGCACGCGTTCGGCACCCAGGCTCGCGGTGAACTCGAGCGTCGCCTCGTCCGAGCCGACGATGCCGATCACCGGCGGCGCGATCGTGTCGGCCTTCGACCGATCCTCGGTCGACTGGTAGGGGGCCTTCAGCACACTGGCGGGCGGCAAGACCTGGTCGATCGGAATCTCCGGCACCTTGCGGAAACCGATCTCGGTGGGCGCGGTGCGCGCGGCGAGCTGGCGGCCGACGAGGCGACCCGACAGGAACGACGGCGGGGCGAGGAGTCGCGTCGGAACGCCGTCGTCGGGCACGACGAAGAACTCGCGCGCGCCGAACGTCGCGGAGCCGCGCGGCGCGATCGCGATGACGCTGCCGTCGTACACGCCGCCATACAGGCCCGCGGTCGCGGGCGCGTCGTCGGGACTTTCGCGGCATTCGCCCGGCCCGCAGATCTCGAGCTGGTAATGCGTGCCGCGGATGCCGATCGTCGCCTGCGTCGTCAGCACCTGGTAGGTGTCGCGGTTGACCTGGCCGACCTGGCCGGTCAGCGTGCGAAATCCGCCGCGCACGAGCCGGAACACCGCGCGCTCGCTGCCGTCGGCGCGCCCGGTGAAGTTGTACGCCTCGATGCGGAACTCGCTGCCGGGCTTGATCGCGACGAGCGCATCGTCGGAGAATCGGATCTGCGCGTGGCCGTCCGCGCCGGTGACGATCGCGTCGCCGATGCCGACGTTCGCGCCCGCGCTCGCGCGCACGCGATCCGCGCCGCGCACGACCGCGACCTCGCCGACCGCGAGGACGACGCGTCCGACTTGCGCGAGGACCGAAGCGGATGCGAGCATCGCGACGAGCGCCACGAGCCAGGACAGCGGTGCATGCGTGCGCGGACGGGCGGTGCGGGCGTTCATCGTGGCTCCGGTCACTTGAAGTCGTAGCGGAGCTTGCCCGCGACGACGTTCCGGTCATACTGGAACAACGCGAGGTTCGAGTCGTTGCGGAAGAACTGCACCTCGACGCGCGCGGACAGCTGGCGAGTGATGAAGTAGAGCGCCGCGACGCTGCCGCTGTAGAAGTCGTCGCTCCGCGTGAAGCCGAGGAGCGGAATCGGACCCCTGAAGCGGCTGCGCTGGAACGAGAACGCAGCATTCAACGCCCATTGGGGGCGCGGCGAGACGGTGACGTCCGCCGATCCGCCGTACACGTCGCGCGAGAGGTCTTCGCGGTTCTCGCGATTCTCCTCGCGCCCTCCGACCGCCGCCAGGTTCAGCACCGGTTGCCAAGCCGTCAGCCAGATCTTTCGCAGCGAGAGAGCGCCCCCGTAGAAATCGCTGTCGCGCGGCTGGTTCGCGCCCGAGAACGAGATGCGCGCGTATTGCGGCACGATGCTGACCGTCGCGAGGTCGGACACCGCGTAGCGCCATTCGATCGTCGCGCCGTCGCTGTGCCGGTAGCGCTCGCCGCCGACGGCGAGCTCGCCGTGCGCATAGTTGCCGGACAGCACGTGGCGGCCGGTTTGCCAGCTCGCTCCGAGCGTCGCGGCGCCTTGCGCGATGTCGAAGTCGCTCTTGCCGGCGTTGAATTGGCCGTTCGCGGCGAGACCGCCGTAGATCGTGATGCCTGGCGCGACCGGCCGGTTGATATGCACGCTGCCGGCGAGCCATCCGAATCCGGCCGATTGCCGGACGCCGAAATCGGCGACCGAGACCGGGCCCAGGACCGGCAGCGCGATGGAGGCTTGCCCGACGCCTGCGTTGACGTTGCTGTCGTAGCCGCCGCCCGCTTCGACGAAGCCGCGGAAACTCGGCTTGTACTGCGCCTCGCGCGACGCGAGCGCATCCAGGTAGCGATCGATGCCGGCACGCACGTCGGTGGGCGGGTCGATCGCGCGCACCGCCTCGAACTCGCGGCGCGCGGCGACGTCGTCGCCCGCGTAGAAATAGGCGCGCGCGAGTTCGAGGCGCGCGCGCACGTCCTCGGGGAAGCGCAGCACGTAGCGTTCGATCGAGAGCGTGCCCTCACCGGTGCGGCCGATGTCGACGGCGGCCACGCCGCACCACAGGTCGGCCTGCGCGACCGCTTCGCGATCGATCGTCGCGCAGTACGGCCACGCCTCTTCGGAGAGCCCCCGCTCGACGAACCGGCGGATGTCGTCGATCGACATCGATTGCGCGCCCGCAACGGTCGCGACGAAGAGCGCCGCAAGTGCTGCGACGCGGGCCGATCGGCGTGTTTTCGAGGGCGGCATTGGGGGGCGCGGGGCGTTACGATCATAGCACGCGACCCTCGCGCGGATCGTCCCGCGTACCGGGTGAAAATTCCGGCGCGCGGCCTATGGCACGACGCGATCGATCGTGATGGCGAGACCGCTCGCGCCGGGGGCGACGACACGGCTTTGACCGGTGAGATCTCCGCTCGAAGGCATCGCCTGGCCGGACTTCGAGATGCGCGCCTCGATAACGACTTCCCGTGCAGACGAAAGCGTTGCGCCGGGAGCCATCGCCATCGAATCGTCGAGCGCGAAGTCGAGCGGAAGGTCGCGCGCACTCGCGCGCAACACCGCGAGCGGCACACGCGGTCCCTGCACGGCACGCGCGTAAACGAACACGGTGTCCTGCGGCGCCACGCGCGCGGCGAGCGCGGGGGCGAGGACGACGCGTCCCGCGATGCGCCCGGCCGTCGCGACCGGCGCGCTCGCAGCCGGCGCGCTGGCCGCGCCGCCGAGCTGCGCGATCGTCGCGCGGATACCGCGCGCATCCTCGCTGTCCGGAGGAACGACCGCGAGCAGCGCGTTCCAGGCGCGGATCGCGCTCGCGTCGTCGCGTCGCTCCATCGCGGCCGATGCGGCGAGCGCCAGCGCCTTCGGGTGCGCGGGTTCGATCGCGAGCGCGCGCTCGACGATCTCGGTCGGCTTCCCGGCGAGCGTGCGTCCCTGCGCCATCGCGAGAGCGTCGGCCCAGTCGGCCAGCGCGTCGGCGTTGCCGGGAAGGCGCTCGACCGCTTGCGCATACGCGTTCGCCGATTCCTCGTAGCGCTGCAGCGCGCTCCACGAGCGCCCGAGGAGCAACCAGCCGTTCGGGTCCGCGGGCTCGGCCTTCATCCGCGCGGCCAGCCTCTCGACCATCGCGACGATCTCGGGCTCGGACAGCCGCTTCCGCGCGACGCCGGCGTCGAGCGCCTGCGGATTGCCCAGGGCCAGGTAGGCGACCAGCACGGTCGACGGAACGATCGCGACGAGCACGATCGCGGCGATCCACGCGGAGCGCTGCGTCGATGCGGCCTTCGGCTCGGAGGCGGTCGACAACTCGACGGAAAGGCGCGCGACGATCTCGTCGTGCGCGGCGGCGCGCTCGCCGGCGTCGATCACGCCTGCCGCGAGATCGGCGTCGAGCTGGCGAGCCTGGTCGCGGTAGATCGCGGCGGAGGCGTCGTCCTCGGCGGGCCGCGCCCGGGCCCGCGCGCGCACGAGCGCGACGACGAGGACGGCGAGCGTCGCGGCGACGAGGGCGAGCGCGAGCGCCCAGAACGTGAGGCTGGTC
>JBDTNO010000073.1:0-14399 GCA_039933715.1 Betaproteobacteria bacterium
GAAGTTCGTGCATGCGAGTCCGCGCGCGCCGTGAGGTTACGCAGAGCTTCCCTAGCGCGGCGCGCGAAAGTACAAGCCTGCTTTCGCGCGAACCGAGTTTCCGGAAATCGCTGGCCAAGCCAGTGGATTCCGGGCGGCGAAGGCTGGAAACGTCCGTCGTTCCCCGCCGTTTCGTCCAAGGCGCCCGCCGCGGCAAACCGACCGTTCTGCTATCGTTGACGCCATGCGCGGCTCCCCCACGCTCGCCACTTCGGTCGTCCGGATCGTGTTCCTCGCGCGCTTGCGCGAGGCGCTCGGCGTGTCGGACGAGCGCTACGCGATCGACGGCGATACCAGCGTCGGCGCGCTGCGCGCCGCGTTGTGCGCGCGCGGCGGCGCGTGGGCGGTCGAGCTCGCACCCGGGCGCGCCGTGCGCATCGCGGTGAACCACGCGCTCGTGCGCGACGACGCGCGCATCGCTCCCGGCGACGAAGTGGCGTTCTTGCCGCCTGTGACCGGGGGATAGGCGTGGCGGTTCGTATCCAGAGCGCGCCGTTCGACGCGCAGGCCGAAGCGGACGCGCTGCGCGAGGGCGACCGCGACGTCGGCGCCGTCGTCACGTTCGTCGGCACCGTGCGCGACGTGAACGAGGGCGACGCGGTGTCGTCGCTCGAGCTCGAGCACTACCCGGGCATGACCGAGAAGGCGCTCGAGGCGATCGAGGCCGACGCGCGCGCGCGCTTCGACGTGCGCGGCGTGCTGGTCGTGCACCGCGTCGGACCGCTCGCGCCCGGCGATCCGATCGTGCTGGTCGTCGTGACCGGCGCGCATCGCGGCGCCGCGTTCGACGCCTGCCGCTTCGTCATCGACTACCTGAAGACGCGCGCCCCGTTCTGGAAGAAGGAACGCACGCCGCATGGCGAGCGGTGGGTCGAGGCGCGCGAGGCCGACGACGACGCGGCGGCGCGCTGGGGGGCCACCCGCTAGCCGCACCCTTCGCTTGACCGGCCCGGCCCGCCGGGCCGACCATGCGACCTTTCGCTCCACGCGCGTTCCGCGGCCGGAACGACCCCGTGGGGCGGCCGCTGTTCCTTCGCCATGACCGCCACCCTGATTGCCCTCGACTGGGGCACGACCAGCGCCCGCGCCTATCGGATCGGCGCGGGCGGGCGCGTGCTGGAGGCGCGCGACGGCACGCTCGGCATCCAGCGCCTCAACGGCCTTACGTTCGGCGCGGCGTTCGACGAGCTGGTCGGCGCGTGGCGCGACGAGCGCCTTCCGCGCATCGCGTGCGGGATGATCGGCAGCCGGCAGGGTTGGCGCGAGGCGCCGTACGTCGCGTGCCCGGCGTCGCTCGACCAGCTCTCGCAACAGCTCGTGGAGACCGAGGGCGGAGAGCTCGCGATCGTCCCGGGCCTGTCGACGCGCGACGCCAGCGGCACGCCGGACGTGATGCGCGGCGAGGAAACGCAACTGCTCGGTGCGGTGCCCTACGACGCGGCGCGCATGCTGGTCGTGCTGCCGGGCACGCATTCGAAGTGGGCGCGCGTCGACCGCGGCGTCGTGCTCGACTTCGCGACCTACATGACGGGCGAGATGTACGACGCGCTGCTCGGACACACGATCCTCGGCCGAATCCCCGCGAACGCGCCGCCGGTCGCGCCCGAAGCCGCGTTCGAGCGCGGCGTGATGCGCGGCCTCGGGGCGGGCGGTTTCACGCACGACGTGTTCGGCGCGCGCACGCTCGCGCTGATGGGCGAGCTTCCGCCGGGTGACGTGCCCGAATGGCTGTCGGGATTCGTGATCGGCCGCGAGATCCGCAATGCGCGGAGCTGGGCGCAGCGCGCGGGCGACGACGCGTCGCGCGTGCTGGTCGTGGGCAGCGACGCGCTCGGGGCGCGCTACCAGCGCGCGCTCATGCATTCGGAGATCACAGCGACGCCGGGGCCGAAGGACGCGGCCGCGACCGGGCTCTTCCGCATCGCCTGCGCCGCCGGCAAGGTCGCGCCCGAGTACGCGTGACCCTTTCCGAGACCCTGAAGCCGCTCCCGCTCGTCGCGGTGCTGCGCGGTATTTCGCCGCCCGAGGTCGACGGCGTCGCCGACGCGCTTACGGGCGCAGGCTTTCGCGTGCTCGAGGTGACGCTCAACTCGCCACGGCCCCTCGAGAGCATCCGTGCGCTGGCGGCACGTTGCGGCGAGCACTGCCTCGTCGGCGCGGGCACCGTCATCGATCCGGCCGACGTCGCGCGCGTGCGCGAGGCCGGCGGACGGCTGATCGTGATGCCGCACGCCGACGTCGCGGTGATCCGCGAGGCGAAGCGACAGGGCCTCGTGTGCATTCCGGGCGTCGCGACCCCAACCGAGGCGTTCGCTGCGCTCGCCGCGGGCGCCGACGCGCTCAAGATGTTCCCGGCGGAGGCATTGCCGCCTTCCGCGCTCAAGGCGTGGCGCGCGGTGCTGCCGCGCGAGACTCTCGTGTTCGCCGTGGGCGGCATGCGGCCGGACAACCTCGGCCCGTACTGGGAGGCGGGCGCCGACGGCTTCGGCACCGGCTCGAACCTCTACAAACCCGGCGCGAGCGTCGATACGGTGCGCGAGGCGGCAGGCGCGTACGCGCGCGGCATCGGCGCGCTGCCGCGGCGCTGACGGCGCTTCGATGCGTGCTGAACCCGCATGGGCTTGACGGACGCCGTGCAACGCCACGACATCGTCTCGCTCGGCGAGCCGCTGATCGAGTTCAACCGGACGCGCGGCGACGACGCGCACGCGTGGCGCCAGGGCTTCGGCGGCGACACGTCGAACATGGCGATCGCGGCCGCGCGGCTCGGCGCGAACGTCGCTTACGTGACGCGCGTCGGAGACGATGCGTTCGGCCGCTCGTTTCGCGCGCTGTGGGGCGCGGAGGGCGTGGCGACCGAAGGCGTGGCGACCGATCCCGATGCGCCGACCGGCGTGTACTTCGTCACGCACGATGCCTCCGGGCACCAGTTCGCCTACCTGCGCGCTGGCTCGGCGGCGAGCCGGCTTGCGCCCGCCAACCTGCCGCTCGACCTGATCCGCGCCGCGCGAGCGCTGCACGTATCGGGCATCAGCCAGGCGATCTCGACGTCCGCGTGCGATGCGGTCTTCGCGGCGATCGCGGCTGCGAGGGCGGCCGGCGCCCGCGTGTTCTACGACCCGAACCTGCGACCGCGACTGTGGCCGCGCGACCGGGCACGCGCGCTCGCGCTCGCCGCGATCGCCGAGAGCGACTGGTGCCTGCCGTCGCGCGAGGATGCCGAGTGCGTGTTCGGCACCAGCGAGCCGGACGCGGTGATCGACGCGTGCCGCCGCGCGGGCGCGCGCGGCGTCGTCTACAAGCGCGGCGCCGACGGATGCGTCGTCGACGACGGGCGTGCGCGCGTCGTCGTGGCGCCGCATCGCGTCGCGACCGTCGACGCGACCGGCGCGGGTGACTGCTTCGATGGCGCGTTCGCCGCGCGCCTCTCCGCCGGCGATGATGCGATCGCCGCGGCGCGCTATGCGAACGCCGCGGCCGCGATCGCGACGACCGGCTACGGCGCGGTCGAGCCGCTGCCGCGACCGCACGACGTCGCAGCGCTCGTGCGTCGCGCCGCGTGACCGCGATGTCCGCCACGTTTCGCGACAATCTGTTCGCCGGGCGCGTCGTGCTCGTCACCGGAGGAACCAGCGGAATCGGAGCGGGCATCGCCGGCGCATTCGCGGGTCTCGGCGCCGTCGTCACCGTCACCGGCGCGACGAAGGCCGAGGTCGACGCCGCGCGTGCGCAGCCCGGCTTCGAGCTGCGCGACGCGGTCGCGCTCGACGTGCGCGACGACGCCGCGATCCGGCAGGTCGTCGCCGACCTGCCGCGGCTCGACGTGCTCGTGAACTGCGCCGGCGTCATCCGTCGCGATGCCGAGCACGACCCCGACGTGTTCGCCGACACCGTCGCGATCAACCTGACGGGCACGATGCGCTGCTGCACCCATGCGCGGGCAAAGCTCGCCGCCGCGCGCGGGTCGATCGTCAACATCGCGTCGATTCTTTCGATCTTCGGCGCCCCGCGCGTTCCCGGCTACGCGGCGAGCAAGGGCGGCGTGCTGCAATTGACGCGCTCGCTCGCCATCGCCTACGCGGACGACGGCATCCGCGTGAACGCGATTGCTCCCGGGTGGGTACGCACGACGCTTACGCAGGCCCTGCAGGACGACACGGATCGCAGCGCGGCGATCGTCGCGCGCACGCCGATGCGGCGCTGGGCCGACCCGGCCGACGTCGCCGGGACCGCGGTGTTCCTCGCTTCTCCGGCGGCCGCGTTCGTGACCGGCGCGATGCTGCCGGTCGACGGCGGCTATCACGTGAACTAGCGGGGACGGCACGATGGCGCTCAACACGGCGATACGGCATCTCAGGACAGGCAACTGGGACAAGGCGCATGCGGTCGTGCAGAACGACCCGTCCGAGTTCGGCTGCTGGGCGCACGGCATCGTGCACATGCTGGAGGGGGATCTCCCCAACGCCCGCTACTGGTACCGCCGCGCCGGGCGCTCGTTCCCGCGCGCCCACGACGCGTCGGCCGAGATCGACGCCCTCGTCGCCGCATGGAAGGAGACCACCGAATGAGCGTCCGGACGCCGGGGACCGTCGCGGATCTCGTGCCCGAGATCGCAGAGCAGGCGCTGCCGGAGGACGAACGCGCGTGGGTGCCGCAGGCGCCCGGTGTGTGGTTCCGGCCGCTGCTCCTCAACACCGTCACCGGCGGCTGGTGCAACCTGCTGCGCGTGCGCCGCGCCGGCGTGCTCTCGCGCCACCGCCATCCGATGGCCGTGACCGGCTACGTGATCCGCGGCCGCTGGCGCTATCTCGAGCACGACTGGATCGCCGAGACCGGCAGCTTCGTGTACGAGCCGCCGGGCGAGGTGCACACGCTCGTCGTGCCCGACGACTGCCCGGAGATGATCACGTACTTCAACATCCTGGGCGCGATGATCTACGTCGACGAGCGCGGCGCGATGACCGGCTACGAGGACGTGTGGACCAAGATCGCGATGTGCCGCACGCACTACGAGGCGGTGGGCCTCGGCGCGTCGCATGTCGACCGCTACATCCGATGAATCGTCGCCACGCGACCTCCGCGAAAGGTCGCGCCGTATGAGGGGGCTCGTGTCGGTCGCGGCGGCGGCTCACCATCGCCCGTCGTCGATCCCCGGCTGCGGCGGGGCGCTCGGCGAGGCGGAGCAGGGGCCCCGCGCTTGCGCGGGGATGCGACCCGAGTCGAGCGCAGGGCCGGCGAGCGACGCGCTTCGAGCTCTGCGCGACCGTGCATCGCCGGCCCCTCGCCGACGCAGCGACGCCGCGCGACCTCCGCGAAAGGTCGCGCCACGTGAGGGGGCTCGTGTCGGTCGCGGCGGCGATCGCAAGCGAGCGTCGTCGATCCCCGGCTGCGCCGGGGCCCCTCGCCGACGCAGCGTCGCCGCCTCCGTATAATCGCCGCATGGTCGCCGGATTCGCCGCAGTCGGCATCGGAGCCGCGCTCGGCGCTTGGCTGCGTTGGGGCCTCGCGACCTGGCTCAATCCGCGCGTCCCGGCGTTTCCGCTCGGCACCCTCGCCGCGAACCTGGTGGGCGCCTATGTGGTCGGATTCGCGCTCGCCTATTTTCTCGCGCGCCATTCGCTGGCGCCCGAGGCGCGGCTCTTCGTCGTCACCGGATTCCTCGGCGGCCTCACGACGTTCTCGACGTTCTCCGCCGAAGTGGTCGAGTTGATGCTGCGCGGCGATTGGATGTCCGGAACGCTCCTCGCCTTCACCCATCTCGCCGGATCCCTGCTGCTGACGTTCGCCGGCATCGCGACCTTCCGCGCGCTCACTGCTTAAGCGTCGCCCCGCGCGCCACCAACCGGAGATTCGAACCATGACGCACGCCATCCGTTTTCACACCCCCGGCGGGCCCGAAGTGCTCGAATGGGACGGCGTCGAGGTCCCGCCGCCGGGTCCCGGCGAGGCGCGCGTACGCCACACGGCGATCGGCCTCAACTACATCGACACCTACCATCGCAGCGGCGCGTACAAGCTCCCGCTGCCGTCGGGACTCGGCCAGGAAGCCGCGGGCGTCGTCGAGGCGGTGGGGCCGGGCGTCACCGGAATCAAGCTCGGCCAGCGCGTCGCGTACGGCACCGGGCCGATCGGCGCATACAGCGAGGCGCGCACGATGCCGGTCGAGAAACTCGTGCCGTTGCCCGATGATATTTCCGATCGCGACGCCGCGGCGATGATGCTGAAGGGCCTGACCGTCCAGTACCTGTTCCGCCAGACGAAGAAGCTCGCCGCGGGCGACACGATCCTGTTCCATGCGGCCGCGGGCGGCGTCGGGCTGATCGCCTGCCAGTGGGCGAAGGCGCTCGGCGTCACCATGATCGGCACCGTGTCGAGCGACGAGAAGGCGGCGATCGCGAAGGCGCACGGCTGCGCGCACACGATCATCTACACGCGCGAGAACGTCGTCGAGCGCGTCAAGGCGCTCACCGGCGGCAAGGGCGTGCCGGTCGTCTACGACGGCGTCGGCAAGGACGTGTTCCCGGCGTCCCTCGACTGCCTCACGCCGCGCGGCCTCTGGGTGCTGTTCGGCGCCTCCTCGGGGCCGGTGCCCCCGCTCGACCTGCAGATGCTCGCGCAGAAGGGGTCGCTCTACGTGACGCGGCCGACGCTGTTCAACTACGCATCGACGCGCGAGAGCCTTCTCGCGATGGCGAACGAGATGTTCGACCTGATGCGCACGGGCAAGGTGAAGGCCGAGATCGGCCAGACGTTCCCGCTCGCGAAAGCCGCCGACGCGCATCGCGCGTTGCAGGGGCGCCAGACGACTGGCGCGACGCTGCTGCTCCCCTGACGAGCGTCGATCAGGGCGCGTATCCGACCGGGACGCCGGTCGCCTGCAGCAGGCGGAAAACGCGCTCGAATTGCGCGCGCGACGAAGGCTGCACGACCAGCGCCCAGCGCGCACCGCTAGCGGCAAGGCGGTGCGCGGGGTCCGGCGCCGGTCGATGCGGTCGGATCGACCGCGTAGCGTCGGCGATCAATCCCAGGACCGCGCCGAACAGCGTCATCGCGACGAGGCTCGGCACCGGCGTCGATACGACCATCGGGATTTCGGTCACGAAGAGCACGAGCCACGCGACCACCGCGAGCAGGGCCCCGGCGAGCGGGAAGATCAGGTGCGCGGGAAGCGCATCGCCCGCGACGTGTTGACCATCTGGTGCGCTGTTGCCGGCTCCGCGATGGACGCGCGGCCCGATGACCCTCACCTGTCCGTCGTCCAGCCCTTCGATGCCGACTATCGCCTCGCGTGCGCGCGCGGCCGCTTCCGGCTGGCGGAAAACGGCAACCACCTTGCTGCGGGTTCGCTCCTGCGACGGGGATGCCATTGACACGTTGCCTCACTCACTCGCGTGCATCGTAGGGGGACGCGAGCGGTGGCGCCATCGGTGCATCACCGACGCGCGTGTGGGACCCCGATCCCGAGGGAGGTGGCGAATGCCGCGAACCGGGCGGGCTAGTCGGACGTGGGCGTCGTGTGCCGGTTGAGGAGGTCGCGCGCCGCGTCGGCGAGCTCCGAAGCCGCGATCCCGATCGGTCCGACCCCTTGCGCAACAAGGCGATCCGCCGCGGCGCCATGCAGGCAGACGCCGACCCGCAATGCCGTCGCGGCGTCGAGGCCCTGCGCGAGCAGTGCGCCCAGCATGCCCGCGAGCACGTCGCCCGATCCCGCGGCCGCCAGTCCCGGGTTGCCGCTCGCGTTCACGTCGTAGCGATCGTCCGGATGCGCGAGCACGCTCCCGGCGCCCTTCAGCACGACGTGCGCGCGCAACGACTGCGCGAGCGACGCGGCCGCCGCGAGACGATCGCGCTGCACGTCCGCGGTCGACGTACCGAGCAGCCGTGCCGCCTCGGCCGGATGCGGCGTCGCGAGCGTCGACGCACCGCGTGACGCCACCGACTCGCGAAGCGAAGTCGACGCCGCGACGAGGTTGAGCGCGTCGGCGTCGAGCACGAGCGGCACGCTCGCGTCGATCGCGCGGCGCAGCGCGTTGGCCGACGCGTCGCCAGTGCCCATGCCTGGGCCCGCGACGAGCGCGCTCGCACCGCCGAGCGCCTGCGCGACGCTTCCCAGCATCAGCTCGGGCGCGGCCCAATCGACGTGCGGATGCGAGCTCGCCACGAATCCGATGCGCACCTTGCCGGCGCCGACGCGCATCGCGGCACGCCCCGCGAGGATCGGCGCTCCGGTCATGCCCGTCGCGCCGCCGACGATCCCGACCGTCCCGAACGTCCCCTTGTGCACGTTGCGGCGCGTGCGCCCGAGCCGATCGCAGACGGTCGCGCCGAGCGTCGCCCAGTCGAGGCGGCGGCCGCGCGCATGCGCGAGATCCGCGTCGAGGCCGAGCGTGTGCACCGACACCGCGCCCGCCGTATCGGGACCTTCGCCGGTGAGGAGCCCGGGCTTCAGCGCGATGAATGTGGCGGTCGCGCTCGCGCGGATCGCGGGGCCGTGCAACGCACCGCTCCACGCGTCGAGCCCCGTCGGCACGTCGAGCGCGAGGATCGGCGCGCCGCGCGCGTTCGCCCAGTCGACGAGTTTCGCATCGGCGCCGTCGAGCGGGCGCGCGAGCCCGATCCCGTACAGCGCGTCGATGACGAGCGCCGGTGCGTGCGCACGCGGCTCGGCGATCGTCGTGCCGCCTTCGCTCGCGAAGGCGGCATGCGCGGCGCGTGCATCGGCGGGCAATCGCGCGGGATCGCCGCGGAACACCAGTTGCACGTCGTGGTAGCCGCGTCGCAGGATGCGCGCGAGGACGAATCCGTCGCCGCCGTTGTTTCCCGGACCCGCCAGCACGACGATCGCACCGCCGCGCGAGCTCGCGAGCATCGCCTGCGCGACGCCGGCCGCCGCGGCGCCGGCGCGCTCCATCAGCCCATCGCCCGCATGGCGCGCCTCGACCGCGCGCAGTTCCGCGACGCCGAGGATCGGAGCGAGTCGGGTGTCGTCCATGCGTGGAAGCGTGCGGCAGCGCGATTATAGGCGCGGCGCGACGTATGCCGCGCATGGCGGAAGGATCGGCCGGGGTGTAGAGTCCGCGCGAATCCCAGGAGGAGAATTGCCATGGCATCCGCTGTCGTTCCGGGCGCGCGAGCGGTTCGCGTCGAGCACGACCTGCTCGGCGACCGCGAGGTTCCCGCCGACGTCTATTGGGGCGTGCACACGTTGCGCGCCGTCGAGAATTTCCCGATCAGCGGGCATCCGATCGGACAGTGGGCCGAACTCGTGCGCGCGCTCGCGCTCGTCAAGCACGCGGCCGCGCAGACCAATTACGAGCTCGGTCTCCTCGACGAGGTGAAGGCGAAGCTCATCATCGCCGCGTGCCGCGAGATCGCGAGCGGGGCGCTGCACGACCAGTTCGTCGTCGACATGATCCAGGGCGGCGCGGGCACCTCGACCAACATGAACGCGAACGAGGTGATCGCGAACCGCGCGCTCGAGCTCGGCGGGCGCGGCAAGGGCGACTACGCGTACCTGCACCCGATCGAGCACGTCAACATGGCGCAGAGCACCAACGACGTCTATCCGACGGCGCTGCGGCTCGCCGCGCGCTTCGCGATCATCGAACTGATCGCGGCGATGGAGGAGCTGAAGCTCGCGTTCGCCGCCAAGTCGGCCGAGTTCAAGGACCTGCTCAAGGTCGGGCGAACGCAATTGCAGGACGCGGTCCCGATGACGCTCGGCCAGGAGTTCTCGACGTTCGCCGTGATGCTCGGCGAGGACCAGTTGCGCCTGCACGAGGCGGGCGCGCTGATCGAGGAGATCAACCTCGGCGCGACCGCGATCGGCACCGGGATCAACTCGCACCCCGGTTACGCGCCGCTCGCGTGCAAGCACCTGGTGAAGCTGTCGGGCATCCAGGTCAAGACCGCCGAGAACCTCATCGAGGCGACGCAGGACTGTGGGGCGTTCGTTCAACTCTCCGGCGTGCTGAAGCGCATCGCCGTGAAGCTCTCGAAGACGTGCAACGACCTGCGCCTGTTGTCGTCGGGCCCGCGCGCCGGCCTGGGCGAGATCAACCTGCCCGCCGTGCAGGCCGGCAGCTCGATCATGCCAGGCAAGGTCAATCCGGTGATTCCCGAGGTCGTCAACCAGATCGCGTTCGAGGTGATCGGCAACGACATGACCGTCACGATGGCGGCGGAGGCGGGGCAGCTCCAGCTGAACGCGTTCGAGCCGATCATCGCGTACAGCCTGTTCCGCAGCATCCCGCACCTGAAGCAGGGCTGCCTCGTGCTTGCGCGCCAATGCGTGACCGGCATCACCGCGAACCGCGCGCGACTCGCCGAGATCGTGCACCAGACGATCGGCATCGTCACCGCGCTCAACCCGTACATCGGCTACGAGAGGTCGAGCGCGCTCGCCAAGGAGGCGCACGCGACGGGGCGCGGGGTGGTCGAGCTCGTGCTCGAGAAGGGCTGGCTGTCGCAGGACGACCTCGATCGCATCCTGTCGCCGGAGAACCTGACCGAGCCACGCCCGCCGGTCCGCAGCCGATGACGGCGGGGCGCGCCGCCGCCCGCACGCGATTCCTGCTCGGCGTGCTCGGCGGCATGGGACCGCTCGCGACCGTCGACTTCCTCGCGAAGCTCGTCGCCGCGACACCGGCGGCCGGCGACGCGGATCATGTTCCGCACGTCACCGTCTCGATACCGCAGATTCCGTCCCGCGTCCTGGCGATCTTGCGTGGAAGTGCAAGCCCGCTTCCCGCGCTGCTCGACGCGCGCGAGCGGCTGCTCGCCGCGGGCGCCACGCACCTCGCCATGCCCTGCAACACCGCCTACCACTGGTTCGACGAGCTCGCGACCGGGCTCGACGTCCCTTTCCTGCACATTGCCGACGCCGCCGTCGAAGCGGTCGCGGCTCGCGTTCGGCCGGGGAGCACCGTCGGCGTGATCGCGACCGAGGCGACGCACGCGATCGGCCTCTATTCGCGCCGTCTCGAGCGCGCCGGATTCCGCGTGGCCGTTCCGGCGGCGGCAGAGAGCGGCCGGGTCGTCGAAGGCATCGCCGACGTCAAGCGGGGCGACCCGAAGGCCGGGGGGAGACGTTTCGCGGCGGTCGTCGAAGGGCTCGCCGCGGCGGGAAGCCAGGCCGTGGTGCTCGGGTGCACCGAAGTGCCGCCGGGGCTCGCGGCAGCGGCCTTCGCGTCGCCGATCCCGGCGATCGACCCGACCGACGCGCTCGCGCGGGCTTGCGTCGGCGCCTGGACCGCCTCGCGCGTTAAGGATGCCAACCGGTAGGGCGGGACCCCCGGTCCTTCCCGTCCGGATGCTTGGACAGGCTGGCCGACACCCTGTAAAATCGACCGGTTGTGCGCGGGCGTCCCAAAAGGCGGACCGCGATCTCAGTTCCTTCCGGAGGTTTCCGAATGCACAAGCTTCCCCTCGCCATCCTGGTCGCCGCGTTCGTCGCGACGCCTGCCCTCGCGCAGGACTCGCCGACGCTCAAGAAGATCAAGGAATCCGGCACGATCACGATCGGCCACCGCGACAGCTCGATGCCGTTCTCGTACTACGACGACAAGCAGCAGGTCGTCGGCTACGCGCTCGACATCTGCATGAAGGTCGTCGACGCGATCAAGGCCGATCTCAAGATGCCGAACCTGCAGGTCAAGCTCAACCCGGTGACGTCGGCGACGCGCATTCCGCTGATCGCCAACGGCACGATCGACCTCGAGTGCGGCTCGACCACCAACAACCTCGACCGCCAGAAGCAGGTCGGCTTCACCAACACCTATTTCGTGACGGCGAACCGCTACGTCGCCAAGAAGTCGTCGAACATCAAGTCGATCGCCGACCTCAAGGGCAAGACGATCGTGTCGACATCGGGCACGACGAATCTCAAGTGGGTGACCGAGGAGAACGCGTCCAAGAACATGGGCATGTCGATCCTGACCGCCAAGGACCACGCCGAGGCGTTCCTGATGGTCGAGACCGGCCGCGCCGTCGCGTTCTTCATGGACGACATCCTGCTGTACAGCCTGGTCGCGAGCTCGAAGTCGCCCGCCGACTACGCGGTCGGCAGCGAGGCGTACACGGTCGAGCCGTACGGCGCGATGATGACGAAGGACGACCCGGGCTTCCGCAAGGTCGTCGACGACGCCACCGCCAAGCTCTACAAGAGCGGCGAGATGGCGGCGCTGTACGACAAGTGGTTCCTGAAGCCGATCCCGCCGAAGGGCATCGCGCTCAACGTGCCGATGAGCGCCGAGCTGAAGAGGGTGCTCGCGGCGCCGACGTCGAGCGGCGATCAGGCGATGTACAAGTAACGCGCCTCCACGCGGTGCGACATCGCACCGACGCGGTGCACCATGACGGGGAGCTTCGGCTCCCCGTGTTGTTTGTTATAGTCGTCCGCGCAACGGGGGGCGGGCGCGATCGGCCCGGCATCGCAGCATCGCGCGGTTCGGGAGGCACGCGGTGAACTACAACTGGAATTGGGGCATCCTCTGGCAGGTTTCGGTGGATGGCCACAACACGTGGTTCATGACGCTGATGCACGGGCTCGCCTGGACGCTCGTCACGGCCGCCTGCGCGTGGGTGATCGCGTTGCTGATGGGCTCGCTCGTCGGCGTGATGCGCACGACCCCGTCGAAATGGGCGCAGCGCATCGGCAACGCATGGGTCGAGGCGTTCCGCAACATCCCGCTCCTCGTCCAGCTCTTCCTCTGGTATTTCGTGCTGCCCGAGGTGCTGCCGCGCGCGATGGGCGACGCGCTGAAGCAGATGGCCCCTCCGTGGGGCTCGTTCGTGCCCGCGGTCATCGGCCTCGGCCTCTTCACGTCGGCGCGCATCGCCGAGCAAGTCCGCGCGGGCATCCAGGCGCTGCCGGTCGGCCAGCGGATGGCCGGCACCGCGCTCGGCCTCACGCTGCCGCAGACCTACCGGTATGTGATCCTGCCGATGGCCTACCGGATCATCATGCCGCCGCTCACCAGCGAGACGATGAACCTCATCAAGAACACGTCGGTCGCGCTGACCATCGGCCTGGTCGAGCTCACCGCGGCGGGTCGATCGATGCAGGAGTACACGTTCCAGGTGTTCGAGGCGTTCACCGCGGCGACGCTCATCTACATCATCGTCAACCTGATCGTCGTCAACCTGATGCGCTGGCTCGAGAAGCGTGTCGCGGTTCCCGGCTTCATCGGTCCGCAGGTCGCCGAGGGGGCCCACTGATGAGCGAGTTCGACTTCGATGTCATCTCGCGGAGCATCGGCTACCTGTTCCGCGAGGGGATGACGTTCACGCTGACGCTGACCGCGCTCGCGGCGTTCGGCGGCATCGTGTTCGGCACGCTGCTCGCGATGATGCGGCTGTCGTCGTTCAAGGCGCTCTCGCTCCTCGCCACCGGCTACGTCAACCTGATGCGGTCGATCCCGCTGCTGCTGGTGATCTTCTGGTTCTACTTCCTCGTGCCGTATATCGCCGCGTGGATCACCGGCGCGTCGCGCCCGGTCCAGGTCGGCGCGATCGCGTCGTCGGTGATCACGTTCACCCTATTCGAGGCGGCGTACTACTCGGAGATCATGCGCGCGGGTATCCAGTCGATCTCGCGCGGCCAGGTGTGGGCGGGCTACGCGCTGGGCCTCAACTACTGGCAGACGATGGCGAAGGTCGTGCTGCCGCAGGCCTTCCGGAACATGACGCCGATCCTGCTGACGCAGACGATCATCCTGTTCCAGGACACCTCCCTCGTCTACGTGCTCTCGATCACCGACTTCCTCGGCGCGGCCTCGAAGATCGCGCAGCGCGACGGACGCCTGGTCGAGATGTACCTGTTCGCGGCGCTCGTCTACTTCGTGATGAGCTTCGGCCTCTCGGTCCTGGTCAAGCGCCTGCAGAAGAAGATCGCCATCGTCCGCTAACGGAGAGTCGACGCAATGCCGATGATCGAGATGAACGACGTGTCCAAGTGGTACGGCAGCTTCCAGGTGCTGAAGGACTGCACGACCAAGGTCGAGAAGGGCGAGGTGATCGTCGTCTGCGGTCCGTCCGGCTCGGGGAAGTCGACGCTGATCAAGGTCGTGAATGCGCTGGAGCCGTTCCAGAAGGGCGACATCGTCGTCGACGGCATCCACGTCAGCGATCCGAAGACCGACCTCCCGAAGCTTCGCGCGCGCGTCGGCATGGTATTCCAGAACTTCGAGCTCTTCCCGCACCTCACCATCACGGAGAACCTCACGCTCGGCCAGGTCAAGGTGCTCGGGCGCTCGCAGGACGAGGCGGTCACGCGCGGCCTCAAGTACCTCGACCGCGTCGGCCTCATCTCGCAGAAGGACAAGTACCCGGGGCAGCTCTCGGGTGGGCAGCAGCAGCGG
>JBDTNO010000074.1:0-14326 GCA_039933715.1 Betaproteobacteria bacterium
CGCCACCACATCAGCCCGAGCGGCTACTACCGCGGCAAGAAGGTCGTCAAGACCAAGGCCGACGAGTAGGTCGGGTCGCGCGTGCTGAACGCGCGTCCGCAATGCGGGGCCATCCGGCGCCCGCGTAGCGCCGGCCGGGAACCGCGTCGCGCATGCCCGTAATCGTCGCGGTCGACGCCATGGGCGGGGACCACGGGCCGTCGGTGACGGTCCCGGCCTCGCTCGCATTCCTCGAGGAGACGCCCGGCGCTTCGGTCGTGCTCGTCGGGCGCGTCGAGGTGCTCGAGCCGCTGCTCGCGAAGTCCCGCTCGCCTGCCCGGAGTCGCGCGCGCATCCACGCGGCGTCGGAAGTCGTCGCGATGGACGATCCTCCGGCCGACGCGTTGCGACGCAAGAAGGATTCGTCGATGCGCGTCGCGATCAACCTCGTCAAGGACGGCGAGGCGCACGGCTGCGTCTCGGCCGGCAATACCGGCGCGCTGATGGGCATCGCGCGCTTCGTGCTGAAGACGCTGCCCGGCATCGACCGCCCGGCGATCGCGTCGCAGCTGCCGACCAAGAAAGGCGTCGTCACGATGCTCGACCTCGGCGCCAACGTGAACTGCACGGCGCAGCAACTCGTCCAGTTCGCCGCGATGGGCAGCGCGCTCGTGTCGGCGGTCGAGCACATCGATCGGCCGACCGTCGGCCTCCTCAACATCGGCGAGGAGGACATCAAGGGCAACGAGCTGGTCAAGGAGACTGCCGAGCGCCTGCGCGCTTCCGGCCTCAATTTCCACGGCAACGTCGAGGGGACCGACATCTACCGCGGCACGACCGACGTGATCGTGTGCGACGGCTTCGTCGGCAACGTCGCGCTCAAGACGTCCGAGGGACTCGCGCACATGCTCTACGAGTTCCTGAAGGCCGAGTTCACGAACGGCCTCTTGTCGAGGGCGGCCGCCGTCGTCGCCTATCCGGTGCTGATGCGCTTCAAGCGTCGCATCGACCCGCGCCGTCTCAACGGCGCGACGCTGGTCGGCCTCAAGGGCGTCGTCGTCAAGAGCCATGGGGGCGCCGACATGCTGGCGTTCAAGCACGCGCTCCTGAAGGCGCACACGGAAATCGTCGCCGGCGTGCTGGACCGGATCGCGCAGCGGATCGCCGCGATGCCCGCCGCCGCGCTCGGCGAGCCCGCGGTCGCCACGAACGATGCGGCATAGCCGGATCGCCGGCACCGGCAGCTACCTGCCGGCCCGCGTGCTGACCAACGACGAGCTCGCCCGTCGCGGCGTCGACACGAGCGACGAATGGGTGCGGACGCGCACCGGCATCCGGCAGCGCCACATCGCCGCGGACGACGAAATGGCGTCGGACCTCGCGCTGGCGGCTTCCCGCGAGGCGCTCGCGGCAGCGGAGATCGCGCCCGCCGACGTCGACCTGATCATCTGCGCGACGACGACGCCCGACATGATCTTCCCGTCGACCGCGTGCATCCTCCAGGAGAAGCTCGGCACGCACGGCGGCCCCGCGTTCGACGTGCAGGCGGTCTGCTCGGGCTTCGTCTACGGGCTCGCGATCGCCGACGGCATGATCCGTTCGGGCGCCGTGCGCAACGCGCTGATCGTCGGCAGCGAAGTCTATTCGCGCATCCTCGACTGGAGCGACCGCAAGACCTGCGTGCTGTTCGGCGACGGCGCCGGCGCCGCGGTTCTGGTGCCGGCGCGCGAGGCCGGTATTCTCGCGACGCGCCTTCACGCCGACGGCAGCCATCGCGGCATGCTGTGCGTGCCCGGGCAGGTGCAAAACGGCGCCGTCACCGGTACCCCGTTCGTGCACATGGACGGGCAGGCCGTGTTCAAGTTCGCGGTGCGGGTGCTCGCGGAGGTCGCCGACGAGACGCTCGCGGCGACCTCGATGCCGCGCTCGTCGATCGACTGGCTGATCCCGCACCAGGCGAACCTGCGGATCATGGACGCGACCGCGAAGCGCCTCGAGATCCCGCCCGGGAAAGTGGTCGTGACGGTCGACCGTCACGCGAACACGTCGGCCGCGTCGATCCCGCTCGCGCTCGACGAGGCGGTGCGCGACGGGCGCATCCGTGCCGGCCACCATGTGATGATGCTAGGTGTGGGCGGCGGTTTCACCTGGGGCGCCGCGCTCGTGCGCTGGAGCTGATCGATGACCAGGCTTTCCGTCGTGTTTCCCGGCCAGGGCTCGCAGTCGATCGGCATGATGGCCGGATGGGAGGACCATCCGGTCGTGCGCGCGACGTTCGACGAGGCGAGCAGCGTGTTGGGCGACGATCTCTGGGCGCTGGTCACCGACGGGCCCGGCGACGCGCTCAACCTGACGACCAACACGCAGCCGGTGATGGTGGCGGCGGGTGTCGCCGCGTGGCGCGCGTGGCAGGCTGCGGGCGGCGCGACCCCGGACATACTCGCGGGCCACAGTGTCGGCGAATACTCGGCGCTCGTCGCCGCGGGCGCGCTCGCGCTCCGCGACGCGCTGCCGCTCGTGCGCTTTCGCGCACAGGCGATGCTGGACGCGGTGCCGGCCGGTGTCGGCGCGATGGCCGCGATTCTCGGAGGCGACGAAGCGGCGATCGCCGAGGCGTGCCGCGAAGCGGCGCAAGGCGAGGTGGTCGAGCCGGTGAACTTCAACTCGCCCGGGCAGCTCGTGATCGCCGGCCATCGCGGCGCCGTCCTGCGCGCGATCGAAGGGGCGAAGGCGAGAGGCGCGAAGCGCGGGATGCTGCTGCCGGTGTCGGGGCCGTTCCACAGCTCGTTGCTCAAGCCCGCGGCCGAGCGTCTCGCCGCACGCCTGGCGGAAGTCGAGTTCCATGGACCGAAGATCCCGATCCTTCATAACGTCGACGTCGCCGAGCATCGCACGCCGGATGCGATCCGAGCGGCGCTCGCGAAGCAGGCGGCGAGCGCCGTGCGCTGGACCGACACGGTGCGCGCGATCGCCGCGCGCGGCGTCACCGACGTGATCGAGGCGGGCCCGGGGCGGGTGCTCGCGGGTCTTGCGCGGAAGATCGACGGCGCGCTCCGGGTGCACGCGCTGACCGACGGTCATGCGTTGCGCGACGCGAAGGCCGCGATGGCCGGCTGAGCCATTGCCCCTGGTACCACGTACCTGCCCGAATCCGGCAGGTACGTGGTACCGGGGGTAACCGCCAACGTGGCAGCGACGTCCCGCCCAAGCATTGGCTGAATACCTGGAGCTGGCAATGGCGAAGGACCTCGACGGACAGGTGGCGCTCGTGACGGGCGCGACGCGTGGCATCGGGCGCGCGATCGCGCTCGCGCTCGGGCGCGACGGCGCGACCGTGGTCGGTACCGCGACGAGCGACGAGGGTGCGGCGACGATCGACGCCGCGCTGCGCGAACACCGCTACGCCGGTGCGGGCATCAAGCTCGACGTCACCGACGCGACGGCAACCGAGGCCGCGCTCGAGAGCATCGGATCCCGCTTCGGCGCCATCACGATTCTCGTCAACAACGCCGGCATCACGCGCGACAACCTCACCGTGCGAATGAAGGACGACGAGTGGGACGCGATCATGGCGACCAACCTCAAGCCCGCATGGCGCCTCGCGAAGGCATGCCTGCGCGGCATGATGAAGGCGCGCCATGGCCGCATCATCCAGATCGGCTCGATCGTCGGGTCGACCGGCAACCCGGGCCAGGCGAACTACTCAGCGGCGAAGGCGGCGTTGCTCGGGCTGACGAAGTCGCTGGCGCAGGAAGTCGGCAGCCGCAACATCACCGTCAATTGCGTGGCGCCGGGTTTCGTCGACACCGACATGACGCGTTCGCTGCCCGGGGCGCAACGCGAGGCGTTGCTTGCGCGCGTGCCGCTCGGGAGGCTCGGGTCGCCCGAGGACGTCGCCGAGGCCGTGGCGTTCCTCGCCGGTCCGCGTGCCGCCTACATCACCGGCGCGACGCTGCACGTGAACGGGGGGATGTACATGCAGTGAAAGCCGCCGGTCGGCGGTCGACGGGGGCGGTCGGTGGTCGGCGGAAGGGTGCGTGGCCGGCACGCGGTTCACGCAAGGCGGTTCGCTCGCGAGGTCCCGGCGCCCCGACTGCCCAGCGCCGAGCGCCTCTCTATACCCTTCCGCACCCCGACGCCGCCCCGGCCCGTTCTGGTAAAATCCGGCGTTTGGGGATGGACCCATCCGCCCCCGCGAGGGAGGAATGCATGGATAACGTGGAGCAACGCGTCAAGAAGATCGTCGCCGAGCAACTCGGCGTGAACGAGGCCGAAATCAAGAACGAGTCGTCGTTCGTCGACGATCTGGGCGCGGATTCGTTGGACACGGTCGAGCTCGTCATGGCGCTCGAGGAAGAATTCGAGACCGAGATTCCCGACGAGGAAGCCGAGAAGATCACGACCGTCCAGCAGGCGATCAACTACGTCGGCGCGCACTTGAAGAAGTAGCGCCGTCTTGCGCGCGCGGGCGGCGCGAACGATCGCCGCCCGTCGCGTTCCGCCTGGCGCACGTCCCTAGCGGACGTGGTGCCCCATCCAGCGTTCTTGGAATCCTCCGCGTCGCCCATGGCCGTTCGTCGCGTCGTCGTCACCGGATTGGGCATCGTCTCGCCGGTCGGCATCGGGCGGGACGCCGCGTGGGCGTCAATCCTTGCCGGTCGCTCGGGCATCGGACCGATCACCCGCTTCGATGCGTCCGGCTTCCCGGTGCGCATCGCGGGCGAGGTCAAGGGCTTCGACGTCTCGCAATGGCTCTCCGCCAAGGAGGCGCGCCGCTACGACACGTTCGTCCACTACGGGCTCGTCGCGGCGATGGAAGCGATCCGCGACGCCGGGCTCGACGGGTGGACCGGCGACAAGGAGCGGGCGGGCGTCTGCATCGGCTCCGGCATCGGCGGACTGCCGATGATCGAGGAAACGCACGCCGCCTACATGGCCGGCGGTCTCCGCAAGGTGAGCCCGTTCTTCGTGCCCGGCACGATCATCAACATGACCTCGGGCCTGCTCTCGATCCATTACGGCTACAAGGGCCCGAACCTCGCGACCGTCACCGCCTGCTCGACCGCGAATCATTCGATCGGCGAGGCGTCGCGGCTCATCGAGTACGGCGACGCCGATGTCATGGTGGCCGGCGGCGCGGAAGCGACGGTCAGCCCGCTCGGCATCGGCGGATTCGTCGCGTCGCGGGCGCTCTCTCATCGCAACGACGACCCGGCGACCGCGAGCCGCCCGTGGGACAAGGACCGCGACGGCTTCGTGCTCGGCGAGGGCGCGGGCATCGTCGTGATCGAGGAGCTCGAGCACGCCCGCGCACGGGGCGCGCGCATCTACTGCGAGCTCACCGGGTACGGGATGTCCGCCGACGCGCATCACATCACCGCGCCTCCCGATGACGGCGACGGCGCGCGGCGCAGCATGCTGAACGCGATCCGCAACGCGAAGATGACCATCGCCGAGATCGACTACATCAACGCGCACGGCACGTCGACGCCGGTCGGCGACGTGGCCGAATGCACGGCGGTAAAGCGCGCGTTCGGCGAGCACGCGCAGAAGCTCGCGGTCAGTTCCACCAAGTCGATGACCGGGCACCTGCTCGGCGCCGCGGGCGGCATCGAGGCGGTATTCACGGTGCTCGCGATCCGCGACCAGATCGCGCCTCCGACCGCGAATCTCTTCAACCAGGACCCGGCCTGCGACCTCGATTTCGTTCCGAACGTCGCCCGCAAGATGCGCATCCGCGGCGCGCTGTCGAACTCGTTCGGCTTCGGCGGCACCAACGCGACGCTCGTGTTTCGCGAGCTGTGACCGCCGCAGGTGGATGCGCGTCGCGCGCGGCCCCTCCATGGCGCTGATCGTCCAGAAGTACGGCGGCACCTCGGTCGGCTCCACCGACCGCATCAGGAATGTCGCCAGGCGCGTCGCGCACTGGCGCAAGCTCGGACACCAGCTCGTCGTCGTGGTCTCGGCGATGAGCGGCGAGACCAACCGCCTTTTGGGGCTCGCGAAGGAACTGTCCCCATCGCCCGATGCCCGCGAGCTCGACGTCGTCGCCTCGACCGGCGAGCAGGTGACGATCGGGCTCCTGGCGATCGCGCTCAAGGAGATGGGCATCCCGGCGAAGAGCTACACGGGTGGCCAGGTGCGCGTGCTGACCGACAATGCACACACCAAGGCGCGCATCCTCGAGATCGACCAGCAGTCGATGCGCGCGGAGCTCGACGCCGGGACCGTCGTCGTCGTGGCGGGATTCCAGGGCGTCGACGGCGACGGCAACATCACGACGCTCGGGCGCGGCGGGTCGGACACCTCGGCGGTCGCGCTCGCCGCGGCGCTGACGGCCGACGAATGCCAGATCTACACGGACGTCGACGGCGTGTACACGACCGACCCGCGCATCGTTCCGCAGGCGCGGCGCCTCGACACGATCACGTTCGAGGAAATGCTCGAGCTCGCGAGCCAGGGATCGAAGGTGCTGCAGATCCGCTCGGTCGAGTTCGCCGGCAAGTACCGGGTCAAGTTGCGCGTGCTCTCGTCGTTCGAGGATCCCGACGCGTCGGGTCCGGGAACGCTCATCACCTTCGAGGAAGACGACTCCATGGAACAGGCGATCATCTCCGGCATCGCGTTCAATCGCGACGAGGCCCGCATCGTCGTGATGGGCGTCGAGGACAAGCCCGGCATCGCCTACGCGATGCTCGGCCCGATCGCGGCGGCGAACATCGACGTCGACATGATCGTTCAGAACATCGGCGCCTCGAACCACACCGACTTCTCGTTCACCGTCCATCGCAACGAGTACCGCAAGGCGCTGGAGGTGCTCGAGGGCGAGCGCGGCAGGACTTTCCACTGCCGCGAGATCAAGGGCGACGACCGCATCGCGAAAGTGTCGGTCGTCGGCATCGGCATGCGCTCGCACGTCGGCATCGCCGCGAAGATGTTCAAGGCGCTGGCGGAGGAGGGCATCAACATCCAGATGATCTCGACCTCCGAGATCAAGGTCGCCGTGGTCATCGACGAGAAGTACGTCGAGCTCGCCGTGCGCGTCCTCCACAAGGCGTTCGAACTCGAGAAGGCGCCGGCGTAAATAGCGGATTCCGAAAGGTTTTTCCCCTTCGACGCTGGACGCGCGGCACCCGTCGCGCTAAAATAGGCGGTTCACCGGCGCTCACGCGCACCGGAGACGTGGCCGAGTGGTCGAAGGCACTCCCCTGCTAAGGGAGCATGCGGGCCAAAACCTGCATCGAGGGTTCGAATCCCTCCGTCTCCGCCAACGTCCCTCCGCGACACCCATCGCCTGAATCACTCGCCCGGTTGCAGCCGGTAGCCGACGCCAAGCTCGGTGAGGAAGTGTCGCGGTTGCGCCGGATCGGGCTCGAACTTGTCCCGCAGCTGCTTGATGTAGATGCGCAGGTAGTGCGTGTCCAGTTCGTGCGTGGGTCCCCAGACCTCGCGCAGAAGCTGCCGGTGGGTGACCACCATGCCCATGTGCTTCGCCAGCACGGCGACCAGACGGAACTCCAGCGGCGTCAGGCGGACCGGCGCGCCGCCGCGCCGGGCGATCCTTTTTTCGAGGTCGATCGATCCATCGTCGAGCACGATCGTCTGCTCGCCGTCGCGGGATCGCATCGCATGTCGCAACGCCACGCGGATGCGGGCAACCAGCTCGCCGATACCGAACGGCTTGGTCACATAGTCGTCCGCACCCGCTTCGAAAGCCTCCAGCTTTCCGCGCTCGTGGACCCGCGCGGACAGCACGATGATGGGCATCGGGGACCAGGCGCGAATCCTGCGGATGACGGCGACGCCATCCATATCCGGCAGGCCGAGATCCACGATCGCGAGGTCGGGCTTGTGGGTCGCCGCGTCGACCGCGCCGCGGCTCCCCGACGCCGATTCGACGATGCGGTAGCCTTCGGACGAGAGCGACGTCCGCAGGAAACGCCGGATCTCCGGCTCGTCCTCGACGAGCAGGATCGTGGGGCTGAGGTCAGTCATCGGGGGCCGCAGGCGCTTCGACCGGCATCGGCGGCGTTTCGTCGATGGGCAGCTCGAAGCGGAATGCGGTCGCGCCACCGGACAGGCTTTCCGCCCAGACGCGCCCGCCGTGCAAACGGACGATCGCGCGGCAGATCGCGAGCCCGAGGCCGACGCCGCCGGCGCCTCCCTCGGGATCTCCCCGCCAGAATTTGTCGAACACGCGCTCGACCTGATCGGGCGAAAGCGCGCCGGCGTAGTCCTCGACCGAAACCCGAAGCGCGAGATCGCGCCGCTCCGCCTTGACCGACACCACCGTCCCTGGCGGCGTGTGTTTCAGCGCGTTCTCGAGGAGATTGCCGAGCGCCTGCTCGACCAGCGTCGCGTCGACCAGGATCAATGGCAGGTCGTCGGGGACGTCCAGGACGACGCGGTGCGTGGCCATCCGTTCGTGCAGGCGCGCGAGAGCCGCGCGCAGGATGTCCGGGAACGCCGACCAATCTCGCTGCAGCTTCAGCCCGCCTGCCTCGAGGCGCGTCAACTCCAGGATCTTCACCACGCGGTCCGACATGTCCCGCGATTGCTCGTACACGCTTTTCGCGAGGCCACGGCGCTCGTCGGCGTTCAGGCGGTCTCCGGCGTCGACGAGGCTGGACGACGCGCCGACGATGACGGCCAGCGGCGTGCGCAGGTCGTGGGAGATCGACGCGAGCAGCGCGCTACGGATGCGCTCGGTCTCCGCCTCCAGCGCGAGCCCAGCCTGCGCACGCGACTGCTCGCGCGCGTCCTGCACCAACCGCGAAATGACGACCGCCACGACGACCATGATCGCGAACGTGAGCAGGTACTGGAGATCGTCGACGGTGAGCGTCCCGCGAGGCGGGACGAAGAGGAAGTCGAAGGCACCCACGCACAGCACGGCGGTCGCGATCGCGGCGCCGAGAGGGTGGCGCAACGCGACATAGACGACGCCGAGCATGTAGACCATCGCGATGTTGACGAGGTCGAACCGCGGGGTGATCGCGAGTCCGGCGAGCGTGCACGCGGCCGCCGCCGCCACGGCCCACGCATAGCCCTTCCGGACCTTGGTCGACATGCGAACACTCTAGCGCAACGCGCGCATAAAAATCCCGTCAAGAATCGGTCGCGACCGTTTCTGGCGCGACGGTCCGGACCCACACTGCGTGCATGAAACCCCATGCATCGCATCGCGTTGACCGCCAGCCCGTCACGCTCCCGGCGAAGCCGTCCACCAGCGCGCTCGCGCTCCTCGCCCTGGGCGTCGTCTACGGCGACATCGGCACCAGTCCCCTGTATGCGGCCAAGGAAACGTTCAATCCCCAGCACGGCATCCCGCTCACGCCCGAGAACATCCTCGGAGGTATATCGGCCATCTTCTGGGCGCTGATGGTCGTCGTCTCGCTCAAGTACGTCGTGCTCGTGCTGCGCGCTGACAACCGTGGCGAAGGCGGAATCATGGCGCTGCTCGCGCTCGCTTCGACCGCCATCGAGGACCGGCCGCGCCTGCTTGCGTTGATCCTGCCCGTCGGCGTATTCGGTGCCGCGCTCTTCTACGGCGACACGATCCTGACGCCGGCCATCTCGGTGCTTTCGGCGGTCGAGGGGCTGGAAGTGGGGACCTCCGCGTTCAAGCCCTATGTCGTGCCGATCGCGACCGGCGTGCTCATCGCGCTGTTCGCCATCCAGCGACGCGGCACGGCGGTCGTCGGCCTTCTGTTCGGGCCGATCTGCCTCTTGTGGTTCGTCACGTTGGCGCTCTCCGGACTGTGGAACATCGCCCGGATGCCGGAGGTCATCGCGGCCGTCGACCCCCGTTACGCACTGGCGTTCGCGACCAGTCACGGCGCAGCGTCGTTCATCGTGCTCGGATCCGTCCTGCTCGCGATCACCGGCGCCGAGGCGCTGTACGCTGACCTCGGACATTTCGGCAAGCGCGCGATCCGCGTGGCATGGTTCTCCGTCGCGGCGCCGGCGCTCGTGCTCAACTACTTCGGGCAGGGAGCGCTGCTGATGCGCTCGCCGTCGGCGATCGAAAACCCGTTCTACCTCGCGTTCCCCGAATGGGCGCTCTACCCGATGGTGGCGCTCGCGACGGCGGCGACGATCATCGCCTCCCAGGCGACGATCTCCGGCGCGTTCTCGATGACGCAGCAGGCGATGCAACTCGGCTACCTGCCGCGCATGCGGATGTTCCACACGTCCGCGCACACGATCGGTCAGATCTACCTGCCGGGCGTGAACTGGGTTCTGCTCGTGGCGGTCGGCGCCGCGGTCATCGGCTTCGGCTCGTCGTCCCGACTTGCCTCCGCCTATGGCGTGGCCGTCATGGGCACGATGCTGGCGACCACGTTCCTCACGTTCTTCGTGGTCCGGTATCGGTGGCGGAAGCCGTTATGGCTGGCGCTCCTCGCGACGGGATGCTTCATGCTCATCGACCTGACGTTCTTTTCGGCGGCACTCCACAAGGTCTTCGACGGCGGCTGGTTCCCGTTGGCCGTCGGCGCCGTGTTGTTCGTCGCGATGATGACCTGGCGGCGCGGGCGCGCACTCCTCCTCGATCGGATTCGCGGCGGTTCACCGCCCTTGCGCGCTTTCGTCGCCAGCCTTCTCGCATCGCCGCCCGGCCGCGTTCCGGGAACCGCCGTGTTCCTGATCTCGAGCGTCGACGCCACGCCCAATGCGCTGCTGCACAGCCTCAAGCACTTCAAGGTCCTGCACGAGCGGAATGTGTTCCTGCACGTCGAATTCAGCGCCGTGCCCCGGATCGACGACGGGAAACGCGTCGAATGCGAGGTGCTGGCCGACGACTGCTGGATCGTGCTCGCGCGCTTCGGTTTCGCGGATACGCCCGACGTGCCGCATGCGCTGGAGCTTTGCTCGCCCCAGGGTCTGGCCATCGACCCGATGGAGGTGACCTATTTCCTGTCTCGCGAGAAGATCGTTCGCGGCGGGAGGAGCGAGGGCGGCATGGCGCCATGGCGTCATCGCCTGTTTGCCGCCATGGCGCAGAACGCCGGAAGCGTGACGGATTTCTTCTCGTTGCCGACCAATCGCGTCGTGGAGCTCGGCACGCGGGTCGAGATCTGATGCCGGCCAGGGAACCGAGGCCCATGCGAAGGACGTCGTGTCCGTCTGACACGCGCACGGGGGTCCCTCCTGCATTTCCCCGCTTCGTCCGTCGCCATCATCATGGGGCGGACTGATCCGCAGGAGATCGCGATGAACTCGAACCAGGTCAAAGGCAAGGCCAAGGACATCGGCGGCAAGATCCAGGAAGGCTTCGGCAAGGCGACCGGCAACGTCGGCCAGCAGATCAAGGGCGGCGCGAAGCAGGTGGAAGGCAAGATCCAGAAAGGCGTCGGCGATGTTCAGGAAGCCGCCGATCGCGCCCAAAAGAAAACGCGATAACGCATAGCTCGACAGCTTGGGGTCGGCAGTCGGCGGGACGACGCGTCCCGCCCGGCTTGCGTTTCGCGATCGCGGCGCCGCTTGCTCGTCGCGGGCGTGACCTGGCCGCTCGCCGCATGTTCCCTTGCGGCGAGGGCGCAGGGCGCGTCGCCGCGGTTGGTCACCGTGTCCGGTCGCAACGGCGAGGCCTGGCCGACACGCGCGCTGCGCATCATCGTGCCGCAGGCTGCGGGCGGAACCGCCGATCTCGTCGCGCGCGTCCTCGCGGAGCGCCTCGAGCCGATCCTGGGCGTGCCGATCGTTATCGACAATCGCGCGGGTGCGAACGGACTCATCGGCGGCGATGCCGCGCGGCGCGCGGTGCCCGACGGCTACACGCTGCTGATGGCGTCCACGGCGACGCACGTGATGGCGCCGCTGAGCACGTCGACCGAAGCGTTCGACCCGTTGCGCGACTTCGCGCCGGTCGTCAACCTCGCATGGCAGACCAAGGTGGCGCTGGCGAGCGTCGCCGTGCCCGTGACGACGCTCGCGGGATTCGTCGCGTATGCGCGCGCGCATCCCGGCAAGCTGAATTACGCGTCGACCGGCGTCGGATCGTCGAGCCATCTCGACGCAGAACTGCTGTGCGCCGCGACCGGCATGCGGCTCGTGCACATCCCTTATCGCGGCTCTGGACAGACGGTTGCGGCGCTCGCCACCAACGAGGTGCAGCTCCTGCTCGCGAGCGTGACCGCGGCGTACGGTGCGATCGAGTTCGGCCAGACGCGTGCGCTCGCGGTGTTCGCGCAGCGCCGCTCGCCTTTGCTGCCGGCGGTGCCGACCATCGCCGAAGCCGGGCTGCCGGGACTGGATCTTCGCACCTGGCTCGGGATCGTGGCGCCGGCCGACACGCCCGTGGCGATCGCCGGCATGTTGAACGGCACGATCGCAACGCTCCTCCAGGATCCGGAGATGCGGCAATGGCTCGACAGTCAGGGGCTGGAGCCGATCGGTGGCACGCCTGCGTCGTTCGAGCACGCGATCCGCGCGGACGTCGTCCGCTGGGGCGACGTCGCGCGACGCGTGGGCGCCGGCGCGCGCTGAGCGGCACGAGCGATCGCTCGCCCGGCGAACGCCGTGCGTTCCCGGCGCGTCCAGAAGGCGTGCTGTGGCGTCGCCCCCCGCGAGGGGCGTCGGGCTGGCGCGTCGGGATCCGTTCGCGCTGCGCGCGGGACCCCCAGACAGCGCGAAGTGTCATGGTGGCACCTCCATCGGTGCGGGGCCGTCTCCTACGGCGCCCGCCGGGCGACCGTGTTACCGTTACGGCGCCGCGTCGCCCCGTGGTTTCCAGAGGCGCGGCGCAGCGATGCCGACGGTCAAGGCCAAACCCACCAGCACGGCCGCGCCATTCGCCGCCGAGGAGGTCTCGGTGCTCGCCGAGCGCGCTTACTCGCGCACCTCCGGCGCCGAGGCGATTCACGGGAACGCCGTCGAGCTGCTGATCGATTCGCGCGAAAACTACCCGGCGTGGCTCGAGGCGATCCGTGGTGCGCAACGCTCGATCCTGTTCGAGATGTACATCCTCGACGACGACAAGACGGGCCGCGCGTTTGTCGATGCGCTCGCCGAGCGCGCGCGCGCCGGCGTGACGGTGAAGGTGCTGATCGACTGGTTCGGCGGACGACGAGGAAGCCGGGCATGGCAGCGGCTCGAGGGCAGCGGCGCCGAGATGCGCATCTTCAACGCTCCAGGCTTCACGAGCCCGCTCGCGTGGCTGACGCGTGATCATCGCAAGACGATCACGATCGACGACAGCATCGGCTTCGTCTCGGGCTTGTGCGTGAGCAGGAACTGGGAAGGAAATCCGGCGAAGCGCCTCGAGCCGTGGCGCGACACCGGCATCTCGGTCCAGGGACCGGCGGTCGCGGAACTTCAGCGCGCGTTCGCACTGGTCTGGGACGTGGCGGGCGCAACGCTCGATCCGTGCTTCCTCTGCGATCCGCGCACGATTCCGATGGCCGGCGACGTCACGCTGCGCGTCGTCGCCGGCATGCCGAATAGCCCGGGCACCTACCGCCTCGACCTGACGATCGCGTCGGTCGCGCGAAGCTACCTGTGGCTCACCGATGCGTACTTCGTCGGCACGAGCGCGTATGTCGGCGCGCTCACCGCCGCGGCGCGCGACGGGGTGGACGTGCGCCTGCTCGTGCCCGGCGCTTCCGACATCCCGATGATGTCGCCGGTGTCGCGTGCCGCCTACAAGCCGCTGCTCGACGCGGGCGTGCGCGTGTTCGAGTGGAACGGCACGATGATGCACGCGAAGAGCGCGGTCGCGGACGGCGTGTGGTCGCGCGTCGGCTCGACCAACCTCAATCTCGCGAGCTGGATGGGCAACTACGAGCTCGACGTCGCCATCGAGGATCGCGCGTTCGCGCTGCGGATGGCCGGGCAATACGAAAAGGACCTGAGCCATGCGACAGAAATCGTACTCACGCGGCACAATCACGTGCGTTCGTCCGAGCGCGTGCGCCCGCTCCACGCCGCGCGCCGCTCGTCGTCCGGCAGCGCGGGGCGCGCGGCGGCCGGCGCGGTGAGTGTCGGAAGCGCGTTGTCCGCGGCGCTGACCAACCGCCGCCCGCTGGGCGCGGCCGAAGCCGGGCTGCTCGTGAAGATGTCGATCCTGGCACTCCTGATTACCGCGGTGGCCGCGTTGTGGCCGTGGGTGATCGCATGGCCGCTGGGCATCCTGCTCGGATGGCTCGGCGTCGCCTGGCTCGTGAAGGCCGCATCGCTCAAGCGCAAGGCGGCGACGGAGGCCGCCACGGGCGTGGCGAGGCCGGGCGAGGCTGGTGGGGGCGCCGAATGATCGGGTATAATCAAAGACTTCGCGCCCGTAGCTCAGTTGGATAGAGTACCTGGCTACGAACCAGGGGGTCGTGGGTTCAAATCCTGCCGGGCGCGC
>JBDTNO010000075.1:0-14291 GCA_039933715.1 Betaproteobacteria bacterium
GGTCCGGGATCGGGTCCGGGATCGGGTCCGGGATCGGGTCCGGGATCGGGTCCGGCTTCGGGTCCGGGTCCGGCTTCGGCCGGACGCGCTTTCGATCGACCCCGCTAGCCGAACAGCGCCGACAGCCCCGCCCCCGGATCGGGCACGCGCATAAACGCCTCGCCGACCAGAAAAGCGTTCACGCCGCGGCTGCGCATCAGCGCGACGTCCTTCGGCAGCGCGATGCCGCTCTCGGTGACGACGCGCCGGCCCGGCGGTACGCGCGGCAGGAGGTCGAGCGTCACCGACAGCGAGACGTTGAACGTCTTCAGGTTGCGGTTGTTGATGCCGATGAGCGTCGCGTCGGCGGCGAGCGCGCGTTCCAGCTCCTGCGCGTCGTGCACCTCGACCAGCACGTCCATCCCGAACTCGCGCGCGCGCGCCGCAAAGCGGACCAGTTGCGCGTCGTCGAGCACGCCGACGATCAGGAGGATCGCGTCGGCGCCGAGCGCGCGCGACTCGACGACCTGGTAGTCGTCGACGATGAACTCCTTGCGCAGCAAGGGAATCGTGCACGTCTCGCGCGCGGCGACGAGGTCATCGTTCGAGCCGTGGAAATACCTGGCGTCGGTGAGCACCGACAGGCAGGTCGCGCCGGCGCGTTCGTACGACGCGGCGATCGCCGGCGGATCGAACGACTCGCGCAGCACGCCCTTGCTCGGGCTCGCGCGCTTGATCTCGGCGATCACGGCCGGCTTGCCGGTCGCGATCCGGTTCTCGATCGCCGCGGCGAAGCCTCGGGGGGGCGATGCCGCGCGGGCCACGTCGACGAGGTCGTCATAGGGCCGGGCGATCTGCGCGCCGATGACCTCCTCGGCCTTGTCGGCGACGATGCGCGCGAGGATATCGCTGCGTTTCGTGTCCATCCTCGCCTCAGTCCCTGATGCCGAGCTTCCGCGTCGTCGCGACGAACACGTCGAGCTTCGCGCGCGCGGCACCCGACACGATCGCCGCGCGGGCGCGTTCGATGCCCTCGCCGATCGACGCGGCGACGCCGGCGGCGTAGAGCGCCGTGCCCGCGTTCAGCACGACGATCTCGCGCGGCGTGCCGTCGACGTTGCCGAGCGCCTCGAGCACCATCTCCTTGCTTTCCTGCGCGTCGGCGACCTTGAGCCCCCGGTGCGACTTCATCGCCATCCCGTAGTCCTCGGGATGAATCTCGTACTCGCGCACCTCGCCGTCCTTGAGCTCGCCGACCATCGTCGCGGCGCCCAGCGACACCTCGTCCATCCCGTCGCGCCCGTAGACGACCAGCACGTGCCTGGCGCCGAGCCGCTGCAGCACGCGCACGTGGATGCCGACGAGATCCGGATGGAAGACGCCGATGAGCTGGTTCGGCGCACCCGCGGGGTTGGTGAGCGGCCCGAGGATGTTGAAGATCGTGCGCACGCCGAGCTCGCGGCGCACCGGCGCCGCGTGCTTCATCGCGGCGTGGTGCGAGGGCGCGAACATGAAGCCGACGCCGGTCTCGCCGATGCACTGCGCGATCGCGGTCGGCGACAGCATGATGTCGGCGCCCAGCGCCTCGAGAACGTCGGCGCTGCCCGACTTCGACGACACCGACCGCCCGCCGTGCTTCGCGACACGCGCGCCCGCGGCCGCCGCGACGAACATCGACGCGGTCGAAATATTGAACGTGTGCGACGCGTCGCCGCCGGTTCCGACGATGTCGACCAGGTGCTCGGTGTCCGGCACCTCGACCCTGGTCGCGAACTCGCGCATCACCTGCGCGGCCGCCGCGATCTCGCCGACGGTCTCCTTCTTGACGCGCAGGCCGATGGTCAGCGCCGCGATCATCACCGGCGTCACCTCGCCGCTCATGATCCGCCGCATCAGCGACAGCATCTCGTCGTGGAAGATCTCGCGGTGCTCGATCGTGCGCTGGAGCGCGTCCTGCAGCGTGATGGACATCGGAAGCTCCGGCCCTAGTGCCTGGCGTCGAGGAAGTTGGCGAGCAGGCGCTTGCCGTGCTCGGTGAGGATCGCCTCGGGATGGAACTGCACGCCTTCGACCGCGTGCTCGCGGTGTCGCACGCCCATGATCTCGCCGTCGTCGGCGCGCGCCGTCACCTCGAGCTCGTCGGGAAAGCTGTCGGGCTCGATCGCGAGCGAGTGGTAGCGGGTCGCCTGGAACGGCGAAGGAAGTCCCGCGAACACGCCTTCGCCGTCGTGCTCGATCGGCGAGAGCTTGCCGTGCATCACGTGCTGCGCGCGCACGATCTTCCCGCCGAACGCCTGCCCGATCGACTGGTGGCCGAGGCATACGCCGAGGATCGGCACGCGACCCGCGAAGCGGCGGATCAGCGGCACCGAGATTCCCGCCTCGCTGGGCGTGCACGGGCCCGGCGACACGACGATCGTCGTCGGCGCCCACGCTTCGACCTGCTCGAGCGTGATCGCGTCGTTGCGATGCACGTGGACGTCGGCGCCGAGCTCGCCCAGGTACTGGACGAGGTTCCAGGTGAAGCTGTCGTAGTTGTCGATCATCAACAGCATGGTTTTCGGGCCGACGCGCCGGCCGACGTCCTCAGCGCTCGGTGCTTTGCTGCGAGTTCAGGTTGCCGGCGACGCCGGTCACGTAGATCGTCGTGACGCGTCCTTCGCCGAGGGCAAGGTCGGCGACGGTGAGCACGGTCGTGCCAGTGCCCGGGTCGCGGAAGGTGACCGTGTAGGTGCCCTCGAGTTGCGTGAAATATGGCGAGGCCGTGCGCGCGGCCAGCGCCGACACGAGCTTCGTGTCGCCGAGGTAGGCATCGTACGCGCCGTTGTCGGAGCTCGCGTTGACGAAGCGGATGCGCATCGTGCCGGGTCCCGGGACGCGGTTGTCGTCCGGGAAGGCGAGTATCTGAACCGCGCCTGCGGTGCCCACGGCGACGAGCGACGTGTCGAGCGAGCGCGGGAAATCGTACTGCAGCGATGCGATCGTGGCGCCGGGCGTGGCCACGGCTTCGAACGACACCGTGTGCAGCCCCGCGGCCTGGAAGCCGTAGCCGGTGACGCCCGGGTACGGGATTTCCGCGGTGAAGACCGTGCCGTCGAACTTGCCGATGATCGCGCCGCTCTGGAAGGCCGCGTTCACCATCCGCATGGCCGCGATCGCGCTCGGCACAAGCTGCCGGCGCAGCGCGCCGTCGACGTCGAGGAGCATCATCGCGGGCAGCCCCTGGCTTCCCAGCGTGTAGAGCACGAGGTCGACCGACGACGACACCGTGAAATCGAGCGGGCCCGAGTCGAACGCGAGCGACGACGAGCCGTTCGGCGTGGCGCGGATGCGCAGCGCGCGCTGCTCGAAGCGCAGCGACGTCGTCGACGAGCCTCCCTGGATGCCGATCAGGTTGGGCGACAGGTTGTTGTCGAACACCACGTCGGGGTCGGTGATGAACACGTCGTAGGACGGGCTCCCGACGGCGACGTTGATGATTCGGATCTGGACTTGCCCCGAACCCGACGTCATCACGTCCGGCGCGACTAGCAGCTCGGGCCGCTCGGCCGTTCCGAACGCGACGATCGTGTAGGACTGCTCGCCCGCGAGCGCGAGGTCGATGCTGCCGAGATCGGTTGTCTGGCCGGTGAAGCGGATCCTGAACTTCCGCGGCGTGTTCTCGAGGTCGGTGAATCCAGTGCTGCCCTCGAACGGGATCGCCGCGAACAAGACGGTGTCGCCCTCGACCAGGTCGATGGCCGCGCTTCCCACCATCGCGTTGACGAAGCGCACGTGCGCGGTCGAGCCGGGGAAATAATTGATCGTGCGCACCTTGCAGCCGGCGAGCGCGACCGGCGTGGCGAGGGCGGCGGCGAGGAAGCGGCGACGGGTATTCATGGGGGGCCGATGCTTGCGGTGGTCGAGGGGCGATGATGCCACAGGGGGAGCGCGCGCCCTGCTACGCGCCCGCGTCGAGACCCGCTTCGACCAGGTCGGCCGCCCGCATCAGCGCGCGCGCCTTGTTGAGCGTCTCCTCCCACTCGCCGCCGGGCGTCGAGTCGTGGACGATGCCGCCGCCCGCCTGTGCGTAGAGCATCCCGTCCTTGACGACGGCCGTGCGCAAGGCGATCGCGGTGTCCATGTCGTCCTGGAACGAGAGATAGCCGACCGCTCCCGCGTAGACGCCGCGGCGCGATGGCTCGAGCTCGTCGATGATCTCCATCGCGCGCACCTTCGGCGCGCCCGAAACGGTGCCCGCCGGGAATGCCGCGCGCAGCACGTCCAGGCTGTCGAGCCCCGGTTTCAGCGTTCCCTCGACGTTCGAGACGATGTGCATCACGTGCGAGTAGCGTTCGACGACCATGCGCTCGGTCACGCGCACCGATCCGATCGCGGCGACGCGGCCGACGTCGTTGCGCCCCAGGTCGACGAGCATCACGTGCTCGGCGCGTTCCTTCGGGTCGGCGAGAAGCTCGATCGCGAGCGCCTCGTCCGCCTCGCGCGTACGGCCGCGCGGACGTGTGCCGGCGATCGGACGCAGCGTGATGTCGCGGCCTTCCTTGCGCACGAGGATCTCCGGCGAGGCGCCGACCACCTGGAACTCGCCGAAGTCGTAATGGAACATGTACGGCGACGGGTTGATCGAGCGCAGCGCGCGGTAGAGCGAGATCGCCGGCGCCGCGAACGGGCGCGCCATGCGCTGCGAGATCACGACCTGCATGATGTCGCCTGCCGCGATGTATTCCTTCGCGCGCGTCACCGCATCCTTGAACGCGCGCTCGCCGAATTCGCTGGTGGCCTCGGTTTGCGCGGTGGCCGTCTGGTAGGGAATCGACACCGGCACGCGCAGCTTGCGACGCAGTTCGTCGAGCCGCGCGACGCCCCGCGCGTACGCGCCGGGAACCGTCGGGTCCGCATGAACGATCAGCGAGATGCGGCCGGCGAGGTTGTCGACGACCGCCAGCTCCTCGGTGAGCACGAGCAGCAGGTCGGGAACGGCTGCGAGGCCCGGCGTCGGCGGCTTCGCCGAGTGCCGGAGCCTCGGCTCGATATGCCGGACGACGTCGTAGCCGAACATGCCCGCGAGGCCGCCGCAGAACCGCGGGAGTTCCGGCAGCGGCGCGACGCGAAAGCGCTTGAGGTAACCGCGCACGAACTCGATCGGATCGCCCTCGTGGCGCTCGACGACGCGACCGCCTTCGGCCACCTCGATCGCGCGGCCGTTCGCGGCGATGCGCGTGCGCGCGGGCAAGCCGATGAACGAGTAGCGACCGAAGCGCTCGCCGCCGACGACCGATTCGAGCAGGAAGGTGTCGCGCGTCCCCGCGAGCTTCAGGTAGAGCGACAGCGGCGTGTCGAGGTCGGCGAACGACGACTCGACGAGCGGGATGCGGTTGTAGCCTCGCGCGGCGAGCGCGCGGAACTCGGCTTCGGTGAGCATGGTGCGACCCCTGGGCGGTGCGGCTTTCGGTGGCGTCCCTGGATGCGCGGACGCCGGCGCGGGCGACGGCTAGGAGCGGCGCCAGCGGCGCCACGGACCCGCGTGCCACGCCCGCGCGGATGCGCGGACGAGGGAGGGATCGGAAGCGTCGAAATTCATCGGGGTCTTCGGGTCGCCCGTCGCCCATGGAACGCGGGCGGCGGTGCGAGGCCACTATAGCATCGGTCCGCAGGGGTGTCCGCTTGCGACGGCGTCACGCCCCGAACGTCTGGCGCACCGGTCATGTCCCCGCCCGCCGGGCTTCACCCCGACGCACGCGCGGCGTCGACCGCCGCGCGCATCGCGGCGATCGTCGCGCGGTAGTCGTTCGCGCCGAAGATCGCGCTGCCCGCGACGAAGGTATCCGCTCCGGCCTTCGCGATCGCGCCGATGTTTTCGACCTTCACGCCGCCATCGACTTCGAGCAGGATCTCGCGCCCGGTGCGCTCGCGCGCGGCGTCGACGCGCTCGCGCGCCTCGGCGAGCTTCGCGAGCGTCGCGGGCAGGAACGACTGGCCGCCGAAGCCGGGATTCACCGACATCAGCAGAACGAGGTCGAGCTTGTCGATCGTCCAGTCGAGCCAGTCGAGCGGCGTCGACGGATTGAACACGAGCCCGGGGCGGGAGCCGGACTCGCGGATCAGCGCGATCGTGCGGTCGACGTGGCTCGATGCTTCCGGATGGAAGCTGATGTAGGTCGCGCCCGCCTTCGCGAAGTCGGGGACGATGCGGTCGACCGGCTCGACCATCAGGTGCACGTCGATCGGCACCGTCGCATGCGGCCGGATCGCCTCGCACACGAGCGGGCCGATCGTGAGGTTGGGAACGTAATGGTTGTCCATCACGTCGAAATGCACGAGGTCGGCGCCCGCGGCGATGACCGCGCGCACTTCCTCGCCCAGCCGGGCGAAGTCGGCGGAGAGGATCGACGGCGCGATCCGGCACGCGGAGGCCATGGCTATAATGCTAACGCACCGGGCGAGGCTCGGGGACCGTAGCGCGTCCCGCGAAGCACCGACCTCCGGTCGCGCCGACGATGGATGACCAAGCCCGCTACGAAATCCGGATCGAGCCGGAGTCGAACTACGTCGCCGAGCAATCGGACCCGTCGCACGGGCAGTTCGTGTTCGCGTACCGGATTCGCATCACCAACACCGGCACCGTCGCGGCGAAGCTCGTGTCGCGGCACTGGATCATCACCGACAGCGAGCATCGGGTGCAGGAAGTGCGCGGCGCCGGCGTGATCGGCCAGCAGCCGTTGCTGGCGCCCGGCGAGAGCTTCGAATACACGTCCGGCGCGAGCCTCAACACGCCGGTCGGCACGATGCGCGGCAGCTACCAGATGGTCGCGGCCGACGGCCGCGAGTTCGACGCGCCGATCCCGCCGTTCACGCTGTCGGTGCCGCGCACGCTGCACTAGCGGCGATCGGCGCTATCGTGCGCCTCGCGTTGCTCGCGCTCCCTGCGGCGGCGCGCGCGCAGCGGTGCGACGGTCCACCAGACGATGCCGACGGCGATCGCCAGCGCGGCGAGCGACTCGAGGTAGAACCATTCCATGATCGAACGACCCCCTCTCCGTGATGTGATGCCGCGCCTCGCGTTTCGCGCGCTCGCCGTTGGCCTTCTCGCCGCTGCCCTGCTCGTCGCAGGATGCGCGACGACGCCGCCGCCGGTTCCGGCTCCAGCCCCCGCTCCCCCGCCCGCGCCGGTTCCCGCACCCGTTCCCGCAGCCGCCGCGCTGCCGGCGTCGTTCACCGCCGAGCCCTGGAGCGCGCTCCCCGGCTGGCAGGACGATCGCCTGCACGAAGCGTGGCCCGCCTGGCTCGTCTCGTGCCGCGCGCTCCTCGCGCGCGAAGCGGTGCGCGAGACCTGGCGCGCGCCGTGCGAAGCGGCGACGAACGTCGATGCGCGCGACGCCGGCGCGGTGCGGCGCTATTTCGAGGCGCAGTTTACGCCGTGGTCGGTCGCGTTCCCCGACGGGCGCACGACCGGTCTCGTCACCGGCTACTACGAGCCGCTGCTGCTCGGCAGCCGCGAGATGACGCGCACCTTCGCCGCCCCGATCTACGCGGCGCCCGACGACCTCTTGACCGTCGACCTCGTCTCGCTCTTCCCCGAGCTCAAGGACCGTCGCGTCCGTGCGCGCGTCGAAGGCAAGCGCGTCGTCCCCTATTGGACGCGCGCCGAGATCGCGCGCGGCGCGGTCGCGTTGCAAGACAAGGTGCTCGCGTACGTCGCCGATCCGCTCGATGCGGCGTTCCTCCAGATCCAGGGGTCGGGGCGGGTCGAGTTGCCCGACGGCAGCGTGATGCGCGTCGGCTACGCCGACCAGAACGGCCATCCGTTCCGTTTCATCGGCCGCGCGCTGATCGAGCGCGGCGAGCTGACGCGCGACACCGCGTCGATGCAGGCGATCAAGGCGTGGGCGCGGCGCAATCCCGACAAGCTCGAGGAGCTGCTGGACGAGAATCCGAGCTACGTGTTCTTCCGCGCGGTGCCGCCGCCTCTGCCCGGGACGATCGACGCGTCGATCGACGGCCCGTTCGGCTCGCTCGGCGTCCCGTTGCTGGGCGGGCGCGCGATCGCGGTCGACGCGCGCGCGATTCCGCTCGGCGCGCCGGTGTTCCTCGCGACCACGTGGCCGCTGTCGGATCGCAAGCTCGAGCGGCTCACGCTCGCGCAGGACACCGGCGGAGCGATCCGCGGCGCGGTGCGCGCCGACTTCTTCTGGGGCTTCGGCGACGAGGCGGGCCGCGAAGCCGGACGCATGCGGCAGGACGGCAGCCTGTGGCTGTTGTGGCCGCAAGGCAGCACGCCGACGCCGCCACGCTGAAGGCCGGCGCGAGGCCCGCGGCCTGGCTCTTGGCTGGCCGCGACGCCTTCGCGTCTCACCGACAAGCAAAAGGGGCGTCGGGCCCGTCGCCGCGCCCCCGGGGATCGCCCATACTCGGAGGTTCGGCGGCCATGTCGGCCGCCCCCGATCGGGAGAGCCCCATGACCGTCGCACGCATCACCGAGATCTCGAGCATCAGCAGCAAGAGCTTCGAGGACGCCATCGTGCAAGGCGTCGCCCGCGCGAACAAGACGCTGAAGAACCTGCGCGGCGCGTGGGTCAAGGACCAGGAAGTGCAGATCGGCGACAAGGGAAAGATCACCGGCTACAAGGTGATCCTCAAGGTTACGTTCGTACTTCAATAGGCGGTCGCGCAGGTCGCGACCCTGGGTCCGACGCGCGATTCGGCGCGCCGGTGTTCCTCGCGACCACGGGGCCGCCGTCGGATCGCGAGCTCGGGCGGCTCACGCTCGCGCAGGGCACCGGCAGAGCGTTCGGCGCAGCGGTGCGCGCCGCGACTCCGACAAGGTCGCCCGCATCGTGAAGGACGCGGGCATCAAGTTCGAGTGATCGCGGGCCGCGCGGCGCGGCCGCGCGGCGATCCTCAGCGCGCTGGGATCGACGCCACCGGCGCGTTGGCGAGCACGTCCTCGGCCTGCTTGTCGGCGTGGTAGCTCGAGCGCACGAGCGCGCCGACGGCGGCGTGGCGGAAACCCATCGCCTCGGCCTCGCGGCCGAACATCGCGAACGTGTCGGGGTGCACGTAGCGCAGCACCGGCAAGTGGCCGGACGTCGGCTGCAGGTACTGGCCGATCGTGAGCATGTCGATGTCGTGCGCGCGCATGTCGCGCATGACCGCGAGGATCTCCTCGTCGGTCTCGCCCAGCCCCACCATCAGGCCGGACTTCGTCGGCACGTTGGGCACGCGCGCCTTGAACTCGCGCAGGAGCGCGAGCGAATGCGCGTAGTCGGAACCCGGACGCGCCTGCTTGTACAGGCGGGGCACCGTCTCGAGGTTGTGGTTCATCACGTCGGGCGGCGCGGCCTCGAGGATCGCGAGCGCGCGCTCCATGCGCCCGCGGAAATCGGGCACCAGCACTTCGATCTGCGTTTCCGGCGAGCGGTGGCGAACGGCGCGGATGCAATCGACGAAGTGCTGCGCGCCGCCGTCGCGAAGATCATCGCGGTCGACGCTGGTCACGACGACGTACGCGAGACGCAGCGCGGCGATCGTCTTCGCCAGGTTCGCGGGCTCGTCGGGATCGAGCGCCAGCGGGCGGCCGTGCCCCACGGCGCAGAACGGGCAGCGACGCGTGCAGATGTCGCCCATGATCATGAACGTCGCGGTGCCCTTGCTGAAGCACTCGCCGATGTTCGGGCACGACGCTTCCTCGCACACCGTGTGCAGGTGGTGCTCGCGCAGGATCTTCTTGATCTCGGCGAAGCGCGGCGACATGGAAGCGCGCACGCGGATCCAGTCGGGCTTCTTGAGCAGCGGGGCGGAAACGACCTTGATCGGGATGCGCGAGGTCTTCGACGCGCCCTTGTGCTTGACGCCGGCGGCGTTGTCGCCGGAAGGGGGAATGTCGAGGCTCATGGCCGTGGCCGGGCGATGGTTCTCGCGAGGATCGGCGCGAACGTCCCGCCTGCGCGCTCGACGCTCGTCGCGACGCCCTGGTCCGACACCTGGGTCACGGCGAGGCCCGGAAAGCCGCACGGGTCGATGTCGGCGAACGGCGAAAGGTCCATCGCGACGTTGACCGCGATGCCGTGGTAGGTGCGGCCGTTGCGCACCTTCAACCCCAGCGCCGCGATCTTCGCCTCGACGCCGTCGCGCGAGACGTACACGCCGGGCGCCGACGGCTTGCCGTAGGCGGAAATCCCCGACGAATCAAGCCATTCTACCATCGCGCCCTCTAGGCGACGCACGAGTTCGCGGATGCCGAGACGGCGGCGCGCGAGATCGACCAGTACGTAGACGACGAGCTGTCCGGGGCCGTGGTAGGTCACCTGGCCGCCGCGGTCGACCTTGATGACGGGAATCGGATTCGCGCGCAACAGATGATCGCGACGGCCGGCGAGGCCGAGCGTGTAGATCGGCGGATGCTCGGTGATCCACAGCTCGTCGGGCGTGTCGTCGCGGCGCTGCGCCGTCCACGCCTGCATCGCGCGCCAACAGCGCTCGTAATCGGTGCGGCCGAGCGTGCGGATGACGAACCCCGTCGCGTCGTCGCGCTGCCCGGGCGCCCGCGCGATGTCGGGATCGTCGGCGGCGCCGGTCATGATCGAGCGGCCACGCGGCGCTTGCGCGCGGACGCGTTCTTTCGCGGAACGGCGACGCGCCATGCGTCGGCGGCGAAGTCGAACGTCTCGTCGCGCAGCGTGTGCGAGCGCCGCCAGACGACGCGCTCGCGCGTCACCGAGAGCACCCAGGTTTGCTGCTCGAGCGGGTCGCGCTTCGCGAAGCCGCCGGGGTCGAGCAATGCGCAGCACCCTCCGCGTCGTGGATCGCGTACCGATTGGTAGCGGATGACCTGCACCGCGGCCTCGCGCGCGGCACGCGCGAATGCCTGGCACGCGCCGTAGTCGCCAGGATCGGTCCAGCGCGCGCGATCGGCGACGAACGGCGGCTTGCGCAGGTCGACCGACGACGCCGCGACCTTCACGCGGAACACCGTCTGGCTCGCGACCGGCATCGCGGAAAGCGCCGGCGTGTCGAGCAGGTGCCGCCAGCGCCAGTAGCCGAGCTCCGCGCACGCGGTGCGTACCTCGTCGGCCGCGTAGAACACTCCAGGGTCGTTGTCGCCGCGAAAGCGCGAGCCGTGGCGCGGCGGCCGGTAGCGGAACGGCGTGAAGAGCAGGTAATGGAGCTGCCGGGCCGCGGCGGGAACGCCCGGCTTGCCCTCGTCGAGCAGGTCCTCGAGCACGCGCTGCTCATCGAGCGTGTCGACGAGCGCCATCGTCGACGCGATGTGCTGCGCCTCGACGGCACGCCAGACTTCGCCGGCGAAGCGCGTGGATTCAGACCCGACCGCGGGCGGCGTCCAGGTACGCGACGACACGGACCAGCCCTTCCACCGACGTCAGGAGGTCGCGCGGTCGCGTGGCGACAAGCCCGCGATTCGGGCTCGCCAGCCACGTCCGCGCCTCCTCGCCGTGTCCCCACAGCGCGTCGAGCGAGCGGAACAATCGGACGAAAAGCCGAGCCAACTCCCATTCCTTGGCGCGGCTCGGGGCGAGCAGGTACTGGTCCGCGAACATTCTCGACGTCGTGGCTTCCGACACACCGAGAATCGCGGCCAGTTCCTTCTGCGTGAGACCCAGGAGCGACGCCGCGCGCACGACGGCCTTGGTCAACACGGCATCGGGAGCCGGCTCCAGGGCAGCATGGGAGCGCCCCGCGGTCCGGGCCTTTCCGCGGGGGGACCCTTTCTCGATCATCGCATTCTATGGAAAGAAATCGAGCACCATCTTACTACAGAAACAGGATTTCCCGATGGTCCCCCCGCCCCGGGCAGCGGGCATCCAAACCGCCGGCCACTGACGGCTCAGCCGTCGAGCCGCGCCCCGGGGATGCGGGCGGCCGCGCTAGAGCACCATCGCGACGAGCGGATGCGAGGTGAGCTCGCGGTAAAGCGCGTCGAGCTGTTGGCGCGACGTCGCGGTGATCGTCGCGGTGACCGACAGGTAGTTGCCCCCGCGCGACGCGCGCATCTCCAGCGTCGCGGCCTCGAAGTCCGGCGCGTGGCGCAGCACGACGTCGACGATCGCCTGCGCGAAGTCGTCGGTGCGGCGTCCCATCACCTTGATCGGGAACGCGGTCGGGAACTCCAGGACCGGGCGTTGGCCTTCCTCGGCCATGATCGTGTCCAGCGTCTTCATCCGCCAAAGATGGGGGCGGTGCGCCGCGTCGCAAGCGCGCGGCCGAGGGGCCGACGCCCGCTGACAATCGACCACCGAAGGCTCACGGGTACATGTACTGCCGCGTGGCCGGATGCGGCAGCTTCCCGTCGGGCAGCGGCTTGCCGGCGAGGAGCTGCCACAGCGACAGCCAGCCGCGGTCGAATGCGTGCGCCGAACCGGCGAGGTAGATGCGCCAGATCCGGAAGCGCTCCTCGCCCGCTTCGCGCCGTGCGTCCGCCTCGTGCGCCTCGAGGTTCTCGGTCCAGTGCCAGAGCGTGCGCGCGTAATGTTCGCGCAGCGCCTCGGCGTCGACGATCTCGAGGCCCGCCGCCGCCATCCCCTGGATCACGCGGTGCACGTGCGTCAGCTCGCCGCCCGGGAACACGTACTCCTCGACGAAGTCGCCGATCCCGCTGCCCAGGCTCTTCCCGTGGGGGTGGTTGTGCGTGATGCCGTGGTTCAGCACGAACCCGCCGGGCCGCAGCACCTTCCAGATCTTGCCGAAGTACTTGGGGAAGCGCGCGAGACCCACGTGCTCGAACATGCCCACGCTCGCGATCTTGTCGTAGTGCTCGCCTTCGGGCAGGTCGAGGTAATCCTGCATCCGCACTTCGACGCGGCCCTCGAGGCCCTCGGCGGCGATCGCCGCGTGCGCGTGCTCGTACTGGTTGCGCGACAGCGTGATGCCGGTCGCGCGCACGCCGTAGGCTTTCGCCGCGTGCAGGACCAGCGCGCCCCACCCGCAGCCGATGTCGAGGAAGCGCTCGCCTTCCGCCAGTCGCAGCTTGCGGCAGATGTGATCGAGCTTGGCGACCTGCGCCTCCGCGAGGCTCGCGTCGTCGCGCTCGAAGTACGCGCACGAGTAGACCATGCGCGGATCGAGCCAGAGCCGGTAGAACGCGTTGCTGACGTCGTAGTGGTGAGAGATGTTCGAGCGGTTCGAGCGGCGCTGGTGCCGCCAGAGGCGCAGGCGGCCCGCGAGCGGGTCGTGCCCGTGCGCGACGTCGCCGACGAGCGACTCGGCGATGTCGAGGATGCGGCGCGCGCTCCCGCTGAAGTCGATGTCGTTGCGGACGTAGGCCCGGGCGAGCGCCCCCATCGCGGGAGCGGCGAGCGCCTTCAGGCCCGGCCAGGTGCGGGCGACGATCTCGACCTCGGGCGTCGCGGACAGCGCGACGCGGCCCCCGTCCGGAAGCACGAGCGCGACCGGGATTTCGCGTCCCGCGTAGCGGCTCGCAATGATCGACTGAAGCGGCAAGGCCATCGACGGGGGGCGCCGGGGTACCGATGCCCGAGGAAGTGTAGCAAAGGTCGGAGGCGGCGACCCCGCGGTCGCGTGTCGGACGTTCACTGATCTTTCGCCGATCGCCGAAACGAGGCCCCCCCGTGGAAAACGGGCTCCGCTCCGAATGTCCGGTACCATCGGCGGACGAGTGCGGCCCGCCGCGTCCGTCCGATCCTGCGACCTTGACCCGCGCCCAGGCACTCGGCCGTGCCTTCTCCGAGCATCAGTTCCGCGACGCGCTCGCGCAATTCGCGACCGGCGTGACGGTGATCGCGGCCCGCCACGGCGACGGCCGTTACGTCGGCTTCACGGCGAACTCGTTCAACGCGGTGTCGCTCGAGCCGCCGCTGATCCTGTGGAGCCTGTCGCGGCGCTCGTTGTCGCTCCCGGCCTTCGAATCCGCCGGGCGATACAGCGTGAACGTGCTGTCGGCGTCGCAGGCCGACCTCGCGCGCCGCTTCTCGCGGCCGCATGCAGACCGGTTCGACGGCGTCGGCTACCGGCTGGGCTGGGCGGACGCACCGCTCATCGACGGCTGCGTCGCGTGGATCGAGTGCTCGCACCACGCGCAGCATCGCGCCGGCGACCACGTCGTGTTCATCGGCGACGTGCATGCGTGCGCGCGCGGCCACGGCAGCGGGCTCGTGTTCCACGAGCACCGGTACGCGACGACCGCGCCGATTTAGTGTGGGGTCAGAGACGAAACTCCGCCGACACCTTCGCCTTCTTGCAGGACGTTTGCCGGAGTATCGTCTCTGACCCCGGACTCTTCCTTCGTCGTGTTCATCGGCGACGTGCATGCGTGCGCGCGCGGCCACGGCAGCGGGCTC
>JBDTNO010000076.1:0-14212 GCA_039933715.1 Betaproteobacteria bacterium
CCGCTGAAAGCATCTAAGCGGGAAACGTGCCTGAAGATGAGATCTCCCGGGGACTAGATCCCCCTGAAGGGTCGTGGCAGACCACCACGTTGATAGGCCGGAGGTGGAAGCGCGGTAACGCGTTGAGCTGACCGGTACTAATCGCCCGTGCGGCTTGATCCCATAACTTTGCGTTCGGAACCGTCCGACGACGTCATCACCACGACGACGCGACACCGATCGATACGAACCAACCCCCCCTTGCCTTCGGATCAGTCAGTCACACGACTGATCAACGACCAACGCCTGACGACCATAGCCTGCCGGAACCACCCCTTCCCATCTCGAACAGGACCGTGAAACGGCAGCACGCCGATGATAGTGCGCATCTCGCGCGCGAAAGTAGGTCATTGTCAGGCACCCATCAAGCACAGCGCCCCGGTCCAACGACCGGGGCGTTCTGCTTTCCGGACCCCGTGGCGACCGGCAGGTCCCCTTCCCGGATGTCCGGCGCCCTGCGACAAAAAAGCCCGGCGTAGCGCCGGGCTTTTCCGATGGACGAGCGGTGAAACGCTATGCGGACTTGCCGGTCGTCTTCGCGCTCCTCCGCGCCCGTTTCGCACGCCTGGCCGGTTTCGAACGCTTCGCTGATTTCGCTCTCTTCCCCGACTTCGTGCGCTTCGCGGCTGTCGCGACTTTTGCAGCGCTCCCGGGCTTCGCGCCCAGCTCTTCGAGGCGCTTGCCGACCTCGCGCTTGCCCATGCCACGGAGCGTCGCGATCGCCGCGAGCTGCACGGCGCGCGGGCTCGAGTGGCCCTGTTCCCAGTTGTAGACCGATTGCGCGCTCACGTTGACCAGGCGCCCGTATTCGGCGGCCGAGAGGCCGAGCCGCTTGCGCTGCGACTTGAGCCCCTTCGCGACGAAACGGAACTTCTCGGACGACGACGCGGCCGACTGAAGCGAACCCTTCAGGATCCGGCGCTTCAACATGGACATCTCGCGCTCCAGGTGGCTGACCTGGCGCTTCAGCGCGGCGATGTGGCGACGATATTGCGCCGATGCCTTTCGCATCGCCTGGACCTCGCCCCGAATTTCGCGGCGTGACAGCCGCGCGATCTCCTGCTTGAGCACAACCCCGATGTTCGGCATGACGCTCCTCTTCTCGTGACGCCTCGACCGGGCGTCGAGGACGTGGAATCACAATGCGATCCGATTCGGGAACCATGGCGCCTGGTGCCGACGTTCCGGAAATCGAACCGAAGTCCGCCAGTCTGCCACGGCCCTCGAGTTGGCGTATCCGGGCGAGTACGAGTACGAGACCGCCGAGGCGACGGCGATGATCGACACGCGCCTCGCATCGGACGCAAGCGAGCGCAGTGGCGAACGCGTCGCGTGCGCGTGCAGGATCGCGCTCGCATCGGGTCGCGCGACCTGGATCTCGCGGTGGAAGCGACGTTCCCGACGACGGCGCCATCGCGCCGCGCCACCTGCCTCGCGATGCATCGCCAAGAGGTCGCCAGCCCCGAGGCGATCGTACGAAACTCCGCTCGGCGTGATCAGGAATCCGTCGAAGCCACCGGTACGAAAGCGCGTACTGACGTTGCCGCCCTGGCGCGATCGATGCCCGCGGCATCCATGCCTCGGGCCGTCGCGATCACCTGCTCTCGCAGCCGACGCTCGGCGCCTTTGGCGTGATTCACGCGAACCGCTCGGGAAACAGCGCGGCGAGGCCGGCCTCGGAAGCGGTGGCGACGCCGCGCTCGGTCAGGAGCCCGGTGACAAGCCGGGCCGGCGTCACGTCGAACGCCGGATTCAGCGCGCGCGAACCCTCCGGCGCCACGCCGACGCGGATCGCCTGGCCGTAATCGTCCCGGCCCAGGACTTCCAGCACTTCGTCCGGCGAGCGCAGCTCGATCGGGATCGCGTCGCCGGTGGCGAGCGAAGGGTCGAACGTCGGCGACGGAAGGGCCACGTAGAACGGGACGTCGTTGTCGCGCGCCGCGAGCGCCTTGCCATAGGTGCCGATCTTGTTGCACACGTCGCCGTTGCGCGCGACGCGATCGGCGCCGACGAAGACGACATCGACGTCGCGCCGGCGCATCAACGCCGCGCTCGCGCCGTCGACGACGACCGTGTGCGGGACGCCGCGTTGCGCGAGCTCCCATGCGGTCAGGTTCGATCCTTGCAGGCGGGGACGGGTCTCGCTCACCCACACGTGCACGGCGAGTCCGCGCGCGTGCGCGAGGAAGATCGGTGCGGTCGCCGTGCCCCAGCCGCAGGTCGCGAGCGCGCCGGCATTGCAATGGGTCATCACGTTGACCGGTCCCGCGCCGCGCGCGGCGATGTGCTGCAGCAGGCGGAATCCGTGCTCGCCGATCGTGTGGTTGATCGCGACATCCTGGGCGGAGATGTCGTCCGCCTCCGTCCATGCCGCATCCGCGCGTTCGCCCGCGGGCAACGGGGCGACGCGCCTGCGGACACGATCGAGCGCCCAGCGCAAATTGACCGCCGTCGGGCGGGTCGCGTCGAGCGCCGCGTGCGCGCGCTCGATGCCCGCGTCGGTCGGATCGTGGTCGAGTGCCATCGCGAGGCCGTAGGCGCCCACGGCGCCGATGAGCGGAGCGCCGCGCACCCACATGCCGCGGATCGCGCGCGCGGCGACGTCGACGTCGCCGATGCGCACCGACACGACCGCATGCGGAAGGGCGCGCTGGTCGATCGCCTCGACGTACCGCGCGCCGGCGGGGCGTCGCAGCGCCTTGTAGTGCGCGGGGTCGGCGATCGACCTGGCGGCGGCGAGTTCTTCGCGTCGCATGAACCGATTCTAGCGCTGCACGCGGCGGGCGGCCCGGCTTCGATCCCGGGCACGCGAACCCGCTACCGCGCGCGCATCACTTGAGAACCTGGACGAGATTGTTGAAGTCGTCGGTCCACAGGCGCCAGTCACGGCGCGGGACGATCTCGGTCGCGGCATCGGCGATCGCCGGCTTGCGGAGCGCCGCGGGGTCCTTGGAGAGCAACACCCATTCGCTCCGGCTCGCGAGGTTTTCGTTGCCATCGTCCGCGACCCACGCTACCGCGAGGTGGTGGTCGTTCGCGAGCGCCTCGACCACGGGGACGAGGTCGAGGAATCGGTTGGTGACGTGGAACGCGATGATTCCCGACGGCTTCATGTGCCGCTCGTAGATCGACAGCGCCTCGGACGTGATCAGGTGCACCGGGATCGCGTCGCTCGAGAATGCGTCGATCGCGAGGACGTCGAAGCCCTGCGATGGCTCGCGCTCGAGCACGAGGCGGGCGTCGCCCAGGGCGGTCTCGATCGTCGCCTCGCTGTCCGACAGGTAGGTGAATTCGCTGCGCGCGATCCCGATGACCGAAGGGTTGATGTCGTAGAACCGGTAGACGTCGCCCTTCGCGCCCCAGGCCGCGATCGTTCCGGTGCCGAGGCCGATGATGCCCACCTTGAGCGGCTCGAGGCGCGGGTGCAGCGACTCGATCGCGCGGCCGATGCCCGACGTGGCCGTGTAGTAGGTGGTCGGCTCCTTGCGCAGCACCGGGTCGCGGTACTGGTTGCCATGCATGATCGAGCCGTGGATCAGCGTGCGTCGCGCCGACTCGTCCGCGCCGGATTGCCAGACGCGCAACACGCCATAGAAGTTGCGCGATGCGACGATCGCCCCGTCGAAGAACTCGCGCACCGTCCACACGCTGCATGAGACGGACACGAGGAGGGCGGCGATCGCGAGGACCGGGAACACCGGATGGTCGCGCCGCACCTGCCAGAGCATCAGCAGCGCGCAGATCACGATGCCCGCGGCGAGCTCGAAATACGCGGGCAGCACCAGAGGCGCGACGATGCCGACCAGGATCGCGCCGACCGCGCCGCCGAGCGAGATCATCAGGTAGAAGCGCGTGAGCCAGCGCGGCGCGGGCTTGAGGCGCACGAGCTCGCCGTGGCAGAACATGCAGGCGAGGAACAGCCCGATGCAGAAGACGCCGAGCTGGATGCCGAGCTCGTGCGCGAGGCTGGGATCCGCCTGCGTCCACGCCATCACGCCGAGCGCGGCCGCGCCCATCGACAGGAAGACGTCGCGCCGGTACCAGCCGGTGCCGTCGAAGCAGAGGATGAACGTCAGCAGATAGAGCGACAGCGGCACGATCCATAGGAGCGGCACGGCCGCCACGTTCTGCGTGACGTGGTTGGACACCGCGAGCAGCAGGAACGAGCCGGTGGCCGCGAGCGCGATCCACAATCCCTGGCGCGCGAGGGTCGGCGGCGCCTCTCCCGCGCCGGAGTTCTCGGCCTCCGCGGGAACCGCGGGCGACGTGTCGCCTGTGCGCTTTGCGTCCGCCGGCCCGGCGCGCAGGCTCGCGAATCCCGCGGCCGCGCACAGCCCGACGAACAGCACGTACCCGATCGACCATCCCCAGGCCTGGCCGCGCGTCACGACCCATGGTTCGAGCAGGAACGGATAGCCGAGCAGCGCGAGCATCGACGCGAGGTTCGAGAGCGCGAACAGCCGGTAGGGACTGCGGCCGGGGAAGCGCCGCGCGAACCAGGCCTGCAAGAGCGGGCTCGTCGTCGCGAGCATGAAATAGGGAAGGCCGATTGTCGCGGCGAGCATCCCGAGGATCAGCCACGACGGATTCTCGGCCCCCGTCGGCTTCCAGAACGCGGCGGGCACGATCGGCAGCACGACGACGCTGAGGACGAGCAGCACGACGTGCGCGCGCACCGCGGTGCGCGGGGTGACGCGACGCACCATCCAGTCGGCGTACGCGTAGCCGAGCAGGAGCGCCGACTGGAAGAACACGAGGCAGGTGGTCCAGACGGTCGCCGATCCGCCGAACCACGGAAGGATCTGCTTCGCCATCACCGGCTGCACGAGGAAGAGAAGGAACGCGCTCGCGAAGATCGTGGCGGCGAAGATCGGCATGGACGAAGAAGGTTGGCGGCGCGCGGGGCCCGCCATTGTAGGGGACGGGCCCGAGCGGCTGGCCAGCGGCTCATCCCTCGCGAGCGTCTTGCGCGCGCGACACGCGGAAGCGCGCTGCGGCGGCACGCCGCGGGCGCGCTGCGATCAGTACATCGTGCGTGGCTTGAAATACTGGACGCGGTCGATCGACTTGACCGACAGTTCGCGCACGTCGGCGCCTTGCAGGAGCTTGAGTGGAATGTCCGAACCGGCGCTACGACCGTTCCAGACCTTGCGGTAGAAATCGCCTTGCGTGCGCACGACGTCGCCGCCGACACCGAGGATGATGTCGCCGACCTGCACCCCTGCTTCCTCGGCGGGACCTCCGGGCGAAACGCGCGAGACGACGAGGCGGCCTTGCACCTCGTCGGCAGCGACGCCGAGCCACGGCCTTGGCGCCCCTTTGCGATGGCCTTCGGCGACGAGGTCGGCGAGGATCGCCTTCAGCGTATCGATCGGGACGAAGAGGTTGCCCGGAAGGCGCGAGTCGTCGCCGGTCGCGTCGCGCACGATCAGCGAGCCGATCCCGACGAGCTTGCCGTCGCGGTCGATCAGCGCGGCGCCGCTCCAGTTGAGCGTCGGCGGGCTCGTCCACAAGGCCTCGTCGAGCATGTATTCCCAGTTCCCGGTGAACGGGCGCTTCGACACAACCCATGCGAACGCGATGTCGTCGATGCCGGCGTGGCTCGCAATCAGCACCGGATCGCGCTCGGCCATGCCGTTCGACGAGCCGAGCGCGATCGGCTCCGCCTCGATCGGAACGATCGCGCGCAGGAGACCGAAGCCACTCGCGTGGTCGTATCCGACGACCTGCGCCGGCAGCACCCGTCCGCGATGATCGGTCACCGAGACCTGTTCAGCCTCGACGATCAGGTAGCCGATCGTCAGGATCAGGCCGTCCTTGCCGATCAGGATGCCGGTGCCTTCGCGCGCGCTACCCAGCGAGACGGCGCTGCGCGCCACCGGCACCGCGCGCGTCTCGACCTTGACGACCGCGCGGAACAGCCGCTCGGCGGCCGGACCGGCCGCGGCATCGGCGACCCTGGCATCGAGCTGCGGGAGCGGCGCTTCGGTGGCGGCGAGGACCACCGGCGCGGCGGCGAGCGCGAGCCACGCGATTCCTGCCAGCAGAAACGAAGATGGCGAACACGAGGCGGGCATGGCGATCTCCGGCGGTTCAGCAGGCGGCGGCACCCGCCTGGCCGATGGCGGTGCGGACGCCGCAAGCGCACCGCACCGATCCACTATAACGCCAAGGGACCGGCGCGCAAGCGAACGACGCGCAAACGGCACGTCGGCGTTGCCCCGTCCCGGGAGTCGGTGCGCGGCGCACGTATAATCATTCGCGCGCGGCGAACGCCGACACCGGGCGCGCGGGTCCGCATCGCACCCTTTTCGATGAAAACCATTCCGGCTCCCAAGCTCGTCGCCCTCGTCGCCGCCATCATGGAGGGCGCAGGCTCGTCCGAGGCCGAAGCGCGCGCGATCGCCACGCGCCTCGTCGACTCGAACCTCGTCGGCCACGAATCGCACGGCGTGCTGCGCGTCGGCAAATACCTCGAATGGGTTCGCGACGGCACGCTCAAGCCGAATACCGCGCCAGAGATCGTGTTCGACAGCGACACGATCGCGATCATCGACGGCCGCCGCGGCTTCGGCCAGGTCACCGGGGAATTCGCGACGCGCATGGGGATCGGCAAGGCGCGCACCAAAGGCATCGCGATGGTCGGGCTGCGCAACTGCGGCCACCTCGGACGCTTGGGGGACTGGGCCGAGTTGGCGGCTGAAGCGGGACAGGTGTCGCTGCACTTCCTCAACACGTCGGGCGCGCAGCGCGTCGCGCCGTTCGGCGGCAGCGACCGGCGCCTGTCGACCAACCCGATGGCGATCGGCGTTCCGGTCGCCGGCGCGGCGCCCGCGATTCTCGACATCACGACGTCGACGGTCGCCGAAGGCAAGCTGATGGTCGCGATGAACAAGGGCGACCAGGTCCCCGAGGGATGGATCGTCGACAAGGCGGGCCGCCCGACAACCGACCCGAAGGATTTCTACGACGGCGGCGCGCTGCTCACGATCGGCGCGCACAAGGGATCGGGGCTGTCGATCCTCACCGACCTCCTCGCCGGCGCGGTCACGACCGGGCGCAGCTCCGACCCCGACGACACGATCCTGCGCAACAACATGCTGTCGATCTATGTCGATCCGTCGGTGTACGACACCGCGGGCGGCGTCCTCGGCGAGGCGCGGCGCTTCGTCGACTGGGTCAAGGCGTCGCCGCCGTCGCGCCCCGGGGAACCGGTGCTCTCGCCCGGCGACGTCGAACGCCGGACGCGAGAGACCCGGCGCTCGCAGGGCGTCCCGCTCGACGCCAAGACCTGGCAGGACCTCCTCGATGCCGCGCGGTCCGTGGGCATCGACGCTGCACGCGCGGCCGCGCTCGTGGCCTGACGCGCGCGGCGTCGGCGCCGCGCTAGCGCTCGCCACCGCGCTCGCCGCGTCGGCGGCGTCGACCGATGCTTCCGCGGATTTCACCGGTCGCATCGTCTCGGTTCCCGATGGCGACACGCTCACCGTGCTCGTCGAACGCCAGCCCGTCCGCGTGCGCCTGTGGGGCATCGATGCGCCGGAACACGGCCAGCCGTGGTCGGGTCGCGCGCGCGATTCGCTCGCCGCGCGCGCGATGCATCGAGAAGCGCGCGTCCTCGAGCGCGGCACCGACGGCTTCGGCCGAACGCTCGCGCGCGTGAGCGTCGACGGCGTCGACCTGGCCGAAGCGCAACTGCGCGACGGCATGGCGTGGATGTTCCGGCGTTACACGACCGACCCGGCGTTGGCGAAGCTCGAGAACGACGCGCGCACGGCACGGCGCGGCTTGTGGTCGTCGCGGGACCCCGAGCCGCCCTGGCGATACCGCGATCGCGTCGATCCCCGCGCCATGCGATAGGCTCACGCCCGTGAGCGCCGACGCCGTCCTGTTCCCGGAATTCGAAACGCGACGCATCGAAGGCGCCGGCGCGACGATCGCGTGCGCGACGGGCGGCGACGGCCCGCCGCTTCTGATGTTGCACGGCTATCCGCAGACGCACGCGATGTGGCACCGCGTCGCGTCCGAGCTCGCACGATCGCACACGGTCGTCGTCGCCGACTTGCGCGGCTACGGCGACTCGTCGAAGCCGACGTCCGACGACACGCACGCCGCGTACTCGAAGCGCGCGATGGCCGCCGACATGCTGGCCGTGATGCGATCGCTCGGGCATGCACGCTTCGATCTCGTCGGCCACGACCGCGGCGGCCGCGTCGCGCACCGGCTCGCCGCTGACCATCCCGACGCGGTGCGCAAATGGGCGGTGCTCGACATCGCGCCGACCTGGGCGATGTACACGAAGACCGACCTCGCGTTCGCGAAAGCCTATTACCACTGGTTCTTCCTGATCCAGCCCGACGGCCTTCCCGAGCGCATGATCGGCGCCGATCCGGATCGCTACCTGCTCACCAAGATCGGGGGATGGGGATCGAAGGGCCGCGCTTTCTTCGACCCGCGTGCGGTCGACGAATACCTGCGGTGTTTCCGCGACCCCGCCACGATCCACGCCACCTGCGAGGACTACCGCGCCTCCGCCTCGATCGACCTGGAGCACGACGCCGCCGACCGTGCCGCCGGGCGACGCCTGCGCGCCCCGTTGCTCGCCCTGTGGGGTGAGCGCAATGCCGTGACGCACCGACTGTTCGACACGCTGGCTGAGTGGCGCGAGGTCGCCGAGGACGTGCACGGCGGGCGGATGCCTTGCGGCCATTACCTGGCCGAGGAAGCGCCCGATGCGACGATCGCGGCGCTCCGGGCGTTCCTGGACTGCTAGGCGCGACCGTGGATCCGGAGGCATCGGCACCGCTGGAGCGGGTCCGGCGGCCGCGGCCGGCTTGCTATAATGGCGAGCTACGGCCAAGTAGCTCAGTTGGTAGAGCAGAGGACTGAAAATCCTTGTGTCGCTGGTTCGATTCCGGCCTTGGCCACCAGGAATTCGCCGGACCGCGCCGTCGGTCCGGCGCAAATCGAAAAGGTGGGATTCCGCGATTTGACCGGACCGCGCGTGCGGCCCGGCGCAAAATCGATCCCGTAGCGATCCGCCCCATTGCCGATTTCGCAGGGCCGCGACGCGGAACGGCGCACAGCGACGGGTGGCCATTCCCCGTTTGGCCGACGGCACTTCGCGACGATCTGCCCGGGACATAGGTCGATTCCACGCGTAGCGATCCTGCACGGCGAGAATTTTGCCGTGTCCCGCCCGGGGAATCGCGGCTCTCTCATCCCGATGGGCGCGCCGCGGGCGTCGCCTGTGACGCGTGGACGGTTCGCTGCGCCTTCGTTTCCACCGACCCGGATGTCCCGAGCGCTCCGGGCACGGTCCGTGCATATTGTTGCCCTCGAAGGCGGCGGTACGGAGGGCCAGGAAGAGCGTTCCCGCGATTGTGCACTGCACACTTTTCCGCGGTGGCGGCTTCGGTTTCCGTCGAGAAAACGCGCAGCGGCATTGCGCGTCCAGCCGGCCGTAATGATCAGCCATTGCGGCTGAGACGCTTCGCGCGCCCCGCCAGGGGCCGCAGGGCTTGAGGAGGGAAGTCTCGGAACCCGGTAACGGCCGATCGACTTCGGCGTGTCCCGGGCTGAACGAAACGCGTCGTCATGGCCCGGCGTCCTGCAGGGCGGTCATGGAGGTTCGAGCGGGACGTCGCGCGAACGCGCGGCGATGCAGTGTGCGTCCATCGGATAGCGAGGATCGATCGTTCATGCGCCGTTTCTTCCCGCCGTCCACGCAGGTTGCTGCCCTTTCACCATTCGCAGCTCCCGTGGCCGCGCTTTCGCGTCATGGCGCACGAGCGTGCGCGCTGCTGCTGGCGCTCGCCCTCCCGGCCCACGCCGCGATCAACGCGAACAAATCCTTCACGCCCGACGTCGTGTCGGTCGGGCAGGTTTCGACGGTCACCTTCTTTTTCCTGAATGCGAACACCTCGGCCGCGAGCGCGCTGGCGTTCACCGACGTGTTCCCCGCCGGGGTCGTGGTGGCCCCGAACCCCAACACGAGCTCGACCTGCGGCGGCTCGATCGTCGCGAACGCCGCCGACACCTCGGCGACTTTCTCCGGGGGCTCGATTCCTGCGGCGGTGGGAATCACGCCGGGGAGCTGCCAGGTCACCGTCGACGTCGTCGCCTCCGCGCCCGACGTCTACATCAACACCATCGCCGTGGGCGACGTCACGTCGAGCGAGGGAAGCAACTCACAGGCCGCCGAAGCGACGCTCAACGTCTCGGCGCTGACTCCGATGTCCGGCAGCAAGGTGTTCGCGCCGACGGTGCTCCACGGCTTCGGCAACCCGTCGGTCGTGACGATCACGCTGAACAACCCGAACGGCGTCGCGCTCACCAACGTGACGTTCACCGACGCATTGCCGGCGCAGCTCGTCATCGACGCGACGCCCGGCCCGACCAACACCTGCGGCGGCACGTTCACGGCGACGGCGGGAGCGACAAGCGCGTCGCTTGCCGGCGGCACGATCCCGGCCGCCCCGGGATCCTGCGCGGTGTCGTTCCAGGTCGCGGCGGCGAACCCCAACGCCGCGCGCAATGCCAACGTCGCGAACACGCTGCCTGCCGGCACCGTCACGACGTTCGAAGGCGTCACCAATCCGCTCATCACGTCGAACAACCTGCTGGTCCAGACCGGCGCCCAGCTGGTGAAGGCTTTCGCCCCCGCGACGATCCTCTCGGGCGGCCTGTCGACGTTGACGGTCACCGTGCGCAACTACAACGCAGCCACCATTTCGCCGTTGGGATTCGTGGACGGCCTGCCGGTGGGCATGACGATCGCCAGTCCGCTCGCCACCGGGGGCACCTGCGTCACGGCCAACGGCGCGTCGTTCACGGTGGCCGCCGTCGGCGGGACGAGTTACACGACCGGTGGCGGATCGCTCGCCGGCGTCGCGGCGAATGCCGGAAGCCTGTTCACGTCCTGCACGTTCACGATCGGCATGACGGCGAGCAACGCCGGGCCCGCGCAGGCCGTGCTGACCAACTTCGTCAGCGCCGGCAACTTCGGCGGCGTCGCGTACGCGCAGTCGAACACGGCGACGCTCACCGTCACAGCACCCAGCAACCTCTCCGGGTCGAAATCGTTCTCGACGCCCAACGGCCCGGCGGCGCAGACGAACGCGATCCTCGCCACCGTGGTGATCTCCAATGCCGCCGGGACGCCGGCGACCAACGTCGCGATGACCGACCTGCTGACGACCATGGGCAGCGGGTATACGTTCGCGGCCGCCCCCGTCGCGACGACGAGCTGCGGCGGCACGTTCGGAGCGACGGGCGGAACCTCGGTCACGTTCACCGGCGGCACCATCCCGGCGGCATCGAGCTGCACGCTGACCTACCCGATCCAGATCGCCCCCAACGCCTCGACCGGCAACCGCACCAACACGATTCCCGCCGGCGCCGTCAGCGCGACGATCGCGGCGGCGACGGCGGTCAACACCGTGCCATTGACCGCGGCGATCAGCGTCGCCGCGGCGCTGGGCGTAACCAAGGCATTCGCGCCGACCACGGTGCTTGCCGGCAGCAATACGCGGCTCACCATCACCGTGAGTCACGCCAACGGCGCGGTGGCCTTCAACAGCATCGCGTTCACCGACAACCTGCCGGCCGGGCACCTCGTCGCCACGCCGAACGGCCTGGTCACCACCTGCTCGGGCACAGTCACCGCCGCATCCGGGACCGGATCGGTTTCCCTGTCGGGTGGCGCTCTCGCCGCTGGCGCGACATCGTGCTCGATTGCCGTCGACATCACGACGCCGGCAGGGTCGGGATCCGCCACCAACACGCTCGCGGTGGGATCGGTGACGAGCGTGAACCAGGGCGTCGCGAACGTCGCCGCCGCGACCGCCACGATCAACCGCGTGACCGGAACGGTCTCGCTCTCCAAGTCGTTCACGCCGGCGACGGTGCCGCTCAACGGCACGTCGGTGATGCGCGTGCGCATCCTCAACAACGCCCCCGGCGCTGTGGCGCTGACCAGCGTCGCGATCACCGATGCGCTCCCGTCGGGTATGGTGGTTCACACGACGCCGGCCGCGTCGTTCACCGGGACCGGATGCACGCCGGCGCCGACGCCGATCACCGCGGTCGCAGGCAGCAGCACCGTCGCGATCACCGGCAAGAGCATCACGGCCGGCAGCATCTGCACGATCCAGGTGACGGTGCGCGCGACCGCGGCCGGCAACCTGATCAATTCGCTACCCTCGGGCGCGCTCACCTCGGCCCAGGGCGTGTCGAACATCGACCCCGCCTCCGCGACCTTGTCGTCCACCGGGCTCGCCGACCTGTCAGTAACGAAGACCGACGGCGTGACCCAGGTCGCCGCGGGCACGAGCACGATCTACGTGGTCGTCGTCGGCAACGCCGCTGGCAGCGCCATCGTGGCCGGGGCAAATTTCACCGATCCGGAGCCCGCCAACGCGACGTTCACGTCCTGGACCTGCGTCGCGTCGGCCGGCGCGTCCTGCACGGCCAACGGATCGGGTTCGATCAACGACACGGTCACGATCCCGCCCGGCGGCACGTTGACCTACTCGATCACCGCTGCGGTGCCGGCGGGCGCCTCCGGCCAGGTCGTGAACGTCGCGACCATCCAGCAGCCCGCCTCCGTCATCGACAGCAATACAGGCAACAACACCGCAACGGACACCGACGCCATCGTGCAGACGGTTGCATTGTCGGTGGTAAAGACCGACAACAGCGCGCAGTACGTACCCGGCGGATCGGGAACCTACGTCATCACCGTCACCAACGCCGGCCCGTCGAACGGCACCGGCATCACCTTCGCCGACACGCTGCCCGACCTCGCCGTCATCGCGGCGCCCGGCGTCACCTGTACGCCGACCGGCACGGCCAGCTGCGGCACCGCGGGCGCGAACACGCTCGGCACCCAGGGCGTGTCTTTCACCGCCATGCAGATCGCTGCGGGCGCAGGAAACTCGGTGCAGGTCTCGGTGCCTGTGAGCTACCCGGCCTCGATGTTCGTCTCGCCGCTGGTGAACACCGCGACGGCGACGCACGTCGTCTCGGGCAACACGGCGAACGGCCAGGATTCGAGCGCGCGCGCGCCCGGCATCATGCTCGCCGTCACCAAGACCGACGGCAGCGCGACCTACGTCCCCGGTGGCACCGCCACCTACTCGGTCGTCGTGACGAATTCGGGCGCGAGCGATGCGCTGAGCGTCTCCGTTGCGGACACGCTGCCGACCGGGGTCACGCTCACCGGCAACGCGAGTTGCGCTCCGAGCGCGGGATCCAATTGCGGCACCGTAACCGGGTCGACCGGACAAGGCGCGTTCGGCGCGACCGGCGCGATTCTCTCCGGGAGCGGCGGCACGTTGACCTTCACCGTTCCGGTCGCCTTCGCGCCCGGGATGACCGATCCGTCGATCACCAACACCGCGATCGCCGTCGCCACAGATCCTCAGCTTCCTCCGCCGGGAACCGTGACCGCGCAAGGGGACGACACCGACACGCGCGCGCCGGTCGACCTCGGCATCGTCAAGTCGCACACCGGCAATTTCTTCCAGGGGCAGGTCGGCGCGACATTCTCGATCGTCGTCACGAACAACGGCCTCGCACCGTCGTTCGGCCTGGTCTCAGTCAGCGATGTGCTTCCGGCGGGACTGTCGGCGACCTCGATCGCCGGCATCAACTGGTCGTGCACGCAACCGGCGGGTCCCTGCACGCGCAGCGATGCGCTCGGTCCGACGCTGTCGTACGAGGCGATCCAGCTCACCGTCGACGTCGCGACGAACGCATCATCGCCGCTCATCAACCAGGCGACGGTTTTCGGAGGCGGCGACCCGACACCGGCGAGCGCGAACGACTCGGTCGTAGTCGACGCCGGACGGGACCTCACGATCGTCAAGACGCACGTCGGCAACTTCTTCCAGGGCCAGGTCGGCGCGCAGTTCATGATCTCGGTTTCGAACGTCGGCGGGACCACGACGATGGGCCTTGTCACCGTGACGGACTCGATACCGTCCGGGTTGTCCGCGACGGGGCTGTCCGGCATCGGCTGGAGCTGCACGCAGCCGGCAGGCCCCTGCACGCGCGGCGACGCGCTCGCAGCGCTCGCGGCCTACCCCGGGCTCACGTTGACCGTGGACGTCGCACCGAACGCGACCTCGCCGCAGCTCAACGTCGCGACGGTGGCGGGCGGCGGCGACAT
>JBDTNO010000077.1:0-13772 GCA_039933715.1 Betaproteobacteria bacterium
CCCGCCCGACGCGTCGCGCATCCGCGGGTTACGCAGAGCTTCCCTAGCGCCGCCCATCCTCGCGGCGCGTTCCGCACGGAGGCCCACGATGCCCGCCACTCACGCTTCGCCGCACGCCGACCTGCTGCGCCGCCCCGCCGAGCTTCCGATCAGCGCCCACGAGCGCCTCGTCGCGCAGTCGCAGGCGCGCCTGGCGTTCGCGGTCGTCGACGCCGCGTGCGATGCGTTCGTCGACCTGCGCACGCTCCTCGCGGCGTGGCGACGCGGCCTCGTCGCCGCGCGCCGCGCGCGCTGAGCGATCCGCGCTACGGCGACCGGCGCGCCGCGCGCGTCGCGGGGCCGCGCCCCGCCGCGATCGCGACGAGCGCCGCGACGATCGCCTGCGCGACCGGCGCCAGCGCGCGGTTCGCGCGCGTCATCACCTCGTAGCGCGTCCCCGCGCCCGGCAGCCGCGCCGCGAGCCGCGCCAGCAGGCCCGGCGTTTCGTAGTGGCGCGCGAGACCCTCGGGCAACAGCGAGACCGCATCGCTCGACTGCAGCAGCGCGAGCGTCGCGACGATCGAGACGGTCTCGATGAGGTCGGTGGGCGGCCGCACGCCGGCCGCCGCGTGCAGCGCGTCGAAGTCCCGACGCAGGGGGCCGCCCGCGGGCGGGACGATCCACGGCAGCGCGCCCAATCGCGCGAGCGCGATCGAGCGGCGCCGCGCGAGCGGATGGCCGGACCGCGCGACGATGGTCAGCGCCTCGTCGGCGAGCGCGCGCGTCTCGAGACCGGCGAGGTCGTCGTCCGGCGGGCGCGGCGTCACCGCCACGTCGAGCTCGCCGCGCCGCAACGCGTCGACGAGCACTTCGCCGGTGTTGACGAGCGCGTAGACGCGCACACGCGGATGCGCCGCGCGCAACGCGCCGATCGCGGGCGCGATGAAGCGCGGCACCGAACCGGTCACTCCGCCGACACGCAGCGATCCCAGCACGCCCGCACGCTGCGCCGCGATGTCGGCCTGGGCCTGCGCGAGGTCGTTGAGCGCGCCGCGCGCGTAGCGGATCAGCGTCTCGCCGTACGGCGTCGGCGACATCCCCCACGCGTGCCGCTCGAATAGCGGGGCGTCGAGCGCGTCCTCGAGATCGTGCAGGAGCTTGGTCGCGGCGGGCTGCGTGACCGCGATCGCGGCCGCGGCGCGCCGGAGGCTGCGGTGCGCGTCGAGCGCGACGACGAGCGCGAGATGGCGCGCCTTGAGGCGCGCGTGGAAGCGCAGGTCGATGACGGGGCCGGGCGCCATGCGATGCGCCCCTCAACCCGGCCCGTTCCGCGCGTGCGGGGCGGGCAGGGCGGATAACGGGCACGGTGGCGTGGCAGGCATTCCAAAACGTTATCACAAGATCATCAAAGACGATTGGACGTTATCGCCCCGTCGCGCGACAATGCGGGATGCCCGCGTCCACCCGAGGCGCGGCACGAAGGAGGAAGAGCCACGTGAACAAGTCTCCCGTCATCTTCGCGGCGCTCGCCGCGGTCGCGCTCGCGCTGCCCGCGGCGGCGCAGGACTACCCGACCCGGCCGATTCGCATCATGGTCGGCGCCAACGCCGGCGGCGGCACCGACGTGATCGCACGGATGCTCGGCGAGAAGTTCGCCGAGTCGCTGAAGCAGCCGGTCGTGATCGAGAACCGGCCCGGCGCGTCGAACACGATCGCCGCGGACCTGACCGCGAAGGCGACACCGGACGGCTACACGCTGCTCGTCGCCACGAACACCGGCCAGGCGATCGCGCCGCACATGATCAAGCTGGCGTTCGACCCGCTGAAGGACCTGGCGCCGGTCGGGCTGATCGTCGTCGTGCCCAACGTCCTCGTCGTCGGCGACAAGGTCGCGGTGAAGGATGTGAGCGAGCTCGTCGCGCTGGCGAAGGCGAAGCCGGGCGAGCTCAAGTACGCGTCGTCGGGCGTGGGCAGCACGCAGCACATCGCCGGCGAAGCGTTCGACCTCGCGGCCGGCGTCAAGACTTCGCACATCCCGTACAAGGGCTCGAGCCAGGCGCACATCGACATCCTCGGCGGCAACGTCGAGATGATGTTCGACACGACGTCGTCGGCGATGCCGCACATCAAGTCGGGCCGCTTCAAGCCGCTCGCGGTGACGTCGCCGAAGCGCAGCCCCGAGCTGCCCAACGTGCCGACGATCGCGGAGACCGGCTACCCGGCCGCCGAGATGTCGACGTGGTACGGCCTCTTCGTGACCGGCGGCACGCCCAGGCCGGTCGTCGACAAGCTCGCCGCGGAGCTGAAGCGCGTGCTCGCGCTGCCCGACGTGCAGGCGAAGCTACGCGGACTCGGCGGCGAACCTGGCGCGATCAGCGCGGGCGAGTTCGCCGAGATGAACCGTGCCGAGTACGAGCGCTTCGGCAAGCTCATCCGAACCGCCAACATCAAGGCGGAATAGCTGTGATCCTCCCGAAGCTCGCTGCGCGAGCCTCCCCCCAGGGGGCCGGCGCCCTCGGGGCCGGCGGGATGACGTCCCCCCGAAGCTCGCTGCGCGAGCCTCCCCCCAAGGGGCCGCCGTCGGCCGCCGCCCCTCGCGAAAGCGCACGTTGAAGCCACGCATCGCTATTTCACTCGGCGATCCGAACGGCATCGGTCCCGAGATCGCCGCCCGGCTGCTCGCGCGCCCGGGCAACTTTGAGCATGCCGAGATCGTCGTCTACGCGGATCCCGCCGCGATCGCCGCGGGCGAGCGCGTCGCCGGCGTGCGGGCGCTCGTGTCGCCGACGCCTGCTCCCGGTCGCGCGACGTTGCAAGCGTTGTCGCTTGGCGGCGAGGCGGCGATCACGCCGGGCCAGGCGACCGAGGCCGGCGGGCGCGCGGCGCTCGCGTCGCTGACCGCCGCCGTCGACGCGGCGCGCCGCGGCGACGTGCAGGGCATCGTGTTCGCGCCGCTCAACAAGCACGCGCTCCGGCTCGCCGGCATGACGCACGAGGACGAGCTGCGCTGGATGGCCGAGCGCCTCGGCGTCGACGGCTTCACCAGCGAGTTCAACATCACCGGCGATTTGTGGACCTCGCGCGTGACCTCGCACGTGCCGCTGCGCGAGGTCGCCGACGCGATCACCGGCGAAGGCGTGATCGGCGCGGTGCGGATCGTGAACCGCTACCTCGCAGCCGCCGGCATCGCGTCGCCCCGCATCGCGGTCGCGGCGCTCAACCCTCACGCCGGCGACGGCGGCTCGCTCGGACGCGAGGAAATCGACATCATCGCGCCGGCGATCGAAGCGGTGCGGCGCGAAGGCATCGACGTGCGCGGTCCGCTGCCGTCCGACACCGTGTTCGTCGCGGCGAAGCGCGGCGACTACGACGCGGTCGTGTCGATGTACCACGACCAGGGCCAGATCGCGATGAAGCTCATGGGCTTCGACCGCGGCGTGACGCTGCACGGCGGACTGCCGGTGCCGGTCGCGACCTGCGCGAGCGGCACGGCGTTCGACATCGTCGGACGCGGGATCGCGAACGTCGAAGGGTTGCAGGCCGCATTCGACCTCGCGACGCGGATCGCCGCGCGCGGCGTCGCAGCGCGGGCCGCCTAGCGCCGGCTTGCGCTCCTGGGCACTGACCGCCCTCCGGGTGATGGCGGGAAACGGCCGCCTTCGGGGTTGCCCATCCCGGATCGTTGGACGTCGCTCGCGCGGTGCGCCTTGCGGGCCGCCGTTCGCTGAAACGCGCGAGCGTTGCGGGAGCGCTGGCAGGTACGGGACTAGCGCTCGTCCGGAACGCTGCGGAACGGGGGCATCGCGCCCGGCGCCGCGTCGTGCAGCCCGGGATCCGGCTCGCGGGGCGCGCGCGGGCGAACGGTGCGATAGACCACTGGCAGGACGAACAGCACGCCGATCGTCGAGGCGGCGACGCCGCCGGCGACGACGATCGCCATCGGCTGGACGATCTCGAGGCCGGCGACCGGGCCGCGCGCCATCAGCGGCACGAGCGCAGCGATCGTCGCGACCGAGCTCGCGATGATCGCCGGCATGCATTCGACGGTGCCGCGCACGACGTCGCGATCGTCGACCGAGCGGCCTTCGTGCTCCTCGCCGCGCCGGTACCGGTCGAGCACGACGAGGCCCTGCCAGGCCGCCACGCCCAGGAGCGCGAGGAAGCCGACGACCGACCCGAGCGACAGCGTGCCGCCTCCGGCCAGGGCGGCGAGCGTGGCGCCCGCCCACGCGGCGCCGGGCGGCAGCGTGGCGACGGCGGCGAGGCGCCAGCTCCGCAGCGCGGCCTGAAGCAGCAGGACGATGCCGATCAGCGTGGCGACCATCACGCCGATCGTGCGGTTCTGGGCGGACTGGCGCTCCGCGTACTCGCCCAGCAGCTCGGGGTGGTACTCGAGCGGGAACGCGACGCGCTCGAGCGCGCTCGCGACCTCGTCCGCGACCGCGCGCGGGTCGCGGCCCGCCACGTTCGCGACGACGTCGACGTACGGCGCGATGCGCTCGTGCCGGATCACGGTGGGCGTCGCGGCGATCGACAGCGACGCGACGTCGCGCAGCCGCACCGGCGCGCCGCCGGGTCGCTCGATCCACAGCTCGGCGAGGTTGGCGAGGCTATGCCGCGTCTCGGGAGCGCCCCAGACGACGACCTCGAAGATCTTCTGGTCGCGGAACAGGTAGCCGGCGACGATGCCCGAGAACACCGTCGCCGAGGCGCGACGCACGTCGCCGGGCTTGACGCCCGCGCGGGCGGCGGCGTCGAGGTCCACCGTCACCTGGATCTGCGGCTCGGAGACCTCGCCGTCGACCTGCAGATCGGTGATGCCGGGCACGGCGGCCATCGCGAGCCGGACCTCCTCGGCCTTTTCGTGCAGAACGTCGCGGCGCGGCCCGTACACGCGCACGACGACGGGACGCGGTTGCCCGGTCAGCGCCTCGCTCACCTTGTTGCGCAGGTATCCGTGCATGCTGTGCTCGACGCCGGGGTACCCGCCGAGCGTCTCGCGAACGGTCGCCAGCGTGCGCTCGCGATCGGCGGACGGGTCGAGGCGCACCCAGATGCGGCTCGCGTTCACCCCGACGATGCGATCGCCGGTGACCGCGCGCCCGATCTCCGCGCCGACATGCCGGACGCCCGGCAGCGCCCCCAGCTCCCGGCACACTCGGGCCGCGATGCGGGAGCTCTCGGCTTGCGACGTCCCGGGAGCCATCCTCCAGTCGATCACGACGTCCTGCTCGGCGAGCGGCGGCAGCAGCGTCTGCCCGAGCAGCGGGAACACCGCGACGGCCGCGAGCGCGAAAGCGATGGCCGCGATGGCCACCATCGTGGGCGCCGTCATCGCGCGCGCGAGCAAGGCCGCGTGCCGCGCCGCGAGCCAGGCGACGATCGGGCGCGCACGCGTCGAGGCCGGACGGCCCGGCAGCACCGCGGCGAGCGCGGGCGCCACGGTCAGCGCGACCAGCATCGACGCCGCGACCGCCAGCAGGTAGGCGACGGCGAGCGGCTCGAAGAACGCACCGGCGACGCCACCCATCGCGAAGACCGGCATCACCGCGAGCGTGACGATCGCCGCGGTCGTGCCGGCCGTGGCGCGCGATGCCACGACGGCGTCGACCAGCGCCGGCGCATCGACGCCCCCGGACGACGACGAGGCGATGGCGCCGACGCCCGCGATCGCGTCGTCGATCACCACGCCGAGCGCGACCGCGAGGCCGGCGAGCATCATCGTGTTGATCGTCGCGCCGGCGAGCTTCAGCACCAGCACCGCGGCGGCGAGCGCGAGCGGGATCGACACCGCGCCGACCAGCGCCGCGCGCCACGGAAAGAGCAGCGCGAGCACGGCGGCGACGAGGAGCGCGCCGGCGACCAGCGCGAACGACAGGTTCTCGATCGCGTCGTCGACGTACGCGGCGAGGCGGAACGCGCTGCTGTCGATGCGCACGCCCGGCAGCCCGCGCGAGAGCTCGGCGAGCGCCCGGTCCACGTCGCGCGTGACCTCGAGCGTGTTCGCCGACGGGAATTTCTCGACGACCAGCACGAGGCCGTCGCCGCCGCCGACGACCGCGTCGCCGATCAGCGGCGGATGCGCGAACGTGATCTCGGCGATGTCGCCGAGCGTGACGTCCGTGGGGGCCGTTCCGGGACGGCGCGCCGCCACCGGGACCTTCGCGAGGTCCTCGGGCGTCTCGATCGGCATCGCGTGCTCGACGCCGAGCCGCTGGTTGGCGTTGTCGATCCAGCCACCCGAGCCGGGCGACGAGGCGCGCAGGAACGTGAGCGGCGACACCCACAGCGCGTCGCCCGCCGCGGCGACAACGTCCTCCTGTGTCAGGCCCGCCTCGCGCAGGCGGTCGGGTGCGATCTGCACGTGGAGCTGCCGCAGCCGCTGGCCCCAGATCGCGACGTTGGCGACGCCCGGCACGCCGGCGAGCCTCGGCTTGATCGTCCAGCGCGCGAGCAGCGACAGCTCGGTGGGTTCGATCGTGTCCGAGGCGATCGTGATCGTCATCACGCGGCTGGTGGCCGACAGCGGCTGCAGGATGACCGGCGGCGTCGCGACGTTCGGGAGCGTGTAGGCGAGCGCGAGCCGCTCCTGCACCATCTGCCGCGCGCGGATCACGTCGGTCCCGCGCTGGAAGATCAGCGTGATCGACGACAGTCCGGTCACCGAGGCCGAGCGCGTCGACTCGAGCCACGGGACGCCGGTGAGCAGTTCCTCGAGCCCGTAGGTGATGAGGCTCTCGACCTCCTCGGCGGACAGGCCGATGGCCTCGGTCTGCACCTCGACGATCGGCGGCGCGAACTCCGGGAACACGTCGACCGGCATGCGCGGCAGTTGCGCGGCGCCGAGCGCAACGAGCGTCGCGGCCGCCCCGAGCACGAGGAAGCGAAAGCGCAGGCTCGTCGCGACGATCAGGCGGAACATGGCGCGCGCGCTCCGGTCAGCGGCCGAAGATCTCGGCGCCGTAGAGCAGCGACGCTCCGGTGACGACCACCGGCGTGCCCGCGGGCGGGCCGTCGTCCAGCACGGCGCGGTCGTCGGTGACGAACGCCACCGTGATGCGACGTCGCTCGTATGCGAGCGGCTGCACGGCGACGTACACCCATGCGGCCCCGGTCGCGTCGTAATAAACGGCGCCATAGGGGACGACGAGCCGGCGCCCCGCGGCGCCGGCGAGCGGCAGGCCGACGCGCACGCGGTCGTCCGCCTTGAAGCCGCTGTCGCGCGACTCGAGGCGCAAGGTCAGCGCCTGCATCGACGTCGAGGGGTCCGGCGTTCCCGCCCGTCCCGCGGGCACCGCGCGCGACTCGCGGGCGGAACGCTCGCGCGTCGCTAGCGGGAGGACGCGCGCAGGCGCGTTCGCAGCGAGGCGGCTCGCTTCCCCGCGCGAGAGCTTGACGACGACGTCGAGCTCGCCAGTTCCGCCGGCGCGCCCGCCCGCCGCGCTCGCCGCCGAGCGAGCCGCGATCCGGCCGCCGACCCACAGCATGGGCGTCACCGCGTCCTCCACGATCGAGCCTAGGCGGATGTCGAGCCGGTCGGCCGCCTTTTGCGCCAGGATCACGCGCTTCGCCGACGTGCCGGCGATCGCCTCGAACCTGACCGGCGGCTCGCTGCCGTCCGCGGCGACGCCCGTCGCGGGCGCCGCGCGCGCGAACGAGGCCGCGGCGGCGAGCAAGAGCAGGCACAGCGCAAGGCGCATGCCCCCGGTCATCGGTGGGACTCCGCGAGCGCCGGCATGCGGCGCGAGCGACGGGCGCCCTCGACGCGAAGATAGAGCGCCGGGAGCACGAACAGCGTCAGCAGCGTCGAGGTGACCAGGCCTCCCAGAATCACCACGGCCATCGGGTGCTCGATCTCGTGGCCCGGCACGTCGCCGCGCACGACCAGCGGCACGAGCGCCATCGTCGTGCACAACGTGGTCATCAGGATCGGCGCGAGCCGCTCGCCGGCGCCGCGGAGCACGAGCGCCGGGCCGAACGGCATGCGCTCGACGGCCTCTAGGTGGCGCAGGTGGTGGAACAGCAGGATGCCGTTGCGCGCGGCGATGCCGAGCACCGTGATCATGCCGACCAGCGAGCCGAGCGACAGCACGCGGTCGCCCAGCGCGACCGCGATCAGTCCGCCGGCGAGCGCCGCGGGGAGCGCGAGGAAGATCAGGCCGGCCCGGCGCCAGCTCGCGAGCGAGGCGTGCAGCAGCAGCAGGATCGCGGCGACGACCACGAGCGACGCGTTGACCAGCCGGTCCTCGGCCTGCTCCCGCTCGCGATGCTCGCCCAGGAGGTGCGGGTAGGTGCCGAGCGGGAACACCATCGACTCGAGCCGCTCCTCGACCTCGTCGGCCACGGCTCCGAGGTCGCGGCCGCGCACGTTCGCATGCACGTCCAGGCGTCGCGACGCGTTCTCGCGCCGGATCAGGTTGGGCGTCGGCACGATGTCGACGTCGGCGACCTCGCGCAGGCGCACGCGGCCGCCGTTCGGCGTGTCGATCGGAAACTCGCGGATGCTCTCGACGTCCAGCCGTGCCGCCGGCGGAGTCCACAGCCACACGCCGTAGACCTTGCCGTCGCGGCGGATGTCGGAGACCTCGATGCCGGCGACGAAGAGCGCGGCCGCGCGGCGGATGTCGCCGGGCTTGAGGCCGAGGCGCGCGGCGGCGTCGAGGTCGGCGCGGATGCGGACCTGCGGGACGTCGACCTGCTGCTCGACGTGGAGGTCGATCAGCCCGGGCACGTCGCGAATCGCATCGTGCACGCGCTGCGCCTGGTCGCGCAGCACCGCGAGGTCGGAGCCGTAGAGCCGCACGACGATCGATTCGCCCGCCCCCGTGAGAACCTCCTTGATGCGCTCGCGCAGGTAGGTCTGGACGTCGCGGTAGACGCCCGGGTAGCCGGCGACGGTGCGCTCGATGGCGGCGCGCGTGGCGTCGTGGTCGGCGCCCGGCGCCAAGTGGACCCAGTTCTCGGTGAAGTTGACGCCGTAGGGCTCGTCGCCGCCGATCGCGCGCCCGATATGGGCGCCGAAGCTGCCGACGCCGGGCAACGCGCGGAGCTCGCGGCTCGCGCGCTCCGTGATCCGGAACGTCTCCGGGTGCGAGGTCCCCTCGGCGGGCACCCAGTGCATCAGGAAGTCCGACTCCCGAAACGCCGGCAGCAGCGACGTGCCGAACGTCGGGAGCAGCGCCGCGCCGGCGACCGCCACGGCGAGCGCGGCGCCGAAGGTCGCGACCGGCGCGCGCAGGATGCGTGCGAGCGTGCGCTCGTAGCGCAGTCGCAACCAGGCCGCGACGGGCGGCGTGCGGTCCGCGACGCCGCCCTGGCCGAGCAGGATCAGGCACAGCGCGGGCGTCACCGTGGTCGCGACGACGATTGACGCGAGCATCGCGAGCATGTACGCGAGCGCGAGCGGCTCGAAGAACGCGCCCGACAATCCGCCCATGAAGAACACCGGCACCACGGCGAGCGCGATGATCAGCGTGGCCTGCCAGATCGCGGGGCGCACCTCGAGCGACGCGTCGAGCACGATGCGCGCCGTGCTGCGTCCGCTCGGCGCGGCGCGATCCTCGCGCAGGCGGCGCACGACGTTCTCGACGTCGATGATCGCGTCGTCGACGACCGAGCCGAGCGCCACGACGAAGCCCGCGAGCAGCATGACGTTGAGCGTCGCCCCCAGGGCGTGGAGGACGACGGCCGCCGTGACCAGCGACAGCGGAATGGCGACGACGCTGATCAGCGCGGCGCGCCAGTCGAGCAGGAAGGCGCCGAGGACGATGATCACGAGGATCGCGCCCGTGACGAGGGCGATCGCGAGGTTGCGCATCGACTGCTCGATGAACGTCGCCGGACGGAAGATCGTCGCGTCGATCGACAGGCCGGGGAGCCCGGGGCGCATGCCGGCGAGCGCCGCCTCGACGCCGCGCGTCACGTCGAGCGTGTTGGCCCACGGCAGCTTCTCGACGATCATCAGCAGTCCTGCCTCGTCGTTGACGACGGCGTCGCCGATCAGCGGGCGCGTGCCCCAGCGCACGTCGGCCACGTCGGCGAGCGTCGTCGCGGCCTCGCGCGGGTCCGCGGCCGCGATGGGAACGACGGCGAGCTGCTCGGGCGAGAACACCGGCGAGCGCTGGTGGATGACCAGACGCTGCGACGGCGTGTCGATCATCCCGTCGATGCGCGTCTTCGCGGCGGCGGTGTAGGGCAGCAAGCCGATGTCGAGCGCGCCCGACGTCGACTGCATCAGCCCGTCGAGCGTGACGCCGTGGGCCTGCATGCGCACCGGATCGACCTCGACGTCGACGGTCTTGAGACGCAGTCCCCAGATCGGCACGTTGGCGACGCCGTCGACCGCCAGCAGGCGGGCGCGCATCGTCCAGTACGCGATCATCGACAGGTCCTTGAGGTCGTGGACCGTCGACGTGATGCCGATCTTCATCACGCGGCTCGTCGACGACAGCGGCTGCAGCACGACGGGCAGCCCTGCGGAGCGCGGAAGCTCCGCGCGCGCGAGCTTGAGGCGTTCCTGGACGGCTTGGCGCGCCGCCATCAGGTCGGTGCCGGTGCTGAACAGCAGCACGACCTGCGACAGCCCCACGGTCGACGACGAGCGCACGATCTCGACGCCGGGGACGCCGCGCAGCGCGTCCTCCATCGGGATCGTCACGAGGTCCTCGATCTCGCGCGACGTCATCCCGATGCCCTCGGTCTGGATCTCGACCTTGGGCGGGGCGAACTCGGGGAACACGTCGACCGGCATGCGCCGGACCTGCGCGAGGCCGCCGGCGAGCAGCGCGATCGCCGCGGCGACCACGAGGAAGCGGAAGCGCAGGCTCGCGCCGATCAGCCAGCGAAACATCGCTTCAGCGGGCGCTGCGGCCCGCCGACCGGGGACGACGGCGCGCGCCCCCGGGGAGGCTCACGTCGCGGTCAGCCGGACAGGCGGCCGCCGGCCCTGCGCAGCGTGAGGAACGCGGCGCCGAGCAGCGACAGCGCGAGGGCGACGAACATCGGAAGCCCCCCGATCGGAACGGGCACGTTGTTGATCGTCGCGATCAGGAACGTGCGCGCGTCGTCGAAGGTCGTGGTAGGCGTGAGGAACGTCGCGCTGATGAATGCGCCGGTGGTCGCGTTGTAGCGGTAGACCGCCTCGGCGCCGTCGTCCCCGTCCAGCACCCACAGCGACCCGCCGGCGAACACCATGTCCACCGGCTCCTGAAGCCCGCCGGACCCGGTCGTCACGAACTGTCCGACGTAGGCGCCGGTGGTGCCGTTGTAGACCTCGACGGCACCACCTTCGTTGGAGGCGTAGAACCGGCCGTCCGGGCCGAACTTGATCGACTTGGGGTCATTTAGGCCGGTGGTGTTGTCGGGGATGAACGTGTCGATGAACGCTCCGGTCGTGCCGTTGAACCGAAGCACGTTGTCAAAGGAGTTATCGTTCGCGACATAGAGGTTGCCGTCGGGACCGAAGGCGAGGCCCATCGGCTCGCCCAGCGAGGCGTTGACGCCGTCGCCGCTGCCGTTGGCGGCGAAAACGCCGAGGAAAGTGCCCGTGCTGCTGAAGCGCAGAACCTCGCCGCCGTCGCCGGCCGGCTGGCCGGTCTCGTAGTTGGCGATGAAAATGTCGCCGGTCGGGCCGAACACCATGTCGCTTACGTCTTCGAGGCCGCCCGAACCGGCCGGGATGATGGTCGATAAGAAATTGCCCTGCCGGCTGTAGCGGTGCACGGTCGCGCCCGAGTCAGTGCTGTCGAGCACGTAGACCCCGCCGGGTCCCGAGCGGATGGCGATCACTTCCTCGAGGGTCGGCCCACCAATCGGGAAAAAGCCGCCGGAGCTTCCCGTGTCGCTGGCGATCACGACGCCGGACGAAGGACCGTCGTCCTGGATTCCGATCAGGAACGTGGCGTTGACGCCGGGTGCGACGAAGGCACAAGCGATCGCGGCCAACCAGCAGACACGCGCCAGGGCGGCGAGACGGACGAGCATGGGACCCCCTCGTGGAATGGACCGGCGGACGGGCGCCCGAGCCAATGCGCCAGCGTGACATGCCGGGCTGGCACCTACAACGGTCGGCCGCATTCCTGGGGGACGGCGGGCCAGGGTGTGGCGCTTATGCAACGCGGCAGGAGGACCCTGCGAGGCTAACGGGACGGCAAGGTCGCGTCGCCGAGGAACAGCGCCGGGTCGACCATCGCGCGGTTGAGGCTGACCGACCAGTGCAGGTGCGGCCCGGTCGCCCAGCCGGTCGCGCCGACCGTGCCGACGACGTCGCCCGCCTTCACCGCGTCGCCGGGCTTCACGGCCATCGACGTCAGGTGGCACACCATCGTCAGCAATCCGCTCCCGTGGTCGATCCACACGGTGTTGCCGTTGAAAAAATATTCGCCGGTGTCGATCACGCGACCGTCGGCCGCCGCGACGACCGGCGTACCTGCGGGCGCCGCGATGTCCATGCCGCTGTGCGGCGCGCGCGGCTGGTCGTTGAACACGCGTCGCTTCCCGAACGAGTCCGACCGCGAGCCGTCGACCGGCGCGCGCAGTGCGAGCGTCGTGGGTGGCGTCGCGCTGAATGTCGCCGCGATCTTCGCGAGATGGTCGCGCTCGCGCTCGTAGCGCGCGAGGTCGGCCTTCGACAGGTCGACCTGCGACGGCGGCACGTTCAAGCGCTGCTCGGCATAGCGCGCGGCGGCGATCGTGTAGCGCTTCGCCTCGTCCCGGGCACCGCGCCGGACGACGATCGAGGCGGTCCCCGGCTTCGCGGCGAGCGGGATGCCGACGACGGCGGACCATCCGCGCGCATCGCCGATCACGAGCAGCGGGATGTCGCCGGCGTGCGCGCCCGGCCGCTCGGGCGAGGCGCCGAGATCGACGATCGCGACGCCTCCCGGCACGGCGCGTTCGCTCGGAAGATCGCCCGGCGCGAGCGCATGCACGGGGACCGCGATCGATGCCGCCGCGAGCCAACCAACGGCTGCGCGAACGATCGTCGCGCGGACGGTCGCGAAGGGACGCGGCGCGCGGCGCCGTCTAGCCGCCACCGGTCGGACGACGCCGGCGTCGCACCATCGCCGGCGCACCCGTGGAGGGCGGACGCGAAGACGGCTCGGCTCCGCGACGCCCTTTGGCGGCCGGCTTGCGCGCCGAAGAGGACGGTGGACGCGGTTGCTTGGCCGGTTTGCGCGCCGAAAAGGACGGTGGACCCGGTGGGGTGGCCGTCTTGCGCGCCGAAGAGGACGGTGGACGCGGTGGCGTGGCCGTCTTGCGCGCCGACGATCCGGCCGGCCGCCGGCCCTTGGCTACGATGGGTCGCGCGCTCGACGTGAACGTTCGCCGTTCGCGGATCGCGGGTGCGCGCTCGGAAGCCGTCGGCGAGGACGCCGGTGGGCGCGCAAGCGGCGACGGACGCGCCGCCGAAGGCTTCGCGCGGCGGCGCGAGTCGTCGCGCCGGGTCCCCGGCATCGCGGGCTTGCCGCCAACGTACTTCTTCCCGCGCGATGCCGAGGTCGACGGCACCGCCGGCTCGACCACTTCCTTGCGCTTGCGCTTCGCCCCGCCGCGCCCGCCGCCGTCGGGCGCATGACGCGCCGCGCCGCGACGATGCTTCTGCGCGCGCGGCCCGAATGCGGGCTCGCCGGTGCGCGCTCGCTGCGGCGCGGCGGCGGCCCCACGCTCGTCGCGCCGGCGCCGGCCGGGCTTTTCCTGGGGCTTGCGAGAGACCGCGAGCGGCTCCTTCTTCGGTACGGGCCGCCACAGGATCAGCATCTTGCCGAGATGCTGGACCGGCGCCGCGGCGAGCG
>JBDTNO010000078.1:0-13761 GCA_039933715.1 Betaproteobacteria bacterium
AAGATCCTCCTGCGCGAGCTCCTTGAGGAATCGCGAGGGCTGCGCATCGATGCGCCCGCCCGCGCGCGTTCGCGTGCGGCAGAACGACAGGTGCAGCGACCGCTCGGCGCGCGTCAGGCCGACGTACAGGAGACGCCGCTCCTCCTCGATCAACCCGGACTCGACGGCTTCGCGGTGCGGCAGGATGCCCTCCTCGAGCCCGACGAGGAATACGTGCGGGAACTCGAGGCCCTTCGCCGCGTGCAGCGTCGACAGGCGCACCGCGTCGACGTCCTCCGCGTCGCGCCCTTCGAGCATCGTGATGAGCGCGATCATTTGCGTGAGGTCGAGGAGCGTCTTGCGGTCCGCCTCGCCCTTGCGCCCCAACCAGCCGGTGAATTCGCGCACGCTGGCGACCTTGGCCTCCGCCTCGCGCTTGTCGAACGTCGCCGCCAGGAAATCCTCGTAGCCGATCTCGCGCACCAGCTCGTCGATCAGGCGGCCGGCGGGCTCGCGCGGCGCGCGATGGCGGAGGCGATCGAGCATCGCGATGAACGCAACGAGAACCTGGTGCGCTCGGCCGTGCGCGGTCGCGGCGAACGCCGGTTCGCGCACCGCCGCCGCGAGGCTCGAGCGGCGCGCGGCGGCCACATCCGCGAGCTTCGCGAGCGTCGTCTCGCCGACGCCGCGCTTCGGCACCGCGACCGCGCGCAGGAACGCCGGGTCGTCGTCCTCGTTGGCGACGAGGCGCAGGTAGGCGACCAGGTCCTTGATCTCGGTGCGCTCGAACCACGACTGGCCGCCGGAGACCTCGTACGGAATCGACTGCGCGCGCAGCGCCGCCTCGAACGGACGCGCCTGGTGGTTGCCGCGGTAGAGCACCGCGTAGTCGGACCAGCGCCCGCGATGCTCGAAGCGGTGCGCCGAGATCGCGGATGCGACGATCTCGCTTTCCGTCTCCTCGTCGCGCGCCGCGACGACGCGGATCGCGTCGCCATGGCCGCGGTCGCTCCACAGCTTCTTGTCGTGCAACCTCGCGTTGTTGGCGATCAGCGCGTTCGCGCTGCGCAGGATGCGCGTCGTCGACCGGTAGTTCTGCTCGAGCTTCACGATGACGAGCGCCGGATAGTCGCGCGCGAGCTGCGCGAGATTCTCCACCGTCGCGCCGCGCCAGCCGTAGATCGCCTGATCGTCGTCGCCCACCGCCGTGAATCGCGCGCGCTCGCCGACCAGCGCGCGGAACAACCGGTATTGGGCCGGATTCGTGTCCTGGTACTCGTCGACCAGCACGTGATCGGCGCGCTGCTGCCGGCGCTCGCGCGCCGCGCCGTCGCGCTCGAGCAGCTCGACCGGCAGCCGGATCAGGTCGTCGAAATCGACCGCCTGCCAGGCGGCGAGCGAATCGGCGTAGCGGGCATACGCTTTCGCGGCCACCGCCTCGTCGGCGTCCTTCGCCGCGCGCAGCGCCTCGGCCGGCGCCACGAGCGCGTTCTTCCAGCGACTGATCGCCCATTGCGCCTTCCGCGTGCGCGAACGGTCCGCCGTCGCGCAGAGCTCGCCGACCAGCGATTCGAGATCCTGCGGATCGAGCACCGAGAATCCGGGGCGCAAGCCGAGCGTCTTCGCCTCCGCGCGCACGATCGCGAGTCCGAGCGCGTGAAAGGTCGCGATCCGCGCCTGCTCGGCCGCGTCCTTGCGCCCGCGCGCCGCCAGCAGCGCGTGCGCGCGCTCGCGCATCTCGCGCGCCGCCTTGTTGGTGAACGTGATCGCGACGATGCGCGAGGGATCGACGCCTTCGGCAACGAGATGCGCGATCTTCGCCGTGATGACGCGCGTCTTGCCGCTGCCGGCGCCGGCGAGGACGAGCATCGGCGCGTCGGTGCGGCGCACCGCGCGGTCCTGCGCAGGGTTGAGGGGGAACGCCATCGGATAGAATCCGTCGCATCGTAGCAATCGGCGCGTGCGCGGTGCAGTCTTGACGCACGCGCGCTTTGCCGGTTCGACTTCCCGAAGACTCCACGATGGCGCACTACGCGATCGGCGACCTCCAGGGCTGCCACGAGGAATTCGTGCAGCTCCTGTCGCTGATCGGCTTCTCGCCGGCGGTCGACCGGCTGTGGCTGGTCGGCGATCTCGTCAACCGGGGTCCGGGCTCGCTTCCGATCCTGCGCGAGGTGAAGGCGCTCGGCGACGCGGCGTCCGTCGTGCTCGGCAACCATGACCTGCACCTGTTGACCGTCGCGGCCGGGCATCGCGCACCGCACCGCGGCGACACGCTCGACGACGTTCTCGCCGCTCCCGATCGGCACGACCTCCTCGACTGGCTCGCGACGCGCCCGCTGGTCGTGCGGGACCGCGAGCGCCTGATGGTGCACGCGGGACTGTTGCCGTCGTGGACGGCCGCGCATGCACAGATGCTGTCCGGCGAGGTCGAAGCGAAGCTCGCGAGCGACGACGCGCACCGCTTCCTCGGCGTGCTCTACGGCGACGAGCCTTCCGCATGGCGCGACGACCTCGACGGCGACGACCGGCTGCGGGCGATCGTCAACGTGTGCACGCGGCTGCGCTTCTGCGCGGCGGACGGGCGCATGGAGTTCCGCGAGAAGCGCGGGCGCGAGCACGCGCCCGATGGATTTCACGCATGGTTCGCGCACGAGACGCGTCGCACCGCACGCGAGACGATCGTCTGCGGGCACTGGTCGACGCTCGATCTCCTCCTCGCGCCGAACGTGCTGATGCTCGATTCCGGCTGCCTGTGGGGCGGGACGCTGACGGCGATCAGGCTTCCGGATCGGCGCTTGTTCCAGGTGCCGTCGCGGCATCCCATGCAGCCAAAGCCGTTCGGATAGCGTCCTCGGCCGCGCGCGCGAGCTCGCGCCGGTGCATGCCCGCCGCCGGGATCGCCGGCGCGGCGATCAGGCAGACCGCGAGACGCCGCTCGCCGCATACGCGCCAGAACGAAGCGGCGAAGCTCGTGTCCCCCGCGTATTCGGGCGCGAGCGAGAGCGACCCTTCGCCGTCGTGGTAAAAAATGGCCACCGGTAACAGCTCGCCTTGCGTTTCGACGATCGGCTGCAGCAGCGCGCCGTGGAACTTGAGCACGGCCGTGCCGTCGGTCGTCGTGCCTTCCGGGAAGACGACGATCGCATCACCCGTGCGCAGCGCATCGGCGGCCTGGTCGTTGACGCGCAACATGTCCTGGCGTCGCGCGCGCTCGATGAACATCGTCCCCGATCCGCGGATCAGCCGGCCGACGAGCGGCCAGCGGGCGAGCTCCGACTTCGCGACGAAGCGCGCGGGATGCTCGGCGTTCAGCGCGAAGATGTCGAGCCACGAGATGTGATTCGCCACGATCATCACGTTGCGCGCGCTCGCATCGATCGCGCCGACGACGCGCGCCTCGACATGCATCAGCGGCAGGAGCCGGCGGCACCAGCGGCGCGTGAGCTCGCGCCGGCGGTCCGCCGAGACGCGCGGGAACACGAATGTCGTCGTCGCGATGCCGACGAGGACATGCGCCGAAACGCGCGCCGCCCGCCATGCCTGGATCGGCAGCGCGACGGTCGTGCGGGCGATCACGCGCGGCGGCGCGGAAGGCCCGGACATCATCGTCCGATCGGAGAAAACGGAGCGGCCCGCAAGGTGGCGGGGCGCGACGCGGGTCGGGAGGCCGGGCGTCTACCGCGAGACACGGGCCGAATAACCGTCGGACAGGAGGCGCACGCGATCGCCGGGACGCAGCGCATCGATGCCGGCGTCCTGCACGACGACGACGAGCGCGCCCTGGTCGAGGCGCACCGAGACTTCGACGCCAGGCCGCACCGTCGCGCCCTCCTCGATCGCGCCTCCGACGATCGCGCCGACGATCGCGCCGACGATGGAACCGGCCACGTTCGCCTGCCAGCTTCCGCCGACGAAGCTGCCGGCGACCGAACCGACCATCGCGCCCCCGGCGCCTCCGGCACCGGTGCGGTAGCCGCCGATACGCACGTCGCGCAACGCCTCGACGTAGCCGAACTCGACGGTTTGCGGGCGCATGGACTGCGCCGGTGAATAGATCGCGACCGCGGGCGGCATCGGCGCACAGCCTTGCGCGAGCAGCGCGAAGGCGAGGACGACGAACATCGGAATCCGGATCATCGGGTCACCAAGGCGACGCGCCGTAGGACGCCGAATACAACGCCGCCACGCGCTCGCGATTGACGCCGTGGTTCTGCCCGCCGCGCGAGCTGATCTTGAGCGCGCCCAGCGTCGAGGCGAGTTGCCCGCACGGTAGCCAGTCCCAGCCGTGCGCGAGGCCGTAGAGCAGTCCCGCGCGGTAGGCGTCGCCGCATCCGGTCGGATCGATGATCGCACCCGCGTTGGCGGCGGGAATGAGCATCGTCCCGCCGTCGGTGTGGATCACCGAGCCTTCGGCGCCCATCGTTATGATCAGCGCGTCGACACGGTTCGCGATTGCGTCGAGCGCGAACCCGGTGCGATCGCACAGCAGGCGTCCCTCGTAGTCGTTGCAGGCGACGACCGAGGCGCCCTCGATCATCGCGAGGAGCTCGTCGCCGTCGAACAGCGTGATGCCCTGGCCGGGATCGAACACGTACGGAACGCCCGCGTCGCGGAAGCCAGCGGCGTGCTGCAGCATGCCGTCCCGCCCGTCCGGCGCGACGATGCCCCACGCCACGCCATCGACGTCGCCGACGCGGTTCTCGTGCGAGCGCGTCATCGCGCCCGGATGGAACGCGGTGATCTGGTTGTCGTCGAGGTCGGTGATGATGAACGCCTGCGCCGTGAACGCGCCCGGCACATGGCGCACGCCCTCGACGCCGATCCCGAGCGACGCGAGGCGGTCGCGGTAGGCGAGCCCGTCGTCGCCGATCGTCGCCATGACGACCGGTTCGCCGCCGAGCCCGCGAAGGTTGTACGCGATGTTGCCCGCGCAGCCGCCCCATTCGCGCCGCATTTCGCCGACCGTGAACGACACCGACAGCACGTGCGCCTGCTCGGGCAGGATGTGGCGCGCGAAGCGGTCCGGGAACACCATGATGGTGTCGAATGCGAGGGAGCCGCAGATCAGGGTCTTCATTGGGGGCGCGCGCCGCAGGCATCCGCAGGCGACGGAAGCGCGATTCTAACGGCACCACGGCTTGCCGGTTGTCCCACCCCGAAGGTGGGGTGGGGCCGGCGGGGGAAATCGGTGAAGCGCGCGCCCGGTTCAACCGGCACGCGCGGACTTGGCAGCGACGAGGGCGCGGGCACGCTCGCGGCCCACCGCGCTCCCCGTACCTGCCTTCGGCGCGCCGCTACCCGACGCTTTCCCTCGACATCTCGCGCACGACGCCTTGTTGCCGCCGCGAGACCGGCAGCGTCTCGGCGAGGCCGTTCAGCAGCACCTCCCAGTGCGCGTCGCCGTCGTCGTTCACGCGGCGCTCGAAGCCGCGGATCGCGTCGCGCGCGACGAGGCAGTTGCGGTGCACGCGCACGAACCGGTGGCCGAACTCCGTCTCGAGGCGCGTCAGCGACTCCTCGAGCAGGAATTCGCGGTCGGGCGTGCGGATCGTGATGTATTTGAGCTCGGCCTTCAGGTAGATCACCTCGTCGATCGGCACGAGCACGACGCGCGATCGCTCGGTCACCGACAGGAAGCGGCGCGCGTTGGCCGGCAGCTGCGAGATGCGCTCGGCCGACAGAGGCCGGAGCCGCGGCACCTTTTGCAGCGCGGACAACAGGCGCTGCACGCGCACCGGCTTCACCAGGTAGTCGACCGCGTGCACCTCGAACGCCGCGAGCGCGTGCTCGTGGAACGCGGTCGTGAACACGACGACGGGCGGGCGCGGCAGCTTGAGCAGATGGCGCGCGAGCTCGATGCCGTCCATGTCCGGCATGTTGATGTCGGTCAGCACGAGGTCGGGCGGCGCCAACTGCATCATGTCGAGCGCCTCGCGCCCGTTGGCCGCCTCGCCCACCACCGAGATGGGCAGCGTTGCCGAGCAATCGTCGAGCAATTCGCGCAGCCGGCGGCGTGCCGGCGTCTCGTCGTCGACGACCATCACACGAAGCGGCGCGTCAGCCATGGGCGACCCGGGGTCGGAGATTGCGATCGGGACGACCGCTTTGCGCGAGCGTGGGCTCCTTGCGCACCGCGCCGGCTCGCGCCGCGCCGGGGCTTTCCGTCCGATACGGCATGCGGATGTGGACCTCGTACGCGTGCTCCAGCACCTTGGACTCCAGTGACGCCTCGGCGTCGAAATGCAGCGCGAGGCGCTCGCGCACGTTGTCCAGCGCCATCTTGTTGCCCGAATGGTGGCTGCCGCCGGATTTGCGGTACGGATTGCGAAGCACCGCGTGCACTTCGCCCTTCGAAAGGAAGATGTTCACCGAGACCGTTCCCGGCTTGCTCGACGGCTCGATGCCGTGATAGACGGCGTTCTCGCAAATCGGCTGCAGCACGAGCGGCGGCACGAGCGCGTCGGCCGGCATGCTCTTGACGTTCCACTCGACGACGAGCCGGTCGCCGAGGCGCAATTTCTCGAGCTCGAGGTACGCGCGGCACAGCTCGACTTCGTCGGCGAGCGGCGCCAGATCGCGGTTGTCGCGCATCAGCACGCGGAACAGGTCCGCCATGTCGTGGAGTGCCTCCTCGGCGCGCTCGGGATCGCGGCGGACGAGCGACAGCACGCCGTTCAGGCTGTTGAACAGGAAGTGCGGCCGGATGCGCGCCTGCAGCGCTTGCAGCCGCGCCTCGGCGATCGCCGGCGACAGCGCGCGCGCGCGCAGACGGAAATATCCGATCAGCACCGAGGTGGCGGCCAGTGCGAACAGCAGGTGCTTGAGCAGTGAATCCTGGACGCCCGGCAGCAGGTTGCGCATCGCGAAATTCACGACCAGGCCGACGGCGACCGTGATCGCGTAGACCCACGCGACGCCGACGCGGTAGGGCTGGCGGGCGACCAGCGCCGCGGCCGCGTAGAGAACCGTGATCTGCGCGATCAGGTGCGGCTCGACGTAGGCGGTCATCCGCACCCACTGGTCGAGGAATCCGTCGGGCGTGGTCGACTGGGCGAGCGCGAACAGCGCGGACGCGCCGTTCACGGCGAGCAGGATCCGCAGGATCGTCCCGAGATTGCGGAAATCCGGCAGCGACGCGACGTGCGCCTGCGGGCTATGCCTTATAATCGAAGCCATCTTCGTGGCCGCATGCAAGCATCGTGCCCAGCCACGGACGCCCGGCGGTCCCCTGTCTTTCGCAAACGTCGCGGCGGCGCTCCCCGCTGCCGGCGACCGCGAGGGTCGACCGGATGCGCCAAGCGCGCAACCGACCCGAACCGACGCCAGCGCCGATGACCGAACCCAGCTCCCATGATCCGCCCGGCCCAGGCGACGACGGCGCAAAACCTTCGCCCGGCGCCTGGTCGGGACGGTTCGCGGAACCGATGTCCGACCGCGTCGCGCGATTCCAGGCGTCGGTGGGCTTCGACCGGCGCCTCGCCGACGCCGACATCGACGGCTCGCTCGCCCACGCGCGCATGCTCGCCGCGCAGGGCGTCATCACGCGCGAGGACCTCGAAAGCATCGAGCGCGGCATGCGCGAGATCCGGGCCGACATCCATGCCGGCCGCTTCGCCTGGTCGCTCGGCGACGAGGACGTCCACCTTAACATCGAAAGACGCCTGACGACGCTCGTCGGGGACGCGGGCAAGCGACTGCATACGGGCCGCTCGCGCAACGACCAGGTCGCGACCGACCTCCGTCTGTGGCTGCGCGGGGAGATCGACGCGACCGCCGTGCGCCTGCGCCGCTTGCGCGCGGCACTGATCGACCTCGCGGAACGGCATGCCGCAACGATCATGCCCGGCTTCACGCACCTGCAGGTCGCGCAGCCGGTGACGTTCGGCCATCACCTGCTCGCGTACGAGGCGATGCTCTCGCGCGACAGCGAGCGCCTCGCCGACTGCCGCGGGCGCGTGAACCGCCTGCCGCTCGGCAGCGCCGCGCTCGCCGGCACGAGCCACCCGATCGATCGCGACGCGGTCGCGCGCGAGCTCGGCTTCGACGCGCTGTGCACGAACTCGCTCGACGCGGTGTCCGATCGCGACTTCGCGATCGAGTTCGCCGCGCTCGCGTCGATCGCGATGATGCACCTTTCGCGCTTCGCCGAGGAACTCGTCGTCTGGTCGAACCCGCGCTTCGGCTTCGTCACGCTCGCCGACCGTTACTGCACGGGCAGCTCGATCATGCCGCAGAAGAAGAATCCGGACGTGCCCGAGCTCGTGCGCGGCAAGTCGGGCCGAGTGTTCGGGCACCTGGTCGCGCTGCTGGTCGTGATGAAGGGGCAGCCGCTCGCGTACAACAAGGACAACCAGGAGGACAAGGAGCCGTTGTTCGACACGGTCGACACGCTGGCCGATTGCCTCGACATCATGGCCGACGTCGTCGCGCACGGCCTGGAACCGGTGCCGCAGCGCATGCGCGCCGCGGCGCGCGAAGGCTTCGCGACGGCCACCGACCTCGCCGACTACCTGGTGCGCAAGGGCCTGCCGTTTCGCGACGCGCACGAGGCGGTCGCGCGCGCCGTGCGCGACGCCGAGGCGCGCGGCGCCGACCTCGCCGACCTGCCGCTCGCGGACCTCCAGCGCTGCTCGTCGCTCGTCGCGGCCGACGTGCACGCCGTATTGACGCTCGAGGGCTCGGTCGCGAGCCGCGACCATCCTGGCGGCACCGCGCCGCGACGCGTGCGCGAAGCCGTCGCTGCGGCGCGCGCGGCACTCGCGGCGGAGAACAGCGCCGACGGGCCGCCCCGAGGAGGTGGAGGCTCGCGCAGCGAGCACGGGGGGGATCGATCATGAGCGCCGACGGGCCGTCCCGAGGCGCTCGTTCCCCGTGGGGGGAGGCTCGCGCAGCGAGCACGGGGGGATCGATCATGAGCGCCGACGGGCCGTCCCGAGGCGCTCGTCCCCCGTGGGGGGGAGGCTCGCGCAGCGAGCGCGGGGGGGATTATCAATGACCGCCTGGATCGACACGCTCGGTTTCATCGCCGGCACGCTGACGACCGTCGCGTTCGTGCCCCAGGTCGTGCGCATCGTTCGCGTCGGGCGGGCCGACGACCTGTCGTGGTGGACGTTCGGAACGTTCACGATCGGCGTCTTGCTGTGGCTCGCGTACGGGCTCGGGCTCGACGCCGCGCCGATCATCGTCGCGAACATCGTGATGCTCGCGCTCGCGCTGTCCATCCTCTTCCTCAAGTGGCGGTACCGGCCGGGCAGCGTGCACGCCGGCCGGCGCGCGTCCCCTCTCTCCGCACCACCCGATCCAGCCTCCCCACTTTCAGCAGGTCACGACACTCGATGAGCGACTCCAGAAAACTCGCGTTCCTCGGCCTCGGCGTCATGGGCTACCCGATGGCCGGCCACCTCGCCCGCGCAGGACACGAGGTGACCGTCTACAACCGCTCGGCCGAAAAGGCGGACGCCTGGCGCAACGAATACCGCGGCCGTACCGCGCGCACGCCCGCCGACGCGGCGCGCGGCGCCGACATCGTGCTGATGTGCGTGGGCAACGACGACGACGTGCGCGCGGTCGCGAGGGGCGCCGACGGCGCGCTGGCCGGGATGGCGCGCGGCGCGATTCTCGTCGACCACACGACCGCTTCGGCCGGTGTCGCGCGCGAGGTGCATGCAGCCGCCGCCGAGAAGGGCGTTGGCTTCCTGGACGCGCCGGTGTCGGGCGGCCAGGCCGGCGCGCAGAACGGAAAGCTCACGGTCATGGTCGGCGGCGATGCGGAGATGTTCGCGCGCGCGGAGCCTCTGGTCATGCACTACGCCCGGGCCGTGACGCTGATGGGGCCGGCAGGCGCGGGCCAGCTCACCAAGATGGTCAACCAGATCTGCATCGCCGGGATGGTGCAGGCGCTGGCCGAAGGCATCGACTTCGCGACGCGCGCCGGCCTCGATCCGACGCGCGTGCTGGAGGTCATCAGCAAGGGCGCCGCGCAGTCCTGGCAGATGGAGAACCGCGGCAAGACGATGGTCGCCGACCAGTTCGACTTCGGCTTCGCCGTCGACTGGATGCGCAAGGACCTTTCGATCTGCCTCGCCGAGGCGCGCGCGAACGGCGCGACGCTGCCGGTCACGGCGATCGTCGACCAGTTCTACGGTCGCGTGCAGCAGCGCGGCGGCGGACGCTGGGACACATCCAGCCTGATCCGCCTGTTGCGCGACCCGAAGTGATGCGTACGCTCGCGCCGGTGCTTCTCGCGCTCGCGCTTACGGCGGCGGGCGCAGCGGATGCCGCACCGTTGGTCGCCAACGCATGGATGCGCCCGGCGGCCGCGGGTGCCGCGTCCGCCGACGCCTACGCCGACGTGATCACCGAAACGCCATTGACGCTCGCGCGCGTGCGAACGCCCGTCGCGCGCGCCGTCGAAATCGTGTTGCTCGACCCGAGGGACTCCGCGGCGATGCCGCGTGTCGTCGACAAGCTCGAGCTCAAGTCGGGCGAGACGCGTTTCGCGCTGCGCGGCTCGGTGCTGCGGCTCGTCGGCGTGAACTCGGCGCTCACGTCCGAGCGGCCGGTGCCGCTCGCGTTCGAGTTCGTCGACGGCGCGGGAGCGAAGACCGTCGTCGAGACGCTCGTGCAGGTGCGGGGTCTGGTGGCGCCAGCGGCGAAGTAAGCGCCGCGCGGCTCATGCCGCGCGGGGCGGATGCCGGCTGGCGCATCCGGGGCCAGGTTCCGGATCGATGCCCGGGAACCAGGTCCCGGATGCCGATATCCTGGTGGTTCCGATCGACTTTCCGCCGGCTCAGCCAGATTTGGCGGCACCCTGCTCGGCCAACGAAACGCGATCCCCCTCGACGATCACGATCGTCGTCTCGATCTCGGCGGTCTTGCCGAGCATGATCGTCGCCGAACAGTACTTCTCCTTGCTGAGCTTCACCGCGCGCTCGACCTGGCGCGGGTCGAGGCCGCGTCCGGCGATCGTGTAGGCGAAGCGGATGCGCGTGAAGACTCTGGGCTCGACCACGGCGCGGTCCGCCTCGGCCTCGACGACGCAGTCGGTCACCGGCTGGCGCGCCCGCTTGAGGATCAGCACGACGTCGAACGCCGTGCAGGCGGCGGCCCCCGCGAGGACCATCTCCATCGGTCGCATGCCGAGGTTGCGACCGCCATGCTCGGGCGCCCCGTCGATCACCACCGCATGGCCGCTGCCCGACTCACCGACGAACGACATGCCTTCGGTCCACTTGATGCGCGCTTTCATTGCCCCTCTTAAGTCAGTGTGCGCTCACTTATTGTCTGACGCGCCTCGCGAGATCGTACCTTCGAATGCGTGGTGCCACCACGGACTCGTGCCCGCGGAGGCGGATTCGGAAGCTTTTCGGAACTTCCGGACGCATCCTCAGAACGGTTCGATTATTGCGTTGTGCAATGCAATATGAGACACTGGATTCGTCGACGGGCCGGAGAGGTCCACCCTCACCACCGCCGACGCATTCCATCCCCTCCTCCTTCTAGGATGGAATCTTCAAGCGCGGTGCTCGGCACCGCGCTTTTTTTATCGGCCCATTGATTTTGTTGCGCCGCGGCAACAAGGGCTCCGCACCGACCAGTTCCGTGGCGCCGGGGACGACCCTCCCGCCCCCCAGCCGGTCCCCGCTCCCGCATTGACCGGAACCTCGTTCCCGTACTACACTTCAAGACTTTGCTCCTGCCGCCTGTTCTCCGCATCCCGCCCATGAAAACCTACTCCGCCAAGGCCGACGACATCCGCCGGGACTGGTACGTGATCGACGGAACCGACCAGGTGCTCGGCCGCCTCGCGAGCCAGATCGCGCTGCGTCTGCGCGGCAAGCACAAGCCGATCTTCACGCCGCACATGGACACGGGCGACTTCATCGTCGTGACCAACGTCGAGAAGCTCAAGGTCACCGGCACCAAGGTCGAGACCAAGCTGTACCACCGCCACACGGGCTACCCGGGCGGCATCCGGACGACGACGTTCGGCGAGATGCAGCAGCGCTTCCCCGGCCGCGCGCTCGAAAAGGCGGTCAAGGGCATGCTTCCCAAGGGCCCGCTCGGCTACGCGATGATCAAGAAGCTCAAGTGCTACGCGGGCCCCGAACATCCCCACACGGCGCAGCAGCCCAAGCCCCTCGTCGTCACCAAGGCCTGACATGATCGGCAACTACTACTACGGCACGGGACGGCGCAAGACGTCGGTCGCCCGCGTGTTCATGAAGCAAGGCACCGGCAAGATCGTCGTCAACGAGAAGCCGGTCGACCAGTTCTTCGCGCGCGAGACCGGCCGCATGGTCGTGCGCCAGCCGCTCACGCTCACCAATCACCAGACGACGTTCGACGTGATGGTCAACGTCATCGGCGGCGGCGAGTCCGGCCAGGCCGGCGCGGTGCGCCACGGCATCACGCGCGCGCTGATCGACTATGACGCGCAGCTGAAGCCGGTGCTCTCGAAGGCCGGGCTCGTCACGCGCGACGCGCGCGAGGTCGAGCGCAAGAAGGTCGGCTTCCACAAGGCGCGACGGCGCAAGCAGTTCAGCAAGCGCTGACCGCGTTCGGGCGTAGCCCCACCCGCAAGGCCGCCGTCAGGCGGCCTTTTCATTCTCGGGGTCGGGTTCGTGAGCCGCGTTCACGAACCTGACCCCCGACGGCAGAATTGCTAGAATCGTTACGTCTTATGACGGAGGCATGATGATCGACGTCGGCATCGTCGGAGGCACCGGCTACACGGGTGTCGAGCTGCTCCGCCTGCTCGCGCAGCATCCCGAGGTGCGCGTGCGCGCGATCACCTCGCGCAAGGACGCCGGCACGCGCGTCGTCGACCTGTTCCCGAGCCTGCGTCGCCGCTACGACGCGCTGACGTTCGTCGAGCCGGACAAGGCCGGCCTCGCGCAATGCAATCTCGTGTTCTTCGCGACGCCGCACGGCGTCGCGATGGCGCAGGCGCGCGAGCTCGTCGGCGCCGGCGTGAAGATCATCGACCTCGCCGCCGACTTCCGCCTCAGGGACCCGGCGGTGTTCGAGCGCTGGTACGGGATGCCGCATGCGTGCCCGGACCTCCTCGCCGAGAGCGTGTACGGGCTGCCGGAAGTGAACCGCGAGGCGATCCGCAAAGCGCGCATCGTCGGCAATCCCGGCTGCTACCCGACGGCCGTGCAACTCGGCTTTCTTCCGCTCGTCGAGGCCGGCGCGATCGACACGCGCCACATGATCGCCGACTGCAAGTCGGGCGTCTCGGGCGCGGGGCGCAAGGCCGAGCTCAACCTGCTGTTCGCCGAAGCCTCCGACAACTTCGCCGCGTATGCGGTGAAAGGCCATCGCCACCATCCGGAAATCGCGCAAGGTCTCGCGGCCGCTTCGACGACGCCGGTGTCGCTCGTCTTCACGCCGCACCTGACGCCCGCGATCCGCGGCATCTTCGCGACCCTCTACGCGACGCTCACGAAGCCCGGCGTCGACCTGCAGGCGCTCTACGAGAAACGCTACGCGGGCGAGCCGTTCGTCGACGTGATGCCCGCGGGCTCCGCGCCGGACACGCGCTCGGTGCGCGCGTCGAACATGCTGCGCATCGCCGTGCACCGTCCCGAAGGCACCGATCTCGCGCGGGTGCTCGTCGTCGAGGACAACCTCGTCAAGGGCGCGGCGGGACAGGCGATCCAGAACATGAACCTGATGTTCGGCCTCCCGGAGAGCACCGGTCTCGAGGCATTGCCGGTCCTGCCCTAGGTGTGATGCTTCAATAGGTTGTTTGTGTTCATCCGGACTGAGTCTGAG
>JBDTNO010000079.1:0-13615 GCA_039933715.1 Betaproteobacteria bacterium
GCAACGGCTGCGAGCTCGAGATCCACGCGCTCGGCAACCCGTACTACAACATCGAGGGCATGGGCATCCGGTTCGTCGCGAGCCCGCGGCACGCCGACCTCCTGCTCGTCACCGGCCCGGTGAGCAAGCACATGGCGATCGCGCTCCGGCGCACCTACGACGCGACGCCCGAGCCCAAGCTCGTCGTCGCCGTGGGGAACTGCGGTTGCACGGGCGGTATTTTCGGAGAGAGCTACGCGACCATGGGCCGCGTGTCGAACGTGATCCCGGTCGACGTCGAGGTGCCCGGTTGCCCGCCGACGCCGACGGCGCTCCTGCGCGGCATCCTCGCGGCGATCACGCAGGCCGCGCCCGAAAGCCCGAACGAGAACACCGGCGCGCAGGCTTCGTAGGCGCGCGGGAAAAGCGCGCGGCGCCTTCGCCTGCGATGGAGGACGGGCGCGTCGCCCGCCTACCGATCCGGCTTGGCGTCGAGCGCCGCCCAGCGCTCGAACTTCTGCGCGAGCAGATGCTCGATCGCTTCGGCGCGCTGGCGATCCGCCCTCAGCGCCTCCGCCGGGTGCTGGTGATAGTCCGACCCGCACATCCGTTGCGACAGCGCATGCTGCTCGGCTTCGAGCGCCTCGATTTCGCCCGGCAGCGCCTCGATCTCCCGCGTTTCCTTGAACGTCCGCTTGGGCTTCGCCGCACGCCCGGTGCGTGGCGTCGCGGGTTCCGCCTTTTGCGGTGCTTGCGTGTCGGACCGCGCGGCCGGCCGCTGCGTGAGCCAATCGCTGTAGCCGCCCGCGTATTCGCGCCAGACGCCATCTCCTTCCGCGACCAGCGTTTGCGTCACCACGTTGTCGAGGAACGCGCGATCGTGGCTCACGAGCAGGAGCGTCCCGCCGTAGGACTGCAACGTATCCTCGAGTAGCTCCAGCGACTCGATGTCGAGGTCGTTGGTCGGCTCGTCGAGAACCAGCAGGTTCGCGGGCCTGGCGAACAGCCGCGCGAGCAGCAGCCGGTTGCGCTCGCCTCCCGAGAGGGTCGCCACCGGCGCCTGCGCGCGCTGCGGCGGAAACAGGAAATCGCCGAGATAGGACAACACATGGCGGCGCTGCCCGCCCATCTCGACCCACTCCGATCCGGGGCTGACCGTTTCGATGAGCGTGCGTGATTCGTCGAGCTGTTCGCGCAACTGGTCGAAATACGCGACGTCGAGTTTCGTGCCGCGGCGGATCTGTCCCTCATCGGGCTCGACCTCACCCAGGATGAGCTTCAGGAGCGTCGACTTTCCCGCGCCGTTTGGGCCGATCAGCCCGAGCCGATCACCGCGCATCACCTGCGTCGTGAGGTTGCGCACGATCGGCCGTCCGTCGAAGCGCTTGGTGACGTTCGTCAGCTCGGCCACGAGCTTCCCCGAGCGCTCGCCCGCGTCCAGCGTCAGCTTGACGTCGCCAAGTCGCTTGCGCCGAGCGATCCGCTCGTCCCGCAGCGCGTCCAGCCGTCGGACGCGGCCTTCGTTGCGCGTACGGCGCGCCTCGACGCCCTTGCGGATCCACACCTCCTCGCGCGCCCAGTATTTGTCGAACTTGCGGGTCATCACTTCCTCGGTCGCGAGTTCCACCGTCTTCCGCGTCTGGTACGCGGCGAAGTTGCCGGGGTACGACCGCAACAGGCCGCGGTCCAGCTCGACGATGCGCGTCGCGACCCGGTCGAGGAACGCGCGATCGTGCGTGATGACGATCGCGGCGGGAAGCTTGCGCACCACCTCCTCGAGCTGCGCGATCGCGTCGATGTCGAGGTGATTCGTCGGCTCGTCGAGCAGCAACAGGTCCGGCTCACGCGCGAGGGCGAGGGCGAGCGCCGCGCGCTTGCGCTCTCCTCCGGAACAGTGTTCCGGCGCCATCGCCTCGTCGAGCCCGAAGCGATGCAGGAACTCGACGAGCCGCGCCTCCACCCGCCAGCGCGCGCGCTCGTCCGGCATGCGTTCGAGATGTCCGCGCACCGCGAGACTCTCGCGCAACGTCGAGGCGGCCGCCAACGAGGGCTCCTGCTCGACCAGGACGACGTTCAACCCGTCGCGGCGCCTGACCTCCCCGTCGTCCAGGTCGCGCTCGCCGGCGATGACCGCCAGCAGCGACGACTTGCCGGTGCCGTTGCGGCCGATGAGTCCGAGCCGCTCGCCATCCGCGACCGTCAGGTTCGCGCGATCCAGCAGCGGCTGAAGGCCGAACGCGAGCTCCGCGTCCTTGAGCGTGACCAGAGACATCCGGCAAGCATAGCTGTTGGCCGCCGCCCGCCGGAGAGCCGGGCTATCCGACGAACGTCACGCGCCCGGTCGCGACGTCGTGGATCGCCGCGACGATCCGAAGCCGCTTCTGATCCACCAGCGCGCGCAGCACTTCGCTGCGCGATGCGAGCTGCGTCGACGCGATCTTCGCGTTGGCGTCGGCAACGACCTGCACGCACGCGGCGTTCTTCGACGTCGGGTCCGATGGCGTGCGCACCGCCTTGATCGCTGGCGCGAAGTTCCGCAACATCGCTGTCAGGTAGCCGCGCTTCACGCCGCCGACCGCGCCCTTGATCGCACCGCATTCCGTGTGCCCCAGTACGACGATCAGCGGCGCGCCGGAGAGCTTGGTCGAAAATTCGAGGCTGCCGATGATGTCGTCGTTGATGAAATTTCCGGCAATGCGGGCGCAGACGATGTCACCGATGCGCTGGTCGAGCACGAGCTCCGGTGGCACGCTCGAATCGATGCAGCCCAAAACCGCCGCGAACGGTGCCTGGCCCCGCTTGGTGTCGCGCAGCTGTTCCAGAAGGTCGCAGTTGATGGTGCGGCCGCCCACGAAGCGGGCGTTGCCTTGCTTCAGCATGGCAAGCGCCTCGTCCGGCGATGTCTCGGCCTCGCGGACGGGCGTGAACCCGTCGCACTCCTGCGACGTCGCGCCGAACGCGGATGCGCTCGCGGCGAGCGCGGGCAGGGCGAGCACGAAGCGGCGACGGTCGGTCATGACGGCGTCTTGACGCGGGCCTGCGGCGCGGATAGGCCGTTGCGGACGCGGGATGCTTACAGGGGGCTCGCGCCATCGTTCCCCCGATCGTCGGACGCGGACCGGGTCGCGGGCTACGGCCGACCGACGAACAGGTACGCGCTGCGATTGCCGCCGGTCGCGACGCCATAGCCGATGTAGACGGGCCCGACCGGCGTGTCGGCCCCGAAGAACACCGCGCCCGAGAGCAGCGTGCCGGTGAGGTTCCCCGGCACGAGCGGGCGTTCCATGCGTCCGACCTCGACCGACGCGCCCGCGTACAGGCCGTCGATCAGCTTCTGGTCCTGCAGCTTGTAGAAATAGACGAGACGGCCGAAGTCGAGTCGCTGCCCCAGCAAAGCCCCTGCGGGAAGGCCCGACTGCTGCAGGAAGCCGCCCCACTGGACGAGGTCGTACGCCGGCAGCGTGTCGCCCGACGCCGCGCCCGCGCTGCGGACCACTGGCGAGAGCGTGTGCCGGCCCCATGAGTACGCGCCGACGGCGCTGACGTCCCAGCGCACGTACTCGTCGCGCGCGCCGAGCGCCTTCGTCGACGCGATGACGTCGAGCGACGCGGCGAAGCCCTCGCGCGGGAAGTTCGCGCTGTCGAGCTGGTCGACGAGCGCGCGAAACGTGAACGCGCCGCGCGGCACGTTGTTGGGCGACGGCTCGAACTCGGGCGGACCGGTGTCGAGCGTCGCGCGCGAGCGACCGACGATGACGCCGAAGCGCATCTCGCCGTAGCGCGTGAACGCGGCGCCGAGGTCGAGGCCGCCGTAGTAGCTGGTGATGTCGTAGCGCGCGATGCGGTCCGAGCCCTGATAAATGTCGAGGTTGCGCCGCGCCAGCGTCGCGCGAGGCGCGATGAAGAGACCGTTGCGCGTGCCGAGCGGCTGGTAGAACTCGCTCGTCAGGAAGCCGACCTGGCCCATCTGGAGGTCGGTGCGCCACTCGGCGCCGAGCGTATTCACCCAGGTGCGACGGTAGCTGGCGGCCAGGTTGAACGAGTTCGCGCCCTTGAAGTCGGATTGCAGGCCGAGCCCGAAGCGCAGGTAATCGGGCCCCTAGGACTTCTCGATCGCGGTGATCGACACGATCTGCTTGCCGGCCTGCTGGACGATCTGGTAGTCGACGTGCTCGAAGTCGCCCGACCCGTACAGCCGCCGCAGGTCGCGGTCGATCTGGTCCTGGTCGATCGGATCGCCGGGCTTCATCTGCAGGTAGGAGAGCAACGCCTCGGGGTTGGTCCGCACCAGCCCCGGGAACTCGATCCCGCCGATGACGCCGCCGACCGCGGCGGGTGGAGCGGACTGTCGCGTGCGAAGCTCCGCGTAGCGCTCCGGAGCGGCGAGAGTCGCGCGGCCGCCGCGCGGGTCGCCGCCTCGCCGATCGGCACGGTCGAAGGCAGGTGATCGAAGTCCGCAGCCGAGAAGTTGCCGAGCGCGGGCTCGATCAGGATGTCGGTCGGACGGAGCATCCCGAGCGACGCGCGCACGTTCTGCTCGGTGAGGATGCCGATCATCTGGCCGGTGACGCCGAGCACCGAGCCCAGCTGCTCGCGCTTCATCAGCGGCGTGCCGAGGTTGACCGCGATCACGATGTCCGCGCCCATCGCGCGCGCGACGTCGACCGGCAGGTTGTTGGTGAGCCCGCCGTCGACGAGCAGGAGGTCGCCGATCTGCGCCGGCGCGATCGCGCCCGGGACCGACATGCTCGCGCGCATCACGCGCGGCAGGTCGCCACGGTCGAACACGACAGCGCGCCCGTTAACGAGGTCGGTCGCCACCGCGCGGAACGGGATCGGCAGGTCGTCGAAACGGGGCGAGCCCTGGATCTTGGAGAGGCGCCGCAGCACCGCTTCGAGCTGGATCCCGCTGACTACACCCTTCTGCAGCAGGAACTCGCCGTCGCGCAGGCCCAGTTCGAGGCCGAACAGCACCGAGCGGTCGTCCTCCTTGCGCCGGACCGTCTCCTCCTGGCGCGGCGGGCTCTCGTGGAAGAGCAGGCTCGTCGTGATCGTCTTGATCAGCGCTTCCATCTCAGGCAGCGACATTCCGCTCGCGTAGGCGCCGCCGACGAGCGAGCCCATGCTCGTGCCGGCGATGCAATCCACCGGCACGCGCATCTCCTCGAGGACCTTCAGCACGCCGATGTGCGCGGCGCCGCGCGCGCCGCCCCCCGACAGGACCAGGCACACTTTGGGGCGACCGGGCGGCGTTCGCGCCGGTTCGGTCGTGGGCGACGGCTGCGCCTGCAAGGGAAGCGGCGCGGCGACCAGCGCCGCGATCGCGCCGGCGAGTACGAGTCGGGAGAAAGCGTGGCGGCGGCGTCCCGTCGTTCCGAGCGGCACCGCGCCAGGCGCGTTGACCGGTCGGAGCGCGAGAGGCGGTTCGGCGGGAAAGTCCATCGTGATCGCGCGGCTCGCCACCGCGCGGTCAACCGCACCGGGCATGCCGGATCGCGCGATCTTACGATAAGCCTCCGATTCGTGTCATCAGGGCACGGTGGTCGAGGCGTGTCCCCGGCGCTCCCGTCGCTCGCGTAAGCGTCGGCGCTTCGCCCTGCCGACGACTCAATGCGCGAGCGTACGCTTCACCGCGGCGACGAACGCCGGATCGGGTCGGGCGCCGACGCGCTCGGTGCGCGCGACGATCCGCCCGTCCGCGTCCAGCAGCACGAGCACGGTCGTGTGGTTGAACTCGCCGTCCGCCAGTGCACGGTAGCGCACGCCGAGCAGTCCCGCGATGCTGCGCACGTCCTTCGGCTGGGGCCGCGCGAGCGTCCAGCGGGCCGTGTCGATCCCGCGCTCGCGGGCCATGTTCGCGAGCGCCTCTGGCGTGTCGCGGGCCGGGTCGAGGCTGATCATCGTCACGCGAAGTTGCGCGCGTTCGTCGGCCGTCAGCTGCTGCTCGATCGCCATCGCCGTATCGACGATCATCGGGCAGACGAACTTGCACGACGTGTAGAGCATCGTGACGATCCGCGCCTGGCCGCGGTCCTCGCGCCAGGCGAAGCGGCGCGCGTGCGCGTCGGTGAGCTGCGCGCCGGATTGATAGACGGAATCCGCGGGCAGCGGCACCGTCGCCGCCTGCGCCGGAACGGCCAACGCGAACCAGGCGAGCCACGGCAGCAACATCGTTCTCATCGAGCGTCCTTCACGCAACGGAATCCCATGTTCCTGGTCACGTCGCGACCCTGCAGCGACGACAGCATCGCGACCCGCATCAGCACCGCGTAGTTGTCGCGGTCGTCCATCGACAGCGCGCCCGCTCCGCAAAAGCGCGCGCGGTCGGGATCGCCCTGGTCCCGGTTGTCCCCCGAGACCAGCAGCGCCGAATAGTCGTCGGCCCATTCCCACACGACGCCGTGCAGGTCCTGCACGCCGTAGGCGTTGGCCGGCTCGGCGCCGACCCGCGGCAGCGCATGCGAGGACGGGCGGGCATACCAGCCGAGGATCCGCTCGCGCCACGCGGGGTCGCTCCGCGCGTCGCGGCGCGTGGCGTCGGCGGCGGCGACGTATTCCCATTCGATCCAGCGGGGAAGGCGCGCACCCTCCGCTTCGCAATACGCGTTGGCGGCGAACCAGCTCACGCGCGTGACCGGCTGCACGCGCTGCACGGACGACGCGAGTCGCCGCGGCTCGGCCCAATGATCGAGGTAGCCGGGTCCCGCGAAGACGGACGGTGCACGATCGCTCGCCCACAGGGGTTTCGACTTGACGAACGCGAGGAACTCCGCATTGGTGACGGGTCGCTTCATCATCGCGAACGCGGCGACCGGCGCCGGTCCGCGCGCGTCCTCGTACTTGAGCGCGGTCGTGAACGTTCCGCCCGGGATCCGGACGTAGCGATCGTCATCGCCCGCCCACGCCGCGAGCGGCAGCAGGCAGGCGACCACGCAGGCGATCGGCAACGCGCGCATCGCGAATCCCGGTTCGCCTAGTGGGTCGACGCCACGGCCTTCGGCGCCTCGGCGCGACGCTTCGCGACTTCGGCCTTGGTCACGCGCCCACCCGGGTTGCCCCAGCTGTTGAGCACGTAGGTCGCGAGGTTGGCGATCTCGTCGTCGGTGAGCTGGCTCATCGGCGGCATCACCGAGTTGTAGACGGTGCCGTTGACCGTCACCGGCCCGGTGAGCCCGTGCAGGACGGCGTCGGCGATGCGTTCCGGCTTCCTGGCGAAATAGTCGGACTTCGCGAGCGGCGGGAACACGCCGGGCAGGCCCCGGCCATTGGCCTGGTGGCAGGTCGAGCAGGTGCCGGTGAACAACGCCTGGCCGGCCTTGACCTGCTCGTCGACCGTCAGCGCGCCGGCCTTGGCCGCCTTCGCCGCGACCGTGACGGCCGCGAGGTTCGGCAACGCGCGATCGCCGAGGTAGGTCTCGTCGACCTCCTTGCCCGAGTAGATCGCCTTCACTTCCTCGCCTTCGGCCTTGAGGATCGCGAGCGCGCCCTTGTTGAATGCGCGGAAGATGCTGTGGTCGACGATCACGTAGCTGCCCGGCACCTCGACGTGGAACTCCATCATAGCGGCGCCGCCGGCCGGGATCAGCGTCGTCTGCACGTTCTCCTGGAAGTGCGTGCCGCCCTCGTACCAGACCTTGTCGAAGATCTCGCCGATGACATGGAAGCTCGACACGAGGTTCGGGCCGCCGTTGCCCACGTAAAGGCGAACGCTCTCGCCGGTCTTGGCCGTCAGCGCCTTGTCGCCCGCGAGCGCGCCTTCGCTGCCGTTGAACAGCACGTAGGTCGGGTTCTCGTCGATCGCCTTCTCCATGTTGAAGCCCTGGTGGCCCTTCTCGCGGTATTTGCCGGTCGTGTAGAAATCGCCCTGCATCACGTAGTACTCGCGGTCGACCTTCGCGAGCCCCTGCGGCGGCTCGATCAGGATCAATCCGTACATGCCGTTGGCGACGTGCATGCCGACCGGCGCGGTCGCGCAGTGATAGACGTACAGGCCGGCGTTCAGCGCCTTGAACGTGAAGCGCGACGCATGGCCCGGCGCGGTGAAGCTCGAGGCGGCGCCGCCGCCCGGACCGGTGACCCCGTGCAGGTCGATGTTGTGCGGCATCTTCGAGTCCGGCGCGTTCTTCAGGTGGAACTCGACGGTGTCGCCCTGCCGCACGCGGATGAAGCTGCCCGGCACGGTCCCGCCGAACGTCCAGAACGTGTAGGTGGCGCCTTCGGAGATCGGCATCTCCTTCTCGATCACTTCGAGCTCGACGATCACCTTCGCCGGCGCGGTGCGTTGCGTCGGCGGAGGCACCATCGGTGGGCTGGTGAGGACGGCCTTGATGGGCTCGCCCTGCGGGGGGCCGAAGTCGCCGCTCTTGGAGCCGCCGGTCGACTTGGCTTCGGAAGCGGCCTGTCCCGTGGCGGGCCCCGCGGCGTGATCGGCCGGATTGCATCCCGCGACCGCCAGGAGGGCGGCCGCCGCGATCGAAAGCCCGAGCTTGGTCATGGATTCCTCGTTTGCAGGTGAGCTTGAATGTTGGCGTCAGATTACGCCGTTCGCTTCACGGCGGCGGTGATCTGGGTCAAGCCGCCGCGCGAATCACCCGGCCAGCGCGCGCAGCCATCCGAGCGGGTGATGGGCGCGCGCGATCCCGACCATCGCCCCGTAGGTCGCGAGCGCCGCGACGAACGCGACCGCGCGCGCGCGCGGGCCGCGCCCGCGTTTCAGCGCGACGCTGCCGAGCGCGACGTACGCGCACAGCAGCACGAGCTTGAGCGTCAGCCAGTGGTTGGCGAACGCGGCGCGCGGCAGGATCGACACGAGCATCAGCGCCGCGGCCAGCAGCGCCGTATCGATCGCGTAGCTCGCGTAACGCAGCGGGGGCGCCATCGCGAAGCGTTGCGCGCCGGACTGCACGAGAACGCCGCGCAGCATGAACACCACGCCGCTCGCGATCACGGTCGCGACGTGCACCGCCTTGATCTCGTGATAGCAGGCGAGCATCGCTTCAGCCCGGCTGGCCGTCCGCGCGCGGCGTCACGACGATGCGCGAGGGGGGGCCTGCCGGGCGAACCGGTCGGGCACGAACTCGGGGGCCCCGCGGCCCGCCGATGCTCTGCCGCGCCTGGCGGCCGGACTCCATGTCCACGCGCGTGAACACGACCTGTCCGTTGCTCGCGACGACGCGCTCGGGCATTGGCGGCATCTGCTGGTGCATGTCGCGTTCCATCCACGGCAGGACGCCGAAGCCCGCGATCAGCAAGGCGCCAAGGCCGAGCCCAGCCGGCGGGTCGTATCCATCGAGCATCCCTCGAGGAGACATGCGCTCGATCGTGGGCCAGCGCGGTCGCGCGCGCCGTGACCCAGGTCAGCCGTCCATCAGTTTCCGCGGATCGGCGCGGCGAGCGCCTCGAGCGCCGCGACGCTGGTCAGCTCGACGTCGCGCCGGTCGACGGCGATCAGCCCGTCGTCCTGGAAGCGCTTGAGCACGCGGCTGACCGTCTCCGGCGCGAGGCGCAGGTAGTTGCCGATGTCGGTCCGCGCCATCGTCAGCTGGAACCGGCGGGACGAGTAGCCGCGCGCGGACAGCCTCCGCGAGAGTCCGAGCAGGAATGCCGCGACCCGCTGATCGGCGCTCCAGTCGCCCGCGAGCCGCATCGCCTTGCCGATGTCGCGGCTCATGAGGCGGAACAAATGCTGCTGGAGGCCGGGCAGGCGCGTCGCGAGCTCGGCCAGGCGCGGGAACGAGAACCGGCACAACGACACCGTGTCCAGCGCGACCGCGTTGCAGGGGTAGCGCATTCCGTCGATCGCATCGAGCCCGATCACCTCCCCCGGCAGGTAGAAACCGAGCACATGCTCCTGCCCGTCGCGCTCGACGACGTAGGTCTTCACCGTGCCCGCGCGCACCGCGGCGATCGCGTCGAACGGCTCGCCCTCGCGAAACACGTGGTCGCCCGCCGCGAACGGCCCGACGTGCTCGACCAGCATGTGAAGGTCGAGGAGCTCTTGCTTGTCGAGACCCTCGGCACGGCAGGCCAGCGAGAACGCGCAGGTCGAGCAGAAGCGCAGGAGGTCGCCGTCGTCGGCGAGCGTGCTCGCGTCGGCGTACGGGAACACCGGCCGGCTCATGCCCGCCACCCGGAGGACGAGATCAGATAGCGCGCGAGAACGTGACCGGGGTTCCCGGCCGGTCGAGATAACGATCGAAGCACATCGCGATGTTACGCACCAGCAGCCGGCCGCGCGAAGTGGCCTGCAACCGGCCCTCGCCGATCCGCACCAGCCCGTCCTCGACGAGCGGCATCATCCGGTCGAGCGCATCGGCGAAATAGGTGGCGAAGACGATGCCGTAGCGGCGCTCGAGCGCGCCGATCGGCACCTCGCCCTGGCACATCAGCCGCTGGATCAGGTCGGCGCGGAGCTGGTCGTCCTCGGTCAGGCGCATGCCGCGGAACACCGGCAGGCGGCCCCCGTCGATCGCGGCCTGCCAAGCCGCAAGGTCGCGCGCGTTCTGGCTGTAGGTCGCGCCGACGTGGCTGATCGCGCTGACGCCCAGCCCGATCAGGTCGCTGTCCGCGTGCGTCGTGTACCCCATGAAGTTCCGGTGCAGGCTGCCGCGCGCCTGCGCGAGCGCGAGGTCGTCGTCGGGCCGCGCGAAGTGGTCCATGCCGATATAGGCGTAGCCTTCGGCGGTGAGCGCGTCGATCGCGAGCTCGAGCAAACCGAGCTTCGCCTCGGCCGTGGGCAGGTCGTCCGCGTCGATCTGCTTCTGCGCCTTGAACCGGTGCGGCAGGTGCGCGTAGCCGTAGACCGCGCAACGGTCCGGGGCGGCCGCGACGATGGTGGCGAGCGTCTTCGCGAAGCCTGCGCGCGTCTGCTTCGGCAGTCCGTAGATCAGGTCGACGTTGACCGAGCGCATGCCGCCGCGGCGGCATGCGTCGATCGCCGCCAGCGTCTCCTCGACGCCCTGCACGCGATTGACGGCCGCCTGCACGGCCGGATCGAAGTCCTGCACGCCGAGGCTCGCGCGGTTGAAGCCGATCGCCGCGATCTCGACGATCGCGTCGGGGGCGACGAAGCGCGGGTCGAGTTCGATCGACAGGTCGGCATCGCGCCGGGCGCTGAACCGGAAGCGGCGACGCAACGCGTCCACCAGCTCGCGAAGCTCCGCGGGGGATAAGAAGTTCGGCGTGCCGCCCCCGAGGTGCAGTTGCACGACCTCGCGATCGGCGTCGAACAACGGCGCCGTCATCGCGATCTCGCGATGCAGCCGGTCGAGGTAGGCGCGCGCGCGCGTCTTGTCGCGCGTGATGATCCGGTTGCAGCCGCAGTAGAAGCACGGGCTCTCGCAGAACGGCACGTGCACGTAGATCGAGAGCGGGCGCGGTATCGGATCGCCGTTGCTCTCGCGCGCCGCATCGCGCAGCGCCGCTTCCCCGAACGCCGTCGAGAATTGCGGGGCCGTGGGATAGGACGTGTAGCGCGGGCCCGGCCGGTCGTAGCGGCGGAGCAGCGCGGCATCGAACGAAGGTCCGGCGGCCATCCCGCGATGGTCGCGCCGCCCTGGCGCCGCCGCCATGACCCAGATCAAACGCCGCGCATTCCCGCCGCGGCGCGACCCCGCGGGCCGTCAGCCCAGGAGGTCGCTCGACACCTTGCGGCCGCGGCCCGACTTCGCGGCGACGTCGTCGCGCGCATCCTTGCCGGCGCGCCGCGCGTTGGCCTCCAGCACCGGCCTGAGATATCGCCCGGTGTGGCTCCCGGACGCCTTCGCGATCGCTTCGGGCGGCCCCTCGGCGACGATCAGACCGCCGCCGGCGCCGCCTTCGGGGCCGAGGTCGACGATCCAGTCGGCCGTCTTGATGACGTCGAGGTTGTGCTCGATCACGACGACCGTGTTGCCGTGGTCGCGGAGCCGGTGCAGCACCGTGAGCAGGAGCTCGATGTCGTGGAAATGCAACCCGGTCGTCGGCTCGTCGAGGATGTAGAGCGTGCGCCCGGTGTCGCGCTTCGACAGTTCGAGCGCGAGCTTCACGCGCTGCGCCTCGCCGCCCGAGAGCGTGGTCGCCGACTGGCCGAGCGTGATGTAGCCGAGGCCGACGTCGAGCAGCGTCGCGAGCTTGCGCGCGACCGAGGGAACCGGCTCGAAGAACGCGTGCGCCTGCTCGACCGTCATCGCGAGCACTTCGTGGATGTTCCTGCCCTTGTAGCGGATCTCGAGCGTCTCGCGGTTGTAGCGTTGCCCGTGGCAGACGTCGCACGTCACGTAGACGTCGGGCAGGAAATGCATCTCGACCTTGATGAGGCCGTCGCCCTGGCACGCCTCGCAGCGCCCGCCCTTCACGTTGAACGAGAAGCGTCCGGGGCCGTAGCCGCGCTCGCGCGACTCCTTCACCTGCGCGAACATCTCGCGGATCGGCGTGAAGAGCCCGGTGTAGGTCGCGGGATTCGATCGCGGCGTGCGGCCGATCGGGCTCTGGTCGACGCTGATGACCTTGTCGAAATGGTCGAGCCCGTCGATCGACGCGTACGGCGCCGGTTCCTCGGCGCTGTCGTACAGGTGCCGCGCGACGACATGGTAGAGCGTGTCGTTGACGAGCGTCGACTTGCCCGAGCCCGAGACGCCGGTGACGCAAACGAACAGCCCGACCGGCAGCTCGAACGTGACGTCGCGCAGGTTGTTGCCGCTCGCGCCCGCGAGCGTCAGCACGCGCGACGGATCGCGGCGGTGACGGCGCTCGGGCATCGGGATCTGGCGATGGCCGGCGAGGTACTGGCCGGTGAGCGAATGCGGCGCGCGGCGGATCTCGTCGGGCGTCCCTTGCGCGACCACCTGCCCGCCGTGCTCTCCCGCGCCCGGCCCCATGTCGACGACGTGGTCGGCCGACAGGATCGCGTCGTGGTCGTGCTCGACGACGATCACGCTGTTGCCGAGGTCGCGCAGGTGCTTGAGCGTCGTGAGCAGCCGGTCGTTGTCGCGCTGGTGGAGCCCGATCGACGGCTCGTCGAGCACGTACATGACGCCGGTGAGCCCGGAGCCGATCTGCGACGCGAGCCGGATGCGCTGCGCCTCGCCGCCCGACAGCGTTTCGGCCGAGCGGTCGAGCGCGAGGTAGTCGAGGCCCACGTTGTTGAGGAACGCGAGGCGCGACACGATCTCCTTGACGATCTTCTCGGCGATCGCGGCCTTGTGCCCCTCGAGCCTGAGCTCCGAGAAGAAGCGCGACGCCTCCTTGAGCGGCCACGCCGACACCTCGTAGATCGCGCGCGCCGCGCCGTCGCGCCCGATCTTGACGTTGCGCGCCTCGCGCTTGAGGCGCGTGCCGTGGCATTCGGGACAGGGCTTGCTGTTCAGGTACTTGGCGAGCTCCTCGCGCACCATCATGCTGTCGGTCTCGCGGTAGCGGCGCTCGAGGTTCGGGAGGATCCCCTCGAACGCGTGCTCGCGCACGAGCGGGCGCCCGCGCTCCGACAGGTAGGTGAACGGGATCTTCTCGTCGCCCGATCCGTTCAACACCAGCGCCTGCACGCGCTCGGGAAGACGCGAAAACGGGCGCTCGAGGTCGAAGCCCGCGTGCTTCGCGAGCGATTGCAGCATCTGGAAGTAGAACTGGTTGCGCCGGTCCCAGCCCTTGATCGCGCCCG